>JAZAIZ010000065.1:0-7278 GCA_036230545.1 Myxococcota bacterium
TTACCACGGGAACCTGCACCCGCGACTCCGCCTCTGAAAGCCAGCGACGTCCAATCAACTTCCACCATGACTTCAGGGCATAATAAAAAGGCATCGACCACGTCATTTTGGCCAGACAAGCAAGCTCTACCCCTTCGGCCCAGCGTGGGTTACGCTCTGCAAAAAATTGAATTCGCGGATTCTCTAACGCGACGTCGCAGGGCACATCAGCGATGCCTTCCTTTAACTGGCCGAGAGATTCCTTAAAGACAATGACCCCTGTTTGAGGATCGTAGCAATCTCCAAAGAGTTCTCCGGACACTTTGTCGAGAACCCTTTGGTAGGCCGGGGGGGTCTCTTCTTCGTAACGGGGGTAGTGCTCACTGAAGTTGTTGGCCAATAGCAGGTAGGTCTTGTATCCCTTGCTAATCAGCATCCAATAAAAATCGCTGAAGGGGTGTTTTGCCTTTTGAATGAAGAGGTATTTAAGAAACTCCTTCCCCAAAACTCGCTGCCCCCAATAGGCCTTATCGACCACGGTGTCACCGCTGAAGAGAGCTCGAATGGTTCGTCCGTCAACCTCCGTCTCGATGGTCTTCAACGTTGAGAAGCCTTTCACATCGCCTGATTCTGCATCAAGCAAGAGAATCACGTCATCCTTGGCGTCGAGGTCCTGGTCAAAACGCTCCCTGCTCATGCAGTCGTAATACTGACTCATCAAATCAAACATGGTGTCACGCTGAAACAACGTCACAGTTGTTACGGAGACGGTCTGTGCTCTCATGGCCCTCATGACGTGGCCCCCGCGTTTACCTCGGCGGAGTCAGTCACCGACGGGTTGTCTACGACCGTCCAGTCTCCCCAATGAACCAGCTTTTGCCCGTTGAGGTGCTTGATAAAAGAGATGATGGGACGGTCGGCCTTAATGGGGTTCGCGAAGTTCCACTTGATGGTCTGAAAAACCTGCGTGTCCCCTTTGGCAAAATAATTTCCAACGATTTTAGTGAGAAAAAGGGCCACTCGATTAATGCACCAGCCCACAACGCCCTTGCGCTGCTTTGTCACCAAAATGGTCTGGCCCTCTGCGGTCCCTCGCGCTGTGGGGCGTAGAGCAAAAATAATGTGGAAATGAAGCATATCAGGCCCGACAGTCACCGAACCTGTTGAGGCGTTCCAATAGACCATTCGGTAAGTCAGCGGGCCCTCGTAAAAGCGACTGAGAAATCGAGTAACGATGTTGGTGTCCGGAACGCTTCGATCATTATCGAAGATCAAACAATTCTCATTGTAGGGCTTAATCTCAAAGTGGAGGCCATCGGCAAGGGAGGAGGCAAGGGGGTGCACAGAGTGAAAGTGCTGCTCGTCGATGGCGTTAACCATCACAATATTGGGGTGGCACCCCTTCTCAAAGACGTTACCAAAGCCGCTGTCTTCTTCATGCTCTTTAAGCTCGGGGATAAAGGGCACATCATAACGAGGCTCAGCCTCTCCGGCCCACACCCACACCAGGCCGTAGCGCTCTTTGGTGGGCCACGCCTTAATTCCGGCTTTCACGGGGCTCTTTTGGCAGGGGATATCCACGAGGGTGCCACAGGGATCGTATTTCCAATGGTGGAAAAAACACTTGATGTCGTTGCCCTCGACGCTCCCCTCGGCGAGATGGGCCCCCATATGGGGACAGTAGGCGTCCATTACCCGAGCCACGCCGTCCACTCCTCGATACACAATCAAGTCCCGTCCCAGCATCTGAAGAGGCTTGACCTTGCCCTTTTTGACCTCTTTAGACTGAATGGCCCAATACCAGCCCTCTACCAGGGTCTCAAAGTTGCCAAAGGTCTCGCTGGAACGGACATTGTGCACATCTCGACGGGGGGATGGTGTGGATTGCAGTTGAACTAAAGCTGACATGTCATTTTCCTTAATTTCCGGGGGCACTTACCTGTGAACAAGCCTGTGGATATCTTTGTGGATAACGTGTGCTTTTCCGGAGGGCACTTCTGAGCCTCGCGGTCACAATCGGGACAAAAAGCAAGAAACACGCCAATAGAAGGAGCGGCGGGATCACCTGTCAGGCTTGCACGACAAAACAGCCTATTATCAGGCACTTAGGGTAAAAAATCTCTTAAAAATAAGCTCTCTGCTTAAGAATCTTACGCCAATAATTAATAGTTTCGGCAGTTTAGAAGAGATATTCCGGCGCCAAAAAAACACCCCAAGATGCCCCAAAAAACAGCCTGTGGAAAAGTTCTGGAGCGAGCCTCTCCAGGCGGGACGGAGGGGCGCATGTTTCTGATTATGCAGGCAATTTTGAACAGGCCAGGGTCCCTCCTTCACGGCTTCTTTGATTGCCTGCCCCCAAAACCCGTGGTAATGCCTCCTATGGCCTCCTTCACGAAGAATATCGTCGATCTGGTCGGTAACACGCCGCTCATCAAGCTCAACCGATTAACCGAAGATCTCCCTGATAATGTTCAGGTTTTTCTTAAAGCCGAGTGGCTGAATCCGGGTGGTTCGGTCAAGGATCGCGCCGCTCGCGGCATCGTCCTGGACGGCCTGCAGAGGGGCCTTCTAGAACCCGGAGGTATCCTCCTCGACGCGAGCAGCGGCAACACGGACATCGCCTACGCCATGCTGGCGGCGGCACTGGACTTCAAACTCCTGCTCTGCCTGCCTCGAAACGCCAACGAGGAGCGCAAAAAAACTCTGGTTGGCTACGGCGCCGAGTTGGTGCTTACGGATCCGAACGACGGCTCTGACGGCGCCATTGTGGAGGCTCAACGGCTCTCTGCCCTGCACCCCGAGTACTATTACGCCGACCAATACGGCAACGACGCCAACTGGAGAGCTCACTACGAGACGACCGGCCCCGAGATCCTGAAACAGACCGATGGGAAAATCACCCATTTTGTCGCGGGGTTGGGGACCAGCGGCACCTGCATGGGGGTGGGCCGCTTCCTGCGAGACAACGCCCCGGAGGCGAAGGTTCTCTCCTTTGAACCCGACTCTCCCTTTCATGGCCTTGAGGGCATGAAACACAGGGAGACCGCCATCGTCCCGCCGATTTACGACACCAGCGTGGCCCACGAAAATCGAACTTGCCGAACCGAGGACGCCTACGATAGGGTACGAACCCTTGGCCGACAAGAGGGCCTCTTTGTGGGCATCTCAGCTGGCGCCGCGACTCACATCGCGCTTCAGACAGCCCACGCCGAGGCCGCCGCCGGGCGGGCAGCCACCATCGTCGCGCTTTGCCCCGACGGAGGAAATCGATACCTCTCAGAGCGTTTTTGGAACGAGTAGGTCTCAAGGAGTTAAGGGATGAAGATCCGCGTACAGGAAGAATGCCAGCGTATCATGAACGCACACGCGGAGAGCGCCTTTCCAGAGGAGTGCTGCGGCTTCATGCTGGGCACCGAAGAGGAGGACGGCGCGCGCCACATCACCGAGGTGTACAAAATTGAGAACACCAAAGACGAAAACCGCGAGCGCCGTTATCTGATTGAGCCCACCGCGCAGCTCAAGGCGGAGCGTTATGCGAGAGAGAGCGGGCTGGATGTTTTGGGGGTTTATCATTCTCACCCCAATCATCCCTCACAGGCCAGTGAGTTTGATCGACAATACGCCATGCCCTTCTGGTCTTATTTGATCATTAGCTGCATGGAAGGCAAAACCGCTCAAATTCAGAGCTGGCGCCTTAAGGATGACCGTAGTCAATTTGACGAAGAAGAGTTGCTCTAGAAACCCATTACCACCGATGAAGTACTGGCTGGCCGCATAGCGGCACCAGCCTGCCTTGAATGAAGTTGAGTGAGATCATGAAGTCCACCGATATACTGGTACACTATTCCGAGATTGCGACGAAGGGGAGAAATCGCAAGAAATTTATTGATGTTTTGGAGCGTAACATTCGCTTAGCTATGCGTGGTTTGCCGGTCTCCAAGATCAAACGTCCCCCAGGTCGCATCTGGATCTCCTCCCACCCGGACGCACACTTTGACGAGGAGGCCCTCAAGCGTCTCTCCAAAGTCTATGGTATCTCCTCCTTCTCCCCGGTGGTGCGCTCCACCCTTGAGCTGGACGACATGAAGGCAGTCGCCTGGGACTTCATGAAGGATAAGAAATACGACTCCTTTCGGGTCCGCGCTCGACGCTCGTTTAAGGAGCAGCCCCTCGACTCCATGACGGTCAATCGCGAGGTGGGCGCTCATATTTTGAGAAATCGCGACTCCAACGTGAAGATGAAAAACGCCGATGTAACGGTGCACATCGAGATGGTCGCGAGCACCTCTTATATCTACACCGACAAATACCCTGGCCCCGGGGGACTCCCCGTTGGCGTGAGCGGTAACCTTACGGTGATGCTTTCAGGAGGAATTGACTCTCCGGTGGCGGCAGCGCGCATGCAACAACGGGGATGCGCCTTGAGCTTTGTGCACTTTCACAGCCACCCCTTTGTCTCACGGGCCTCCATTGAGAAAGCCGAAGAGTTGGGCGAGATTCTCGCGCAGTATCAATACGAGGGAGTCATTCACATGGTACCCTTTGGGGAATTGCAGCGTGAGATAGTCACCAACACCCCCGAAGGTCTACGAGTGGTGCTCTATCGACGGTTTATGGTGCGTATCGCCGCGGCGCTGGCCAAACGCGAGAAGGCTCGCGCCCTGGTGACCGGCGAGGCACTCGGACAGGTTGCCTCCCAGACCCTCACCAATTTAATCACCGTAGACCAGGCCTCTCCCCTGCCAATCCTTCGGCCCCTGGTGGGTTTTGACAAGCACGAGATCATCGAGCACGCCGAGCGCCTCGGCAGCTTTGAGATCTCCATCGTGCCCGACCAGGATTGCTGCCAGCTCTTTATGCCCAAAAACCCGGAGACCCACGCCAAACTGGAGCGGGTCCTTGAGGCGGAAAAAAAGCTGGACCTCGACAGGCTTTGCGAAGAAACATTGGCCAAAACCGAGGTGGTTCATATCCGCGCCCCCTGGTGGTCTGAAAAGAAGAAAAAGCGGAAGCCCCGATTGCCCGTGAGCGTGGAAGAGATCGCGGTCGTGGAGCATGACGAAGGAAACGACGGCACGTGCGCGCTGCCCATCAGCGCTTAAGGGGAACACCAATATGAGCGTCAGCAAGTACAGCGGAGGAAAGACCGGGGACCTCTTCGCTGCCGCGGCCCGAAACAATCTGGACACCCAACCATTGGCGGAGCGGCTTCGTCCGCGCACCCTCGAAGAGATCGTGGGGCAATCGAAGCTACTCCACCGGGGCTCCACTCTGCGTCGACTGATTGAGCGAGGACGGCTCCCCTCCATGATTTTGTGGGGGCCTCCGGGCTCGGGCAAGACGACCCTCGCCCGGGTTCTCGCCAACCACGTCGAGGCCAGCTTTGAGACCATGTCGGCGGTAATGGCCGGCGTTAAGGACATCCGCGCCATTGTTGCGAAGTCGGAAGAGCGCCTGCATTATCAAAACAAGAGGACCCTGCTCTTCATCGACGAGATTCATCGCTTTAATAAGTCTCAACAGGATGCCCTGCTCCCTCACGTGGAGTCGGGGCTTCTCACCCTGGTGGGCGCCACAACAGAGAACCCCTCCTTTGAGGTCAACTCCGCCCTGCTCTCTCGAACCCGCATCTTTGTCCTCGAATCCCTCGATGAAGACGCCCTCACCGACGTGCTGGAGCGCGCTCTGAGAGACACTGAGCGTGGGCTCGGTGAGTCGGGAATCAACGCGTCACGGGAGGTGTTGGCATATATCGGGCGGTGCAGCCACGGGGACGCGCGACACGCCCTCGGCAGCCTTGAGATCTGCGTCCAGCTGGCCCAGCAGGGAGAGCAGACCGAAATTGACCAGGCCCTGGTGGAGGACTCGGTTCAGCATAAAGCGCTGCTTTATGACAAGGCGGGAGACGAACATTATAATGTCGTCAGCGCCTTCATTAAGAGCATGCGCGGCTCAGATCCGGACGCATCGGTTTATTGGCTTGTGCGCATGCTGGAGGCAGGCGAAGATCCCCGCTTTGTGCTGCGCCGCATGGTCATCTTTGCCAGCGAGGACATTGGCAACGCCGATCCGACGGCCCTGCAGGTGGTCACCGATGCCCTGCGCGCCTTTGAGTTTGTGGGGCTCCCGGAGGGAGTGCTACCTCTTACCCAGGCGACGACCTATCTGGCCTGCGCCCCAAAATCCAACAGCGTCCTCAAGGCCTACGGCGCGGCGCGGAAAGACATCGCCGAGCAGGGCCCCCTGCCGGTGCCAAAAAAACTGCGCAACGCCGCCACGGGAATGATGAAGCAGATGGGGTATGGCAAGACCTATAAATACCCCCACCAATTCGACGGCAATTATACCCCGGACACCTATCTCCCCGATGAGCTGGAGGGGCGACGCTATTATGTCCCCAGTGACCAGGGCAACGAGCTGGGGATTCAGGAGCGCCTGACCCAATGGCGCGCTCAGGGGAGTCCTCTCAACGCTGGTAACGACCCCAACTGATGGACTACAGTTCCGGGCAATGGAATTCAAACCCTCCGCCCCAGCTGGTGTCGTCGCCGGAGGCAGCGAAGAAGCTGCCGCCGCTGGCGAATTTATTCTTCTTAACCAAGGCAACGCCGTAGACGCGGCGGTCGCCGCCGTGTTCACCTCCTTTTCTGCCGAGCCGATATTGACGGGTCCCTTTGGAGGCGGCTTCGCCCTGGTGGGCCGTCCCGGTGAAGGCTCAAAAGGGTACCAGTTTTTTGCCAATGCTCCGGGAACCGGGCTTGGAGATCCTCCCCCCGCTCCGGAGGATTTTGTCGCGTTGGAGATCGACTTTGGCGCGACCCTGCAGCGCTTTCACGTCGGGCGCGGGTCCACCGCCTACCCCTTGATGTTGCCGGGGCTTCTTCAATTGCAGGCAACCCACGGCGACCTCTCCCTAAGCCAGGTGCTTCAACCCGCCATCCAGGCCGCCAAAGCCGGGGTGGTGCTGACCCCGCAGATGGGGCGAATGTTTGAAATTCTCGGGCCACTTTTGGTCCACAGCGAGGACACCCGCGCGCTCTACGCCCCCTCGGGGACCCTGCTGCGCGCCAGTGAACGCTACCACTCTCCCGACCTCGCACCCTTCCTCGCCAGCCTCAGCTCAGAGGGCCTGTCCTCAATCCATGACACTCTGGAGAGCCACTTTGGGCCCCCCTTCGGGCAATTGACCCCCACCGATCGAGACCACGCCACCATCGGTACTCCTGCCCCTGTGGTCCTCCCCCTCGGAGAGTACGAAGTTCACCTTAACCCTCCTCCCACCTCCGGTGGGCTCCTGGT
>JAZAIZ010000066.1:0-3171 GCA_036230545.1 Myxococcota bacterium
CCCGAGCCAGTACCCGAGCCTACGCCCGAGCCTACGCCTGAGCCTACGCCTGAGCCTACGCCTGAGCCCACACCTGAGCCCACACCCGAGCCCACACCCGAGCCCACACCCGAGCCTACGCCCGAACCGACATCCGAACCGGCATCCGAACCGACAGAATCCAAGTCCTCGGAGCCCTCCCCAAAAAAACAGCGGCGTCCCCTCCTGGACACCCTCCTGGTGCTCTTTCTCCTGGCGGCGGTCTGGGCACACACCCCCCTGGGCCAATTTCCCATGGGGCTCTATCTTTGGTGGACCCAACCCCAGGCACCAGCGCCCTGGGCCCCCCAACATGGCAATGTCCACCCGACTCAGCTCCGCTTTGACCCCGGCACGCCGCTCTTTCGCTCCACACGCCTCCCTATCAGCGTGGACCGCTCGGCGACCCGGCTTGGCATCAACCCCGAGTTCTTGAACGCCATCGCCCAAACCCTCGGCACCTGCAACGCCGTGGACTGTAGAATTCCCGCGCCGCCGCACCTCACCACCATCCTCGACACCCTCCCCACCACCCCCACCGTGGGTGCCTACGACCTCGCCACCGGCCTGAGCAAAGCGCGGGAAGCGCTGCAGGGTAGCGAGGAGTTGGCCCTTGAGGCCCTCTTCACCGGGATCCCCAACGTCCGACGAGCCATTCACTTCGCTCAAATCGCCGGCGTGAAAACCCCCGAGGCCATCGACCACCACCTGAGCTTTTTCCCCAGTCACGTCCCCAAGGCGTCACTCGACAAGGTGCGGACCATCCTCGCCAACCACAGGCTTCGCTACTACACCTGGCCGGTGCCAGCCTCCAGCCTGGTGACCTCATCCTTCGGGCAACGCACCCACCCCGTCACCGGCCAGCGCTCTCTGCATAAGGGAATCGACATCGACGGAGACGTTGGCGACGCGGTGGTGTCGGCCCAAGATGGCACCGTGTTTCGAACCGGGCGAGACTCTCTCAACGGCAAGTACATTAAAATCAACCACGACTTTGGGATTCAAACGGTCTACTGCCACCTCGACCGGGTGGATGTGAAGAGCGGTCAGCAGGTGGAGCGTGGGGCCATCATCGGTGCCCTGGGGCAAACCGGCCGAGTTACCGGAAGCCACCTTCACTTTGGACTGAAGCTCAACAACAAGCCGGTCAACCCCCAACTTTACGGCCGGGTCCCCCTTAACCGGACTCCCCGGGCCTCGGCCACCCGCCGCAGAAAATAACCCGGCGCAACGCGCCTGTGAAAGGTTACTCCCGATGAAGATTGTCGTGTTGGACGGCTACACCATGAACCCCGGGGACAACCCCTGGTCCCCCCTTGAGGAGTTTGGCGAGGTGCAGATCTTTGAGCGCTCCGCCCCTGATGAGGTGATCCCACGGGCGATGGATGCTGAGATCATCGTCACCAACAAAATCGAAATCACCCGGGAGCGCCTCGACGCCCTGCCCCGGCTTCAATTTGTCAGCGTGACCGCCACCGGCGTGAACGTGGTGGACCTTGAAGCCACCCGGGAGCGCGGGGTGCCGGTGTCGAACGTCCCCGAATACGGAAGCCGAACGGTGGCTCAATTTGTCATGGCGCAGCTGCTGCACCTCTGCCACCGGGTACACCACCACGACGACCTCATTCGCGAGGGGCAATGGGCGCAACGACAGGATTTCTCCTTTTGGGAATCCCCGCAACGAGAGCTGGTGGGAAAAACCCTCGGCGTGGTGGGATTTGGACGCATTGGTCAGGAGGTGGGGAAACTCGCCCACGCCTTTGGGATGAAGGTGCTCGCGACCACCGGCACCCGACGCCCGACGGTGGACTACAGCCCCTTTGAGTATGTCTCCCTGGATCAGCTCGCCCACCGCAGCGACGTGGTCTCGCTGCACTGTCCCCTGACCGACACCAATCACCAGATGGTCAACGGGAGCTTTTTGGCCGCCATGAAACCGAGCGCATTTCTGATCAACACAGCCCGGGGAGCCCTGATTCACGAGGAGGACTTAAGCGCCGCTCTCGAGCAGGGCCAGATCGCGGGAGCGGCGCTGGATGTGGTCTCCACCGAGCCCATCGCTCCCCAAAACCCTCTCCTCAAGGCGCCCAACTGCCTGCTGACCCCCCACATGGCCTGGGCGGCACAGGAGAGCCGGGCGCGCCTGATGCGGTCCACCGCTGAGAACATCCGCGCCTTTCTCGCAGGGACCCCCACCAACGTGGTCAACGACTAGCCCACACAACGCTTTGGCCTCGAAGTCGAGCCGGCACTCCCCCTCGCATGACGCGATTAGCGCTTTCCCCGATGCCGCGGTCCTGCCATAAGAGGGCATGACCCACTCCGAGATATTTGAGATCTTCGACGCCAACAACCAGCTGATTGGGCAGGCCCCCCGGGATCAGGTTCACGCCGAGGGGCTCTTCCATCGCTCGGTTCACGTCCTGCTCTTCAATTCCCAAAACGAGATCCTGCTCCAACGCCGAGCGGCGAACAAGGATATCTGTCCGAACCTCTGGGACCTCTCCGCCGCCGAGCATCTCAAGCCCGGAGAGACCACCCACCAGGCGGCCCTGCGGGGCCTCGAAGAGGAGCTCGGCATTCCCCAGGACGCAGCCCCCAACCTGACCCTCACCAGAGCCTTCCGCCTGCAGCGCCTCGACGACCCGGCCCTTGGGATCCGGGACTACGAGTTTGTGGAAACCTACACCACCACCTGGGACGGTCCCCTCATCATGGACACCGTGGAACTCGCCGATATGTCGTTCTGGTCCAAAGAGAAGCTGCAAACCACCATGCAGAAAGAGCCCGGACTCTTCACCCCGTGGTTTCAAAACGAGATGGCGTTTCTTTTCACTTAATGCTCACCTCCCAAGAACACCTCTGACTCCCCAAGCTCGCTCCAACCTCAATCAGCGACGCATTGCCCAAAAACCGATTCACAGTTGAGTTCTCCCTGGGAACATGGTGAACTCAACGTGCCTCAAAGACATTGACCACAATAAAGTCAGGGTTACACGACGTGTCGAACTCCTCATCTCAGCAATCTGTGTCCATCAACGGATCCGAGGCCTCACGAGTGATCTGGCAATGGGCTGACTCCCAAAAACCGGCTCCCCATTCACACACTAAGGCCTGGCTACTCTGGGGAGCAGGATTGCTGGCTGCCAGCCT
>JAZAIZ010000067.1:0-1598 GCA_036230545.1 Myxococcota bacterium
AGCCCGAGCCCGAGCCCGAGTCCCCCGCGCCCGCTTCTTCCGGGGAGGGTTCTGGCCTTGGGGTGCTGGGAAAGGGAACTCATCTGAGATCTTCTTTGACGGTGGAGGTCTTCGCCACCGAGCGTCACGGGCTTGTCAGCCCGAAGGACATCGCCCTCAACCCCGAAAAGTCCGGTGAGTTCTGGGTGGTGAACCAGGGGGACAGCTCCATGAGCATTTTGCTGGGGGCTGAGGCCGAGCAGGCGTGGACCTGTGACCCGCGCTACTATGGTGCGGGGGACGGCTGCGATTGCGGTTGCGGGGTGATGGACTCCGATTGCGCGAACAACTCTGCAAGCTCCTGCCAGTATGGGTGTGAGGGGTTGCGGGTGAACCCTCAGGATCCCACGCAGTGTTTGGTCGGCGCGGCTCCAACCGGTTTCTCTGCCAGCACGCGCTTTTTTAAGCGTAAAAACACCGATGGATCCGGGACGCATTTTCTAGCGCGCCCGGTGGGTCTTGCCTTTGGCGCGCACCAGCGGCTGGCGACGGCCCATGAGGAGAATCGGGTCACCCAGCCCTCGACGCCTCGGGATTTTATGGGGCCCACCTTGTGGACGTCCAATTTGCAGGAGTTTGAAGGGGGCCACCCCAGTCACTACGACATGTTGCACAACAGCCCGAGCGCTGCGGGCATTGCCTGGCAGTCGGCGGGCATCTATTGGGTGTTTGATGGTGCTCACAACTCGTTGACCCGCTACAATTTCAACCGCGACCACGGTCCGGGGGGCACCGATCACAGCGACGGTGTGGTGCACCGCTTTGTGGATGGGCAAATGAGCTATGTGCCGGGGGTTGTCTCGCAGATGGCCTACGATTCCACTACGGGGCTTCTCTATGCGGCCGATACCGGGCGCAACCGCATCGTAGCTCTGGACACCAACTCCGGGCGTCAGGGCGGGGCGATCACACCGAATTATGATGGGACCGTGCAGCGTTATGTGCATGGCGCGGCCCTGAGCACGGTGATTAATGGTGCCAGCGTTGGTTTGGTCCGTCCGGCGGGACTCCGACTTGTGGGCGACACGCTCTTTGTGACCGACAACGCCACCAGCCGGGTCTATGGGTTCTCCAAAGACGGGGAGCTGCTTGATTGGGTGGATATGGAGTTGGCGAGCGGTTCGCTGGCGGGCCTGACCTTTGACAGCGCAGGGCGTATGTACCTGGTGGACACCAGCGCCAATCAGATTCTTCGGGTCACGGCGAAGTAGAGACCTTCTTAGAAGTCGGCCTGGTTGTGGGCGCGCGGGAAGGGGATGACGTCACGGATATTATCAATCCCCGTGGCGTACATCACCGCCCGCTCAAACCCGAGGCCGAAGCCGGCGTGGGGGACGCTGCCGTATTTTCGCAGGTCGCGGTACCACCAATAATCTTCTACCTCCAGGCCAATCTCGCGAATGCGCTGGTCGAGGATGTCCAGCCGGTCTTCCCGCTGGCTTCCTCCGATTAGCTCCCCAATCCCCGGGGCCAGCACGTCCATAGCGGCCACGGTGGTGTTGTCGTCGTTTAAGCGCATATAAAACGCTTTGATGTCCTTGGGGTAGTTCAGCACCGCG
>JAZAIZ010000068.1:0-7919 GCA_036230545.1 Myxococcota bacterium
ATCTCCGCCTCTCTGGCCTCAACGGGGACCCCATCGATCGCTCTGCACCCCGTCGACGCCCTCCACGGCGACATGGGGCGTATTCGAGCCGGGGATGTGGTCATCAATCTTTCCAACAGCGGCTCCACCAGTGAAGTCGTGGAGTTTGCCCGAGCCATCCGCGAGTTGGACATCGTCAGAATCGCGATTACTTGTCGCGTGGAGAGCCCCCTCGCCATGCTCTCCAACATTGTACTCGATATGGGCCCCCTTGAGGAAGCCTGTCCCATGGGCGTAGCTCCCTCCACCACGAGCACCGCCATGCTCGCCCTCGGAGACGCCCTGACCTTGACCCTCATGAGCCAGCGTGGGTTCTCCATTGAGTCTTTCGCCAAAAATCACCCAGGAGGCGCCCTCGGCCGGCGTCTACGCTCGGTCGGCAACGCCTGCCGCCCCCTGCAAGAGACGGTGGTCGTCAAAACCACGGAGTCAATTCTGGAGACTCTCAGACTCATCGCGCTGAAGCGCTGCGGAGCCGCCTTTGTGGTGGATAATCAGACCAAACTCCTCGGCGTGTTTACGGACGGAGACGTCAGACGCATGGCCAGCAACGACGCCACGCGTTTCAAAGATCAAATCGGTGACCACATGACCACCAAGCCCAAAACCATCTATTCCACAGACTCTGTTCAGCTCGCCCTCGACACCCTGCGCACCCACCAGGTCAACAGCCTCGCAGTAATTGACCACGATAATGTCATGCTTGGACACATCGATATTCAAGACATTGCTTGAAAAGGGCGAGACAACCCCAACAGAGAGGGGCTTTAAGCCCTCTAATGCAGAGAAATAAAACTGAGAGGGGAATGGGGGCGAACAACCCGCCCCGCAGAAAGGACCCTAGTGCGTAATGAGTTTGGCGACCTCTAATCGAGTCGTCGCCCGACGAACCCGTGCGGTCTGCTCGCGATGCTCATCGGGGCTGATCGCCGCCCTTCCAAGCTTCGCAGTAGCATCTCTCAATGCCGCATCGGCCCTATCCACGTTAATCTCCGTGGCCTTTTCGGCTGATTCGGCCAACACCGTCACTCGATCGCTGGAGACCTCAAGAAAACCACCGGACACAGCATAATACTCTGCCCCCTCCCCGTCATGAAGCCCCACGACCCCTTCCTGTAAAGTGGCCAAGAGCGGCTTGTGGCCGGGTAGAATCCCAACCTCGCCCTGGCTGGAAGGTGCGGTAACCTGAGCAGCGCTGCCCGCAGCAACGCTGCTCTCAGGAGTAACTATCGATACCGTAAGTTCGGCCATAATCTACAAACTCCGATTAGCTAGCTAGCTTCTTAGCCTTCTCAATGACCTCGTCGATGGTACCTACCATGTAAAACGCCTGCTCCGGCAGCGCGTCGTGGTCACCATTGACGATCTCTTTGAAGGCCTTCACCGTGTCGGCGAGTTCAACGTACACCCCAGGGGTTCCCGTGAACTGCTCCGCAACGTGAAAAGGCTGAGAGAGAAACTTCTCAATCTTACGAGCCCGCGAAACCGCCTGCTTGTCCTCGTCACTGAGCTCGTCCATCCCCAAAATCGCGATGATATCCTGAAGCTCTTTGTAACGCTGCAGCGTCTGCTGAACTCGCTGAGCCACCTCGTAGTGCTCCTCACCCACCACCTGCGGATCCAACAAACGACTGTTGGAATCCAGTGGATCAACCGCGGGATAAATTCCAAGCTCTGCAATACGCCGGGAAAGAACCGTGGTCGCATCCAAGTGAGCAAAGGTCGTCGCCGGCGCAGGGTCAGTCAAGTCATCCGCTGGGACGTAAATCGCCTGAACGGAGGTAATCGAGCCCTTGTTGGTCGAGGTGATCCGCTCCTGAAGCGCACCCATCTCGGTAGCCAACGTGGGTTGGTATCCAACCGCACTGGGCATACGGCCCAAAAGCGCCGAGACCTCAGAACCCGCCTGGGTAAATCGGAAGATGTTATCTACAAAGAGGAGAACGTCTTTGCCTTCATCATCCCGGAAATATTCTGCGACCGTCAGCGCCGAGAGCGCAACCCGCGCCCGCGCCCCAGGAGGCTCGTTCATCTGACCGTAAATAAGCGCGCACTGACTCTTGCCTGGCACGAGGGTCATCTTGCCATTGTCATCAAGGCTCGGGTGCCCATTGTCGTCTTTTTCAACTGCGATAACGCCAGACTCAACCATCTCATAATAGAGGTCGTTCCCCTCACGAGTACGCTCACCAACACCGGCAAACACCGAGAGACCGCCGCCTTTAACCGCGATGTTGTGGATAAGCTCCATAATCAAAACGGTCTTACCAACGCCAGCACCACCAAAAAGGCCGATCTTCCCGCCACGAGCGTAAGGAGCCAACAGGTCGATGACCTTAATTCCTGTGTGCAAAGTCTGAACCGACACATCCTGCTCGGTGTAGAGCGGCGTGTCCCGGTGAATAGGACGATAAACGTTGCTGCCCACCGGGCCCTGCTCATCAACGGGCTCACCGATAACATTCAGGATACGACCCAGAGTCTCAGGACCAACAGGAACCGCGATAGGTGCGCCAGTGTTCTTCACTCCCATGCCTCGCACCAGACCCTCTGAAGAGTCCATCGCGACAGTTCGGACTGTGTTCTCACCGAGGTGCAGCGCGACTTCAAGAACAAGGTTGTCCATTCTGTCATCAATATTGTGATTGGTGACAGTGAGAGCCGTTTTCTGGTCAGGCAGCTGCCCCGCTGGAAATTCCACATCAATGGCTGGCCCAATTACCTGCGTGATCTGGCCATTAGCCAATAGTTCTGCACTCATTCCGCTACTCCAATTTATCTTCGTTACCCCATCATCGTGGATGAGGCTAAAAAAAGGTCATCCTCGGGCTTAACCGTTCAGGGCTTCAGCCCCACCGACGATTTCCATCAATTCCTGTGTAATATTGGCCTGCCGTGCACGGTTGTACTGCAGGGTCAATTTATCCTCGATCTCTTTACCGTTTTTGGTCGCGCTGTCCATGGCGCTCATTCGAGCACCGTGTTCAGAAGCGTTGCTCTCCAAGAGCGCCCGCCACACAAGGGTCGCCACATAACGAGGCACGAGCGAATCCAACACTCCCTGGGCGTTAGGCTCATAGATGTACTCAAGGCTTCCCCGATCATCCTCAGAGCCATCCTCCTCAATACCGGCAACCGGCACCAACTGCGACACCGTCACAACTTGGCTGATGGCGCTCTTAAACTCGTTATAGAGCAGGTAAACCGCGTCCACCTTCCCATCAGCGTAATCCCCGGAGAACTCCTCCGCGATCGCGAGAGCCTCTTGGAAATTCAGCCGATTAAACACGCCGGGGTAGTCCTTGAGAGTCACGCCCTCTTGCTTACGAAAGTGCTCGTAGGCTCGGCGACCTATCGTCGCGATCTCAACCTCGTCATAGACGTCGGCGTGTTCCGCAATAAACTGATCTGCCCGTCGGAGAATGCTCGCGTTAAAGCCTCCACAAAGCCCACGATCAGAGGTCATCACCACCAAGCGGGCCCGCTTGATTTCACGAGCCTCCAAGAGTGGATTCACCACCACTTCATCGGAGGCCTGTATACTGGCACCAACCCGCGCGATGGCCTGGCCGATCTCCGACGCATAAGGCCGAGCCGCCTCAATGGCGTCCTGAGCTCGCCGCAGCTTGGACGCTGCCACCAGCTTCATCGCACCAGTGATCTTCTGCGTGTTCTTAACCGATTTAATTCGGGTACGTATGTCTCGAAGCGACGCCATGATTAGCCCTTAGCGGTAAAGGTATCACCAAATTCTTTAAGAACTTTTTCAATTGCCGCGACCACCTCAGGCTTGAGGTCCCCAACGGACTCAATCAAGTCCAGAACGTCAGAGTGACGGCTCTCAACAAAGCTGCCCAACTCAACACAATAGCGCTCAATATCCTCAGGCGCGACGTCTCGAATCCAGGTCTTCGTGTCACCAGGCATGGTCTTGGTCCCCGCGAAGATCTGCATCACCTGAATGGCAACACGCTGCGGAACATATTGTCCCTGCTTCAACATCTCCGTGAGGCGCTGACCCGACGCGAGCTGCTCTTGGGTCGCCTTGTCGAGGTCGGAACCAAACTGTGCAAACGCTGCCAACTCACGATACTGAGCGAGAGTCAGTCGCAACGTCCCCGCCACCTTCTTCATCGCTTTAATCTGAGCCGAGCCGCCCACACGAGAAACCGAGAGACCAACGTCCACCGCGGGTCTCTGACCAGCATTAAAGAGGTCGGTGTCCAAAAAGATCTGACCATCAGTAATCGAGATAACATTCGTGGGAATATAAGCGGAAACGTCGCCAGCCTGCGTCTCAATGATTGGCAAGGCCGTCAACGACCCGCCTCCCTCGGCCTCGCTCATCTTTGCCGCACGCTCCAACAAGCGAGAGTGCAAATAGAAGACGTCCCCAGGAAATGCCTCACGGCCCGGAGGACGACGAAGCAGAAGAGAAAGTTGACGATAGGCAACCGCCTGCTTGCTCAAATCATCATAAATGATCAATGCGTGCTGCCCATTGTCTCGGAAATATTCTCCCATCGTAACACCGGTGTAGGGAGACAAAAATTGCAGAGGCGCCGGATCGGAAGCGCTCGCTGCGACAATGGTGGTATATTCCATCGCGCCATGGGCCTTCAGCTTCTCAACAACCTGAGCCACCGTGGACTGCTTCTGGCCAATAGCAACATAAATGCACTTAACGTCTTTGCCTTTTTGATTAATGATCGTGTCGATGGCCACCGCAGTCTTTCCTGTTTGGCGGTCACCAATGATCAACTCCCGCTGCCCACGACCAATCGGGATCATCGAATCGATGGCTTTTAAACCCGTCTGCAGGGGCTCGTGAACGGACTGACGAGGAAGAATCCCCGGGGCCTTCA
This sequence comes from Myxococcota bacterium, assembly GCA_036230545.1. GTDB lineage: Bacteria > Myxococcota > XYA12-FULL-58-9 > XYA12-FULL-58-9 > JABJBS01 > CAXGXL01. Next base: position 4,905 of record JAZAIZ010000068.1, read on the forward strand.
CCTCAATCTTACCGAATGCACTGCTCTCGATATCACCCAAACCATCAATGGGGGTTCCAAGACCGTCCACGACACGTCCAAGCAGCTCTGGTCCAACCGGCACCTGCGCGATCTTGCCGGTTCGCTTGGCCTGATTTCCCTCGACAATGCCACGGTCGTCGCCCATCAGCGCCACACCGACGTTATCGGTCTCCAGGTTCAACACCAGACCCATAACACCACCGGGAAACTCGATCAGCTCGCCGGCCATGGCCGAACGCAGCCCATAGACACGGGCGATCCCATCACCAACGGAGAGGACGGTCCCGGTCTCGGCGACGTCGGTACGAACGTCGTAGTCCGAAATCTGTTGCTTAATAATACTGCTTATTTCTTCAGCGCGGATTTGCATGGAAACTTCCTAATTGAAAAAGTGCTTTCCCGGTGTCCCTTAGTGTGCACTCGATTGAAGTTGCTCACGAATCAACTCCAACTGCCGTTTTAAACTACTGTCGAAAGCCATGTCGCCCACTCGGCAAACCAGGCCTCCCATTAAACTCGGTTCTATCTGAACCTCGATGACCACCTCGCGATTCAATCGCTTCTTCAAAACCTCAGTCAATCGACTCTTCTGATCATCAGTCAAATCAACCACGGTCTGAACGACGGCCCGCAATCGACCCATCTGCTCATCAGCGATCTCTTCAACCTCTCGAACAACCTCGTGGAGTTCATCCATTCGATCGTTGCCCGCTAGGGTCAGCACGAGACTGAACACCTCATCCCGAAACCCAGATTTTTCCAGAACCGTTCGCAACGTGCCGGAGCGCTCTCCCTTAAAAATCGGGTTCGCGATTAACTCACGCAGTTCAGTCGAACCATCGTAACTTTTAACAAAACTCTTAAGGCCCGTGGCGAGGGCATCCACCGCGGTTTCCCCAGCACGCTCAAAGGCGGCATCCACACCGGCCCTGGCATAACGCTTCGCTACCGAACTCATTGCGCTCCTCCCATGCTCACCTGGGTTTCCAAATCGAGAATGGCCTTTTCAATCAGGCGCTCATGGTCCTCAGAATTTAGCTGGCCTTGCAAAATTGTCTCCGCCTTCTGAAGCGCCCGGGTCACTGTCTCAACCTGCAAACGGCCCTGCGCCAACACCAGTTCACGCTCCTGCAAGCGGGAAGAATCGGCCCGCAGCTTATCAGCATAAGACTGTGCCTCAGCCAGGAGACCATCACGAGTGGTGCCGCCCTCAGCCTTGCTCTCGGCCATAAGTCGAGAACTCTCGTCATCAATATTCGCCAACTTCGACTGATAATCCTCACGCATGCTGGTCGCTTTATGGAAACGCGACGTCGCGTCAACAATCGACTTCTTGATGCTCTCGTGGCGTGCAGCGAAGGTCTTCTCAAGAGGCCCTTTCGTCAACTTCACCAAGATGAAGACAAAAATAATAAAATCGACAATAAACCAGCCTACCGGAGGAGAGTGCTCATCCCAGGCCCAGGTGTTAATATGCGGATCTGCGGGAGGAATCCCCGCACCCTGAGCAGAAAATGCCCACAAAAATGCAGCAGCACCGACGGAGACTCCCGCCAACACCCGACGTCCATCAGGACGACGTAAGAGACGATGAACGAATCGTTTTAAACGGGCCATTTCTCTAATACTCCTGCTCGGGCTCTACGCCACCTGGCGTCCCAAAACCTTCTCAACCACTTGATGTGCCAGCGTTTCTATATCGCCGGACAGCGTCTCCCCTGCCTGGGCTTCCGCTTCCTTCAGGCTCGCGCGAGTCGCGCTCATAGCCGTAGACATCTCTTCTCGAGCGCTCGCCACCAGCTCACGTCCCCGATCTCGTCCGTCCACCCGAAGGCGCTCTCGCTCACGATGCGCCGCAAGGCGTGCATCACCGACACGCGCCTCATAAGCTTCACGATCTTCTGCGGCAAGTTGGGTCAGGCGCTCAGCGTCGCCGTTGGCCCCCTTGATTCGCTTCTCGCGCTCTTCGATAAGATCCTGGAAGGGCTTGAACAAAATTCCGTTTAACCCAACGACAACGATGAGGAAAATGAAAAACTGAAATATAAAAGTAAGGTCCAGATCCATCGCTTGTACCCTATCGGCGCTCAGCTCTGCTAAGAGAGCAACGTTAACTAAGCCGGGCGCTGTCTACTCCCGATGGGCAGCAGTCGTCAACCCGAACGGGGATAGTTTTGAGAGCAAATATGACATCGGGCGTCAAAGGAAGCGGAAAAACCGGCCCAAGCGCCCCTAAAAGAAACTCACGGGTTATTGCAACCACTTAGCCCTACTCGCCCCCGGCCTCCCTTCCTCGACTCCGATCGTAGGGAAGAGCTGTTCCGCTGGCCCACGGGGGGTTTCATTTCATCCCCTCTGGCCCCCTCCGGCGATGTGGGATACTTCACAGGAAGACCCGGTGTTCCATGGACACCGGGGGCGCACACTCCACAGGGCTGGTAGAGGCCCACCGCTAAAGCAGGATATCATGACCGAACCACGCTCAGAGAAACAACGTATGTGGAGACTCGCCGGGCGCTACTCGTCCGTCGGCATTGAGTTGGCCATTTGTATCGCGGTCCCTGTCCTGATCGGCAACTGGTGCGACAATAAATTCGACCTCTCCCCCTATGGAGCTTTATTCGGGGCAATCGTGGGAGTCGGTGCCTGCATTCAGGCCATCCGACGAATCATACGCTCTTTCAAAAACGAAAACTTCTAAACCTCGCCGCCGGCGCCTCGGTGACGCGCCTCCGCCTCCGCAACCGGCGAGAAGCTGCGTCGGTGCACCGGCACAGGCCCGAGCGCCTCCAGCGCGGCGAGATGGTCTGCGGTCCCATAACCCCGGTGCTTCTCAAACCCGTAGCCCGGGTACTTCAAACCCAAGCGCTCCATGAACACATCCCGCTCCACCTTCGCTACAATGCTCGCCGCAGCAATAGAGTGGCTCCGGGAGTCGCCCCGAATCATGCTCGTTTGGCCCATCTGCACGTGGGGGACCCTTCGAGCGTCCAC
>JAZAIZ010000069.1:0-3711 GCA_036230545.1 Myxococcota bacterium
AACCCGATCGAAAAAGATATCGAGCTGGAGTTGGAGCTCGACCTCAACGTCGAACCCATCATGGCCGCCCAAACACAAGAGCAACAAGACACGGGGTCAAAGGTCGACCTCCCCATGGAGCCTGTCATCACCTTCGACGAAGACGTCCCTCCTTCCCACAAAGAAGAGCCCGCCTTCAATCTCTCCTTTGAACCCATCCTCGCCGAAGATCTTGCCCACGAACTCCAGAGGGAAATCGATTCAGAGCTTGAAGAGGACACCTCCGCAAATCAGAAGGGACATTTTCCCGAAGCGCCTGAGCCCCCCCGACCACCCCAAGCAGCGGCACCCACCACTGAAGAGCTCCTTAAACGTCTACACTCCGAAAACCCCACCACCCTCTCACAGACCGTGGACGCGCTTGTTAAACGCGGAGACACTGTGGACGCCCTGGCCCAACGACAATTCCCCGGAAAGATCGCGTTCAACCCCCTCGCCACCAACGCGAAGACTCCCTCCTTTCAACGCTGCTCCGGACTGCTTCAATACATTCAAGCTCGTGGCCCCTCGGCGTTCTCCATTGTCCGCCCACATCTCAACAATCGAGATCCCATCGCCCGATTCTTCGCGGTCTACTTTCTGAATACAGTCCACGTACCCGAGGCCCTCCAATTCATCAGCCGCCGTCTCTACGACTCGGAACCAACGATTCGTCGGCTCGCCCTTGAGACCCTGACCCAGCACCCTAATCATCCGACTTACGAAAAAATTATTAAGGGCATCGTTCGGCAGCTCCGCGTTCCCATCATCGACGTTCAATTGAGCTCCCTCCAACTCTTGGCTCAGCTCCGTGACAAGCGCTCCATTCCCGCGCTGACACCGCTGCTCAGCTCTCCCCACACCGCAGTCGCGGAAGCGGCAGCCTCGAGCCTCACCCTCCTCTGCGCCCAGGAATTTGGCACCAATAAGGCCCAATGGAACCAGTGGTGGGAGCAGCATCATCACGAGCCACGCCCAACCTGGCTGGTGGCCGGCCTGCGCCACCCAAGCCACGCCATCCGAGATCTCTCCAACAACGAATTAAGCCTGCTTGCAGCCCTTCCGATTCACTACAACCCTAAAGCCACCCCAAAACGTCGGGAAAAAGCCACCCAGGCCTGGGAGTCGTGGTGGAGCCAACAAGCCCCTGCCCCCACGTCAGGCTCCGATCTGAACGCTTGATGATTACACCAAACCCCCTCTCTATCAGCGCCGTCGTTCTCGTCGGTGGCCGCGCCAAGCGCTTCGGCGGAATCGATAAAGCCAGCTTAAGCGTCCCAGGCCAAGACAAGACATTTCTCGAGCACATCCTCGCAGAGTTGAAGTCCCTCGCGCTTCCCGTCCTGCTCATCGGCCGTGCCGACCAAGACAACCCCGCTCCAACCCACCCATTTATCTCCGACCATTACCCCAACACAGGCCCCCTTGGGGCCCTGACCACCGCGATGGAGCAAGCCAAAACCGAGTGGTACTTCCTGGTCGCCTGTGATCTCCCCACATTCAGCGGAGCCATCGTAAAGAGATTGCTGACCCTGCAGCAAAACAACCCCAACGCGACCTCCCTCATCCCCAAAAGCAACGCACACCTTGAGGTCACCGCCGCCCTCTACCACCGCTCAAACCTTGGCAACCTCCAAGGTGAGATCGCCAAGGGCAACTACTCCCTAAAGCGATGGGTTCACTCCCTCGATGCTTCCGCTGTCGCAACATGGAACACCTCAGATGACGAGGCCAAATGGTTTCGAAACGTTAATTCCCCGGAGGATTTACAGCAGCTGCAAGAGACGTCGGCAAAAACGGCTTAGGCAAGAGATCTCGCAGACAGGTCACCACCTTGGCACCATCACGAATGTTGTAGGAGATCACGGGAGCATCCAGAGGCATCAGCTCCGCGAGGACCTGCCGGCAGGCCCCGCAGGGCAGCGCGGGCTCTTCAGCGTCCACCGCGATCGCCAGCTCCGCGAGGTCGGCTCCCGCCACCCCATCAGCCACCGCTGTAGCGAGGGCATTTCGCTCCGCGCACACGGTCAACCCAACGGAACAATTCTCCAGATTGATCCCCGAGACAACCCGCCCGTCCTTAAGCCGAAACGACGCCCCCACCTTAAACTTCGAATAGGGCGCGTGCGCCTTCAAGCGAACCGCGCAGGCCGCCTCAATCAGTTCATCCCTCGAGTCGTTTTTTTCTGAGTTCACCCGATTTCCCCTATGGTTTTTTCCAACAACGCGCAGAGCGTTGGGCGTACCTGTTTGCCCGTCTCCGTAACTTCTTCGTGAGACAAAGGCTCATCCATAATCCCGGCTGCATAATTGGTGACCACACTCAGGCCACCAACCCGAACCCCCGCATGCGAGGCAACGATCACCTCCGCCACCGTCGACATCCCCACCGCATCAGCTCCCACAACTCGAAGCATTCGAATCTCAGCAGGCGTCTCGTAGGAAGGTCCCGCAAGACCCACGTAGACCCCTTGTCGCAGCTCCACCCCCAAAGACTCAGCCGAACGCTGCCATGCCCCTTGAATCTCTGCTGTGTAGGCGTTGGACATATCGGGAAAACGTGGCCCCAATCGCTCGTCGTTTGTACCCCGTAAGGGGTTGTCACCAGTCAGGTTGATATGATCGGTGATCACCATCAAGTCACCGGGCTTATAGTCTTTGTTGATAGTCCCCGCCGCATTGGTGATCAAAAGCGTTTCAACCCCAAGACCGGTCAGGACCCGAGTGGGAAACGTCACCGCCTCCATGGAGTGTCCTTCGTAGTAATGAACCCGACCGCTCATCACAGCCACCGGCACTCCCTTGACGCTGCCGAGCACCAGTTGGCCAGCGTGACCCACAACGTTCCCCTCGGGAAAGTGCGGGATCTCAGCGTAGGGAATGACGATCGGATCTTCTACCTTGTCAGCAAACGCCCCAAGGCCCGATCCCAAAACCACACCCACCTTTGGCTGAAAGGAGATCTGCTCTCGAATAAATCTGGTAGTCTCTTGAACCTTCTCCACTATGGACACGCGATACTCCATGCATCTTCTGGCCGAGATGCTTCCGGTGTGCTAGGCACCTTTCCCCAACGGTTCATCCCGCCCAGGAGAGATGCATGCACACAAAATACAGTATTCTTCCCGGAATCATCGGTCTCAGCCTCGCCTTAACCACTCCCGTTCTCGCGCAACAAAACACGAAAACGAGTTCCAATTCCGACTCCGTTCACCAGGGGGCAAAAACACCCGTTCCTGAAGAACCACTTAATGTCCAGCAAGAGCTGGAACGAGCCAATATACTCCTTCGTCTGGGAAATCCAATAGCTGCGAGCGCCGCACTTCGAAAAACTATCGAAAAAGAGCCGCAAAATATCCTCGCGCACCAAAAACTACGCCGGGCACTCATCGAATCTCAGCAAAGCGCACAATTGCCAACCACCCTTAGAGCCCTGATCACCCTGCATCACTCCAAGGGGCAAAGACAGCAAGCCCTGCAACACCTGCAGGAGCTTCAAGCCCTGGCCCCCGGCACTCCCATCACCCACGAGTTGGAGGCCCTACTGCAAGGCACCAGCCAGGACACGTCTGCCACCTCCGCAACACCACTAACCACCCGACTCCGAAGCCTGCTGGGAATGCTCGTCCTCTTAGCCTGTGCTGTACTGCTTTCTTCCAACCGAAAAAAAATAAACTACCGACTGGTAGCCTG
>JAZAIZ010000070.1:0-2005 GCA_036230545.1 Myxococcota bacterium
GTGTCCACCTGGGAGCTTCCTCGAAGCAGCAGAGTTTTACTCTCGGAGTCGCAGACACTTTGAATGTATTGGAGGTGTCCCCGTGCGTGTTGAGTTTCGGCTTCGGAGGCGTCTACGGGGATAAAGCGCACGAAGGTGATGCTTGCACGGTAGTAGCGCGCGAGATTGTGGGCCGATTCAGCGAGAATAAGGTCCTGGGGACCGGGCTCGGTGAGAATAAGGATGCGACGAATGTAGCGAATGCTGGCGTCCTTGAAGATGGCGAGATCGTTGGGGAGGTTGTTGTAGAGCCAGCCGAGGGGGTTAAATAAACGATAGGGACGCCAGCTCATAACCACCCACTCGCAGTGCATGCGCGAACTTAGATCGTGAACTGTTCCGACGACATCGTGGGACACCATCGTACCAAATTTGACGTTGATCTTCGCCATCTCCCGCATGCCCAAAACGCGACGTCGCAGGGCGTTTACCCAAGGCTCTTCCTCCAGGAGTTCGTCGAGTGCCATCTGGTCGGGGACCTCCGTAATATGCACGACATCTGCTCCCTTACGGGCGCCGAGGGCGGCTCCCATCTGGGTAAGCATTTCGACGCTTTTGCGCTCCCGGCCGATTAAGGCGACCACGCTGGTGGCTTCGGGAGAGAGTATCTGGCTCGCATCGTGATTCTCTGGTGAGTAGGTGGCCAGGAGGTCTCCTCGGAGCCCCAATTTGCCGAGGACTCCGGGACCGCTGTGTCTTTTGTGACCATAGAGGAAAAAGAGGAGGCAGCCCGCGACGGTGATCCCAAGGATGGTATAGAGTGCCATCTTTCCCATGGCGATGAGCAGCACCAGGGAGACGACGACGCCGATGATGGGCAAGCCCGGATAGAGGGGAGCCCTGTAAGTGGGTTTGTACCAATCAGCTTTGGACTCCCGCAGGATGATGAGGGCGACATTGTTAAAGCCAAAAGCCAAAAGCATGCACACGCTGCCGAGTTTGGCGATACGCTCCAGGTCCATGAAAGAGACCGCGATGGCCATGACCATGGAGGTCAGCAGAATGCAGTAAGTTGGAGTGAGGTAGCGTTGATGAATGTACCCGAAGAGGCGAGGAATAAGACCATCTCTGCTCATGGCGAAGGGAAACCGTGAAGATGCGAGGAGACCCGCGTTGGCCATGGAGGTCATGGTGAGAATGGCAACGATAGCCGTAATATATGCGCCTGTTGGTCCAAGGAGGACCTCCGCCATGGAGTAAATGGGGTGAATGTTGTGCTCAAGTGCTTCGATGGACAGGACGCCATTGAGGGCGAAGACCACCAGGCAGTAGATGGGAGTGATGAGGGCCAGGGCAATAATGATGGCCAGGGGAAGGTTTTTTCCCGGTGACGTAACCTCCCCGGCGATAGCGGCTACCTTCGTGACCCCGGCATAGGAGATAAAGACAAAGGCCACGGCTTCTGAAAACCCAATGACGCCATGTCTAAAGTGTGGTTGGAAGTTTGTAGCGTCGATCACGGGTATGCCCGTGGCTGTCAGGACGGCCAGCGCGCTTAAGGAAAGCACAACGACTACGGTTTGGAACTGACTTACTTTTTTGATCCCCGTTAGGTTAAGAAGGGTGATGACAGCCAGGAGGCCCAGCGCGAGGGTTTGGGTGGAGGAGTTCTCGTCGAGGACTCCAAGGTAGGCCCCAAACCCAACCAGTGAGAACGCGCTCTTAAAGAGCAGGGAGGACCATAGCCCGAGGCCCATGATCGTGCCGGTCAGGGGGCCGAATGCTCGATTGATGAAGACATAGGCGCCCCCGGATTGAGGGAGGGCGCTGGCTAATTCGGCTTTGGAGAGGGCAGCAGGGAGAATGCAGATCGCGACGACAAGAAAGGCGAGCCAGGCGGAGCCTCCCGTCATCCCCACCGCAAGCCCGGGGAGAACAAACACACCACTGAGCATCGCGCTGATGCTTATAATGACGACAGACCAGAGCCCAAGGCGTCGTTCAAGAGTCTTCAATAATTACCCCC
>JAZAIZ010000071.1:0-2207 GCA_036230545.1 Myxococcota bacterium
TTGTCATCGGAGCGACTTCTAAATTTAAAGTCCAGCGCCTCGCGGTCGAGTCGCCGCAAAATCCCGCTGGGGGAGAGTGCGCCTTCCTCAATGAGGCTCATCTCGATAATCAGATGGGCCGCCGCAAAGAGCCCGGCGATGGTCATGGAGATAAGCAGGGGTATCCAGCGCTTCACGGTCCCTCCGGGTCGACGTGTTCGATACGATGACGTCGACCGAGTCTAAGGGGATCCCTCTTGGGATTCAACGCGCAATTTCGGGAGAGGAGAGGGGGGGAGGAGGAGAGCGGCCTTATTCGGCTGCGGCGGCCTCTGCGGGGGCCTCCGCAGGCGTTGCTGCTGGTGCTGCAGCTGCCGCAGCTTTGTCTGCTTTTGCCTTCTCTGGGTCGAGTCCTTGAAACACGGCCATGATTTGGCCGGCCTCAATTTGAGCGTCTGCGCCTCCGGGCTCGCAACGCCAGGTCTCTCCACACTGGTTGTTGGCGATGGCCACGGAATATTCTTTGCAAGTGGGGTATTCACAGGCTCCACAGTCGGTGCCCGCCATGGAGTCCTCAAGGATTTGAGCCAGCTGTGGCACAGAAACATTCTTCGCGCTTTGAGCCCGCTCAGAGAGGGGACGGCTGAACCAATCTGGTGGGGTGTCGTCCTTCTTCTTCTTGGACTTCCGCGGTAAATCGGGAAAGTCGATGGGGCCCAAATCCCACTCGCGGTCTGTGTAGAGCGTGTGGGCGATGGATCCGTAGTCGGTGGAGTCAAAATCGACCCCTTTTTTGACCTTAAAGGGAACCACTGGCTCCTTTTCACGGACAAAGCGCGCCGTCAGGTGCTCAAGGTGTGCCACGGTGGACTCAAATTCCTTGGTGTGGCGAATCGCATTGGTGGGGCAGGGCTCCGAGCAGAGTCCGCAATACATGCACTTGGCCATGTCGATGTCAAAGCGGGTCATTGCACGGACGGGCTTATCCGTCTCGTCCTCAGACATTCGCACCTTCTCGACGTCGATCTTAATGCAGTCAATGGGACACGCTCGCTCACAGGCCAGGCAGGCCGTGCAGATGTCCATATCCACCTCAAGCAGGCCCCGGTAGCGGTCTGGCAAGGTCTCCGGCCCACCGAGCTTAACATCCGGCTTGGAGGGGTGGTAGGGATATTGCGTGGTGGTCGGCTCGCGGAACATCCAGCTCATGGTCACCGCCATGCCCTCAAACACCGAGGTGACTGAATTCTTGATGTTGCCAAAGTACGACTGAATTTCACTCATCATTCATTCCTTATGCGTCACGCGATACGACAGCTCTACACTGCGAACTTGATATAAACCTTATCTTTGGCTTGTCGAATATTGAATCGCACCCGGGCCATATAAGCACCCAACACCATCAGTCCGCCCAGGGACATGATGATACGCAGCACCGTCGATGCGGTGGCTTCCCAGGGAAGCACCCACATCCACAAAATCACCAGCATATTGCAGGCGAAAGTGACGGGGACCAGGTATTTCCAGCACATGGTCATCATCTGGTCTACGCGAACCCGGGGGAGGGTCCAGCGCAGCTGAATGATGACAAAGACCAGACAGAGTGTCTTGGCGAAGAAGAAGAGCAGAGAGAGCAGCTCCATGCCAAGGCTGTTAATGCTCTCAGGCGCGACGAAGGGAATTTGCCAGCCGCCCAGAAACGCGATGGTTCCCACCGCCGCAGCGATCCAGGTGTTGGAGAACTCCGCGAGAAAATAAGCCGCGAAGCGAAAGCCCGAGTATTCGGTGTTGTAGCCCGAGACCAGCTCACTCTCCGCTTCGGGGAGGTCAAAGGGGGTCCGGGAGCCTTCCGCCAGGGCGGAGATGAAATAGACAAAAAAGAGAATGAACATCATGGGCGAATGAAAGATAAACCAGTTCCAAGGCTCGCCACCCTGCGCTGCGATAATCCCCTGAGTGCTCATGGTGCCAGCGAGCATCACCGAAGGCATCACCGACATGGCTGTGGGGATCTCATAGCTGACGATTTGAGCTGCCGCCCGCATTCCGCCAAAGAGAGACCACTTGGAGTTGGAGGCCCAGCCGCTCATCAAAATGCCCACCACGCTGATGGAGGTAATGGCCAGAACGTATAAAACCCCGATGTTGAGGTCTGCCCCCACAAAGCGATGCGAGAAGGGCAGCACGGCCCAGCCGGCGAAGACCCCCATGGCCATAAGATAGGGAGC
>JAZAIZ010000072.1:0-17751 GCA_036230545.1 Myxococcota bacterium
CCGGTGGTGTTTGCGGCGGTGACTCGGCTTGAACTCGTCTGGGTTAAACGAGCCGTTCAGGCCTTTGTGATCAGCCTGATTCTATCCTGTGCTTTTGCCCTCCTGCAGTATTTCTCTGATTTGAATACGCACACCGGGTTTATGGAATGGATCGGGACCGTATCCTCTCGAACTCAGCTGCGCGCTCCGGGACAGGGAGAGCGTCTGGTGGCGGGAGGGTTTTATTTTCACCGCTTGAAGATGGCCCATGTTCTCTTGCTTGGCCTGGTGCTTTTGGCCGCACGCCAGGTGTTTGCACTGCTCTCGACCCGTCAACGAGTATTGGAAGGGGCGATAGCTACGCTTTTTCTCACGGTTCTTTTTCTCACTTATACCCGGGCGGCCATTCTTGGTTTAGGGGTTGGGTGTGCGGCTGGGATCTGGTTTGCCTCTCGACGGTGGAAGTTTCTTTTTCTGCTCATCTCTTTGGTGGCGATTGGTTTCGCTTCCAGCGATGCTCATGTTCGGGAGCGACTCGTCTCGATTGGTGATGGAGTTGCTTCTGCGGAGCGGAGTTCAATTTGGTCTCAGGCTATTGTGGTGATCTCCGATTATCCCACAGGGGTGGGGTTGGGAAATTACCCCCTTCTCATTGACCGCTATTACAAGGCCATGGAGGGGGCTGAGCACTTCCCGAGAACCTACGCCCATAATCTTCTGCTTTCCGCTTGGGCGGAGACGGGGCCCTTGGGCTTGATTGGCTATCTTTGGATCTGGGTTGTTTTTGCGATGGTGTGTTGGAGGGTGCTTCGTGCGGAGCGACTCTGGTGGCTGGAGAGTCGTTGGGTCGCGGCAGCGGGGCTGATGGGGGCAGCGGCCATGTGGGTTGTTGGTTTGACCCATGATGTTTTATATCACAAGCCCGTTTGTTTGACTTTTTCTGCGTTTATGGGAGTTGTTCTTGCTCTTCTGCAGGAGGAGGTGGTGCGAGTTTCAGAGTCGTCTGAGGCTGGATGTGGTGCACCGTCTTCTTCTAAAAACTAAAGGCGGTGCGTTAGGCAGGCGCCATTGATAGAGGGAGCCTTCGTGCAAAACCTACGATTTCGCGACGTCGTTTTTGGTTTATGGTTGGGCTTTGTTTTGGGGCAGCCCGCCGCCTGGGCTGGAACGGCTTTTGATCTGCAGCTCCTCTCCCCTAACCCTGGGGCTGGCCGGTTCTTGGCGCTGCCCTCGCCGACCCTGCATTCCCACTTGGATTATTCTCTTGGCCTCCAGTTTAACTACGCCCACGCTCCTCTTTTTCTGCAGACAGGAGACCACGAGGGGGTTGGCGCGACCATTGTGGGGTATCGTGCCGACGCGGTTCTTGAGGCGGCCCTTGGGCTTGGGGGCTGGTTTGAGTTGGGAGTGGCGCTTCCGACGGTGTTTCAGGGGGGCTTTGATTCCTCGGCGGTGAGAGCGTCGAAGATCGATCTGGATCTCACTGAGATACCGGAGGTGGTGCTGGGAGATCTGCGCCTTTATCCCCATTTACGTTTGTTTGATGTGGCCAATGGTGCCTTTAAGGGGAGCTTATCTGTGGTCATCACTCTCCCCACCGCAGGGCAGGCGGCTTTTGTGGGGGAGAAGGGGCCGGTGGTGGAGCCTCGTTTGAGCCTTGGTGGCGAGGTGGGGCCCCTTGAGATTGTGGGGTATGGGGGCTTTCGTTATCGCAGCGCCGGGGAGGAAGACTTTATCTCTATCCCCCTTGGAAACGAGTTGACCTATGGTGTGGGGCTGGGACTTGAGTTGCTCTCCTCCCTGCATGTGTTTTCAGAGCTTTATGGCAAGATGCCTGTGGACCTCTTTGGCGGAGAGACGTCCCTCTCGGACGCCTACGGTCAGGGATTGATGCCCGCTGAATTCGTGAGTGGGGTGCGATTTTTCTGGGCCGAGGCTTTCAACGTTTATATCGCAGCGGGGGCGGGAGTGACCCCCGGTTATGGGGTGTCGACCCCTCGGGTTTTGGCTGGGATTGAATACGGAGTGGGGGTGAAGCAGGGGAATGATCGGGATGGGGACACGGTGTTGGACGCCCATGACCGATGCCCTCGTGAGGCTGAAGACCTTGACGGCTTTGAGGATGGGGACGGTTGTCCTGAGGGGGACAACGACGGGGATAAGATTTTGGACGAGGATGATTCCTGCCCCAATGTGCCAGAAGACCGGGATGGCTTTGGAGATGAAGACGGCTGCCCCGAGGAAGACCATGATGGAGACGGGTTTGCGGATGTTCAAGATCCTTGCCCTGCGAAAGCGGAGGACGTGGACGGTTTCAAGGACGACGACGGTTGCCCGGACCTTGACAATGATGGGGATCGGATTGCGGATGTAGTGGACCAATGCCCCGGAGTGGCCGAGGATTTTGACGGCTTCAACGACGCGGATGGTTGCCCGGACCTGGACAACGACAGCGATGGCTTTGATGATTTGAGTGACCGATGCCCCAACCAGGCAGAGGACAAAGACGGTGTGGAGGATGGCGACGGCTGCCCCGAGGACGATGACCGGGATGGCATTCCTGACGCGTGGGACTCGTGCCCCAAGGAGGCCGAGCGCTATAATCTGCGGGATGATCAGGATGGCTGTCCCGACGCCGGAGCGGCGAAGGTGCGGGTGGTTGAAGACACCCTCGTTGTGAAGTCTGGCATTCGCTTCAAGAAAAAAACTGCGACTCTGAGTGCGGCCAGTCATCACCCTCTTCGAGTGGTCGCGTCGGTGTTGCAGAGTTATCGCCACATAACCCAGCTGACCATTGCGGTGCACGTCTTCAGGGCGGGCTCCAAGGAGAAGAATCAAGCTCTCAGCTTAAAGCGGGCCCAAGCGGTGAGGAGCTTTTTGATCGAGCAGGGAGTCCATCCCAGTCGTTTGGTGGCAGAAGGAGTGGGGGAGACGCGCCCTCTGCGGCGGGGGCGCAGCGCGCGGGCTCTTCGAAGAAATGAGCGGGTGGAGTTTATTATTGAGACCCGGGCTCCCCTGGGCTTTGGCTATGAGCAGGCCAGCGAAGAGGAGCCTCTCTTTGAGGTGGGGCCAGATCTTGACGAGTCGAAGGGCTCAGGGGCTGATAACGAGCCAGAGATCGAGTTCAATTTTTAGGGGCCAGGTCGGGCTCAGGGGGCCAGCTGACTCCAGAGGGAGTCCACTTGAGCGTGGGTGTCTTCGAGGCTGCCGCTGTTGTCGATGATCCAGGTGCCTCGTTGGCGCTTGTCATCGAGAGGGAGCTGTGAGGCGATCCGACGCTCGGCTTCGGAGGCGGAGAGGTTGTTTCTGGCTTGCAGGCGCTCGAGCTGCACGGCTCTGGGGACCCAGACCACGATGACGCCCTCCATGGTCCCCTCAAGCTTTCGCTCAAAGAGCAAGGGCATGTCATAAATGACCAGGGAGACGCCCTTCTCCTCGAGGGCCTGAATTTGTCGCCCCGACTCGGTGGCGATAGCGGGCGCAGTGATCGAACCAAGTATTTGAAGTTGCTCAGGATTTCCGAAAACCCGTGCGCCGAGAACCGTTCGGTCGATGGCGCCGTCGGCCCGGAGCACGCCGGGGAAGGCGTCGGCGACCTCCTGGGCGAGGGGACTTGGCCCATTGTTGGAGGGGGAGATGAGTTGGTGATAGACCGTGTCGGCGCAGAGAATCGTGGCTCCGAGGGAGAGCAGGCGCTCGCTTACGGCGCTTTTTCCGCTCGCGATCCCACCGGTGAGGCCAATGGTTCGAATGGACATGGGGAGAGGACTATCAGGGAGGGCGGGGGAAGAAAAGCCGGAGCGGGGGGAATTAATCAGCACCTCCCTGAAATGCTGTTAGATTCTGGGTTGACACGGGCGGGATCGGCTATTAACGAGGCTTGCGTGGCACAGTCAAATTCAAATCGACCCCAGCGAGTTGCTCAGCTCATTCAACAGGAGCTTGGGAACTTGTTTATTGAGGGGCTCAAAGATCCTCGTATCGGCTTTGTAACGATCACCGAAGTTCGGGTGACCGGAGACCTGCGTCAGGCCCGTGTCTTCGTCTCGGTTTATGGAAGTGACGAGGAGCGAGCGCAGTCGGTGGACGGACTCACGGCGGCGGCGGGTTATTTGAAGAGGCAGTTGGCGCAGGCGTTGAGGTTGCGCTTTATGCCCGACCTGGCCTTTGAGCTGGACACCAGCCTCGATCATGTTCAGCGCCTTGACCAGATTATTCAGGCGATCGAGACAGGGGAGAGTGAGATCCCCGAGAGCCAGGTGGCCGAGACGGTTCCTGTTGCGACGGACCGAACAGCGCGTAACGAGCGTGCCCAGCAAATGAACGAAGATCATGCAGAGCGGGTTGCTAAGAAAGCAGCCAAGCAGGGCGGCCGACGCAAGCGCCGCACTTCGAAGCGCTGAGACTCGTTTTTTCCTTCCAACGTTGAGCTAAAGGTAGTCAGATGGTTGATGGCGTATTGGTAATCGACAAGCATGCAGGCCCCACGTCCCATGATGTGGTGGATAGCGTCCGCAAAATCTTGAAAATGCGAAAAGTGGGACACACCGGGACGCTGGATCCAGCGGCGACGGGAGTCCTCCCCATTGTTTTGGGCAAAGGAACGAAGCTCTCTCGCTACCTGACGGGTAACAATAAGAGCTATCGTGGCACCATCACGCTTGGGGTCACCACCGAGACCCTCGATGCAGAAGGCGAGGTCGTGGAGGAGCGCCCGGTCGATGTTGACCAAGAGGCGATTATCGCGGCGGTGGAGAAGTTTCGCGGAGAGATCGACCAGGTTCCTCCCATGTTCTCGGCGAAGAAGATGGATGGTAAGCGCCTTTATCAGCTGGCCCGGGAGGGCATTGAGGTAGAGCGAGAGGCCAAGAAGGTTACGATTTTTGATCTGACTATCGTGGAGATAGATCTTCCTCATGTTGTGGTGGACGTGACCTGTTCGGCCGGAACTTACATTCGTGTGTTGGCTGAGGATATCGGCAGCGAGCTGGGCTGCGGTGCGCACCTCTCGGCGCTTCGACGGACTGAGTCGGGGGTTTTCAGCTTGAAGTCGGCGATCACCCTTGATGAGTTGGCCGATGACCCTGAGGCGGGCTTGGCTCGTTTGGTCCCTCTCTCCCAGGCTCTGGAGTCTTTGCCGAAGATTCAAATTCCCACGGCGCTGGCCATGATGATCGGAAATGGATATCAGCTCACCGCCGGTGACTTGCGCACTGTGGACCTCCCGGACTTTGGTGTTGATGACGCCCTCGCGCTTGGGACTGGTGTCGGCGATGTTATCGCGGTTGTGCGCTCGCTGGTGGCGAGCGACGCGGTTGAAGACACCCGCCGGGATGAGCGCGCTATGAAGACCGAGAAGGTCTTCGAGCGATAAGCATACCCAGAAGAGTCAGCAGGCTCAGGTAGCCCACCCAATCTCCCCATCGCGAATAGAAGGTCTTCTCCTGAAGGGGGACCACCGAGCCCAGCAGGCTGGCCCGCTCGAAGGTGCCGCTTTGCTGGGTGATCTCACCGGTGGGGGAGATGATGGCGCTTATGCCGGTGTTGGTGGCTCTGGCCAGGTAGCGGCGCTGCTCGATGGAGCGAAAGATGGCCAGGGCGAGGTGAATGGTGGGCTCTCGCGTGTCTCCAAACCAAGCGTCGTTGGTCATGTTCACAAGCACGTGGGGATTTTCCTGCATCACTTTTTGCACAAAACGGGGAAGGATGTCTTCGTAGCAGATTAAGACGCCGTAGCGGATCCCATTGAGCTCCAGAGGGCGGGTGTGGGTGCCGGGATAGAAGTGGGAGGTGTTTGGGGAGAGCTTGTAGAGCCAGGGAAACCACTCCCCCAGAGGTAGGTACTCGCCGAAAGCGAGGAGGTAGGTTTTGTTGTAGGTGGCGGTGATGGCTCCCTCGGCGTCGGTGAGGAAGGCGGTGTTGTGGATTTTTCGCTCTCCCGATTGCCGGTCGTATTGAATGCCGCCAAAGAGCAGGGGGGTCTTGAGGGAGCCTCGGACGCTCTCTTGAACGTTGGTCTCGGTGCTGGCGATGGGGTAATAATACCCCGACTCGGGCCAGATGATTAAGTCGGCTCCCTGAGCTTCGAGTTGAAGGCTCTGTTCTTGATGCCGTCGCAGGCCTTCGTGGGGCTGGGATCGCTTCTGGTAAATCCCCATATTGCTTTGAACCAGCCCAAGGCTGACGCGCTGATGGCTGGTGTCGAGGGTGTGCTGGACCCGCTTGAGGGAGTGAAGGCCGTAGGCGAGGTTGAGGCCGAAGAGGAGGGCAAAGAGTGCGGTGCCGAGCTTGAGAAGAGGGGATGCTGGTAAGCGGGTGCGCTGCAGCAATCGTCGCAGCCACTGGTAAGCGACGCAGGAACTCAGGGTCATCAGGCCGCTCAGGCCTAAAAGCCCGATGATGTCGGCGCTTTGTATCAGGGGGAGCATTTTGTATTGGGAGTTGGCGAGGTAGGAGGGAAACAGGGCCGGGTAGAGCCACTCGCAGACCACCATCAGCAGGGGGCCGGTGATAAGAGAGGGGAGGTGATATTTTCGTTGCAGCAGGAAGACGCCAAAGCCCCACGCTGCGAGGAGCGAGCCCTGGGCCAGGCAGAGCAGGGCGTAGAGGCCAAGGGCGGCCGGGGTGGGCAAGTAGCCGAAGTGCTTGAGCATGTAGGTGATCCAGGTGTATCCGCCGAGGTGCGTGATGAAACCAAAAATCCATGCGATGACGAGAGCTTGCCGAGGGGAGAGCGTGGGGGTATCGAGCGCCCACAGGATAGGGATCAAACAAAACCAGGAGAGGTAGAATTGGTCAAATCCACAGAATCCCACGAAGTAGAGGACCCCGCTGAGCGCCGCGAGGAGGGCCTGAGAGCGAATCTGGTTGAGGGCGTTCCATGTTTTGCTGATCATGAGAGGCTGTCTTACGAAAGTCTGTGGATTCAGCCAAGCCCTTGACAATATTTATAATCGAACTATATCGCCTCTCATCTCGTCCTCTTAGTGGAGATGGCCCATGCCGATTTATGAGTACAAGTGCAAGAAGTGTGAAGCGGTCTTTGAAGTGTTGCTGAAGTCGACCGAACCCGAACCAGCCAAATGCGAAGAGTGTGGCTCCAAGCGTATCGGTCGGGTGATGAGTCAGACCTCCTTCGTGCTCAAAGGTTCGGGCTGGTACCAGACCGATTATGGGAGCTCCAAGGGTGGCAGCTCCAGCAAGAGCACCGACTCCGGTGGCAAGGACGACTAAGACGTCGCCTCTCTCGTTTTCGCTCCAGGGGCCAGGGCCACGTGTGCAGCGGCTCTCCGGGAGCAATATTTCTCCTTTTTCTTCGCTTCGTTCAGGCGCACATCCCCAGGCACTCCCGGTGATTGTGGCGGGGCCGATCTGACTATAGGATGCTCAGCAGAGGCTGTGGCATTTGCTGGAATCCTCTTTGCTACTTGAGCAGAAAAGACGGGGTGATGAGGGTGCTTGAGGGAAAAACAGTCATCTTTGGGGGCAGCTTTAATCCACCACACACGGGTCATGACATGACCTGCGCTTACCTGCTTGAGCATCTCCACGCGGAAGCTGTCTGGATGGTGCCGGTTTTTAATCACCCTTTTGGCAAAGACCTGGTGTCCTTTGAGCACCGTCTGGCGATGTGCCGTTTGGTGGCGGAGCCCTTTGGTGAGCGGGTGGTGGTGAGCGAGGTGGAGCGGGAGCTTGGGGGCTTGGGGCGCACCTACGACACGCTTGAGCATTTGACGAAGCGCTTTGAGGAGCGCTCTTTTGCCCTGAGTGTGGGGGCGGACATTCTTCAGGAGACCGCGCAGTGGCATCGCTGGGAGGACATCTGCTCCATGGTGCAGGTGGTGGTGCTGGGGCGGGAGGGCTTCTCAAGCACAGGAGTGGGCGGAGAGGTAAGTGCCGGGGTGGCGGAGTTGCCGGAGGTCTCAAGTTCGGAGATTCGGGAGCGGGTCAGCGCGGGAGAGCCCCTTGAGGGGCTGACATCTCCCGGGGTGGCGGACTACATTCGTCGTTACGGACTCTACGGAGGGGGATCTCAGGGCGTTTCGGGCTAGCTTTCGCGCTGGACGGGGGGAACTTTCCTTGCTAGACCGGGCCGCAATGATGAGCGAGCACACTGGAAATAAAAAGGTTTTTTTGACGACCTACGGGTGTCAGATGAACGTGTTGGATTCTGAACTGGTTCAGGGACAATTGGAGTCCCTGGGGTATGGCTTTGTTGATTCCGCCACTGACGCTGATGTGGTTCTTCTCAACACCTGTTCGGTGCGTGAAGTGGCAGAGCACAAGGTATGGTCTGCCCTTGGCCGGCTGGGGATTCAGAAAGACCGCACCAACCCCAACCTCGTGGTGGGGGTTTTGGGGTGCATGGCTGAGCGAGAGGGCGAGGGCTTTCTCAAGCGTGCTCCGGTGGTGGACATTATCTGCGGGCCCTCCAATCTCGACGAGTTGCCCCTGCTGGTTCACAACGCGGTCGCCAATAAGAAGATCCAGGTGTCTCTCTCGGGACACAACTCTCGGCGCTCCGCGACCTTGGATGCGGCTGGAGACCAACTCGAAAACCTCGATCTCTCACGCTCCTTTTCTCCAAGCCAGGGGACCAATCAGGCCTACGTCCGCATCACTCGCGGCTGCAATAAGTTTTGTTCCTTTTGCGTGGTCCCATTTACGCGAGGCCCCGAGGTGCATCGCCCGGCCCAGCATATCGTCGATGAGGTCAAGCGACTGGCCGACTCCGGCGTGGTGGAGGTCACTCTGCTTGGGCAGACGGTGAACCATTACAACTCCATCGAGGGGGACAGCACCACGTCCTTTGCGGAGCTGCTGCGGCGCGTTCACGATGAGGTCC
This sequence comes from Myxococcota bacterium, assembly GCA_036230545.1. Lineage (GTDB taxonomy): Bacteria > Myxococcota > XYA12-FULL-58-9 > XYA12-FULL-58-9 > JABJBS01 > CAXGXL01. The sequence continues at coordinate 8,825 of JAZAIZ010000072.1, forward strand.
CTGAGCTTGCGCGACTTCGTTTTATCACCTCTTATCCGCGCGACTTCACTGACGAGGCGCTCGATGTGATGGCGGCGTCTCCCAGAATTTGCAAGTACCTGCACATCCCCGCGCAAAGTGGCTCGAATCGAATGCTCAAGAAGATGAATCGCGGGTATACCGTTGAGGAATACTACGAGCTCTTGGACAGGGCACGGGCAAGGATGCCGGACATTCGCCTGGCTGGAGATATGATCGTGGGGTTCCCGACGGAGACGGAGGAAGACCACGCTCAGTCCATGGAGCTGCTTCGCCGAGCGCAATACAAGAGCTGCTTCATTTTCAAGTACTCGCCTCGGCCGGGGACGGTGTCTTCGCGCCGCTTGGAGGACGACATCCCCGAGGAGGTCAAAAAACGACGAAACCAGGAGCTCCTGGAGCTTCAGGGCACCATAAGCCAGCAACTCCATGAGGCTTACACCGGGCGGGTCTTTGACGTGCTGGTGGAGAGCGAGAGCAAGCTGCGAAGCACTCCGGCGTCGGGGACGGTGCAGCTTGGGTGGGAGGCGAAGAAGCCCTCAGAGCTGACCCGCCTGGTGGGGCGCACTGAAGGCGATGAGATTGTGGTTTTTGATGGGCCTCGAGCGCTTATCGGATCCATGACCCCGGTTCGCGCGGTGGGGGCGACCAACCTGACAATCCAGGCCGAATGGGCCGGCGCTCCCACAGCGATGAGCGCCCCCGGTGTAGAGCACTCAGCGACGCTTTAATCAGACATTCATTCGGCGCAGGTTTTGTCGGCGGCTTTTAGAAGGGGGCGACGGTTAAGAACGTCTTGAGGTCCTCATCGGTGAAGCGAAGGACTCCACCAAGAAACCATGTCTTGAGATCATCATTGAGGGGGTCGTCGACCCCTGCCTGCAGAAAGATGTGGTTATAGGCCTCAAAGAGCGCGGCGCCTCGAAGTCGAGGGAAGATTGAGACGTTGTCTTTGGGATCTCGCCGGTCAAAATCAAAGGCGTCAAAGCGCAGCTCCAATTTGTCCCCGAGGCCAAAGAGGTCGACCCCCAGGCCGCCGGTGTTTTCGATGATGCCAAAGCGCAGGCCGAGGAAATAGTAGCGTTTGGCCATCTGGACGGAGAACTTCATTTGATTGAAGGTCGTCTCGTTGACCTCTGTTACGCTGTCTTCTCTTATGTTGCCATCTGCTATGGTGCTGTCTGTGGTGCTGCCTCTGCTGTCTCGGGTGGTGATGGTTCGGGTCTGTAGTCCGCGAGGATCTGCGACGGCCTCCAGGATATAATATTTGTCTGGTCGGGGGACCAGGCGCAGGGAGAGGGTGTTCTTGATAGCTTTTTGCACCAGCTCGTTGTCTCCATCAAAGGGGACTCCATACTCGGTACGAAGCTCCACTTGAGTCTCAAGCTTGGAAAGGCTGCCGATGATCTCATTAGTATCGTCGAGGGTTTGCTCCACCTTCTCTACAATGCCTGCGTCATTAATAAGCCGGCCAGCGGTGCCCTGGCCGTTGTCTACTTTCCTCGTGATGGAGTTGAGGTGCTCGATGGATTCATTAAGATTGTTGATGGAGGCGCCCAGGGGGGAGTTTTGAGCGAGGCCTTCTTCGCTGCCGGTGAGGGCACCCGTCAGGTTTCCCACGAGAAGATTCAGTCGTTGGGTGAGCTGGGCGGCGTTGGAGGTGACCTCCCCGAGGGCGCCCCCTTCTGACATGACTCCGACCAGTTGTGAGGAGAAGGTGTCAATATTGCTGAGGGTGTTGTTGATGTGGTGGTTGTTGCGTTCAAGGCTCAGGCTGAGGGTCTGGGTGGTCTTCTCGATGGCCTCCATGGATTTTTCCATGCGGCTGAGGATGGCTTGAAGAGAGCCCTCCCCGGCGGGGCCGGTGAGCACGCTCTGGAAGGAGTTGGTGATTCGGTTGATGTTGCGGGCTACATGCTTCAGCTCGTTTTGGATCTCCTCCATATCGGAGATGCTCTGGACCTTCTGGATGATGCCCCCGGCTTCGAGCCTTGGGGTGTCGGAAGTACCGGGAATTAAATCCAGGCGAAAGTCCCCCAGCAGTGATTCAGCGGCTTTGCGAATGACGGCGTTCTGGTAGATGGCATATTTCTTCAGAACCCGAACCTTCACGCGGGCCATGAGGGTGCCGTCGTCTCGTTGAACGTGCTCTACTCCGTCAATTTTCCCCACGTCGATGCCGTTGATTTGAATGCGAGTCTTCCAGCGAATCCCCGAAGCGTCGGAGAAATCAGCGAAGAGATGAATGGTGGAGTCGTCGTCGTATTTATCTTTGGAGGTTGAGACAACAAACCAGGTTGTGGCGGAGGCTGCGCTCAGCAGCAAGAGACCTACGAGGATGGGGGCTCTGAAATTCATTGTTTGTTAAACCAGGTGTCCAAAAACTCTTGGACAAAGGGGTGTTTGGAGTCACGAATCTGGGACACCGGGCAGTCTTCGACGATGACTCCCTTGTGGATCACAGCGATGTCATCGGCCACCTTCAGGGCGCTGCCCACGTCGTGGGAGATGACCACGCTGGTGACCTTTAATCGTTTGTTGGCATCTAATATCATCTGGTCCACATTATTGGTGGTGATGGGGTCGAGCCCCGTGGTTGGTTCGTCGAAGAGCACACACTCCGGATCCAGCACAATTGCTCTGGCGAGACCTACCCTCTTTTTCATACCACCAGAAAGCTCCGCCGGGTATTTTTGTGCGCAACCGTCCAGGCCCACGAGGGAGAGCTTCTCGGAGACGAGGGTTTCAATCTCCTGAGCGGGGAGTGTGGTGTGCTCATTGAGGGGAAAGGCGACGTTTTGAGCGACGGTCATGGAGTCAAAGAGCGCTGATTGTTGAAAGACCATACCAAACTTGCGTCTGACTTTCAGGAGCTCACGGGTGTCGAGGTGTGTGATCTCCTGACCGTCCACGGTGATAGTGCCGGCGTCCGGGCGCAGAAGCCCGATGATATGCTTCATCAGGACGGATTTACCCGAGCCGGATGCCCCCAGGATGACCCGTGTGCTCCCGCGTCTAATATGCAGGGAGACCCCTTTGAGGACATCATGCCCCGAGAAACTCTTCTTTATATCTGCGATTTGAATCACGTGGCCTCAAGTATAGCCAGTACGGGCGCATGTTGGAAATTTTTTTAGACCGGGGGGGCAAATACCAGCAGGATGGTGGTGAGGACGTAGTCGAGGATGAAGATGCTAATGGAGCTGATGACCACCGATTGAGTCGTGGCGATGCCGACGCCGCGCGCGCCTCCGGTGGCGAAGAAGCCCTTATAGCAGCCCACCAGGCTGATCAGAAGTCCAAAGACTGTGGCTTTGGCCAGGCCGTGCCAGAAGTCGTAGGGGTCGAGGAACCACTCAAGCCTGGCCAGAAAGGAGCCCTCGTTGAGGTCGAGCAGGCTCACCGCGACCCCATAGGAGCCGAGAGCGGCGATGAGGTCAAAGAGCGCAGTTAAGGCGGGGACCATGATCACACCGGCGAGGAGGCGAGGGGAGATGAGGTATTTGATGGGATCAACCGCCATCACCTCCATGGCGTCGATCTGCTCACTAACTCGCATGGTGCCAAGCTCGGTGGCCATGGAGGAGCCGACTCGCCCGGCGACCATCAGCGCGGTCAACACTGGGGCGAGCTCCCGGGTGACCACCAGCATGACGGTAGAGCCCACAAGGCTCTCCATGCCTACCTGCTGCATCGCGTCGATGGACTGAAGGGTAAAGACCGCTCCGGTAAAGAAGCCCGTCAGCATGACAATAAAGAGGGAGCCCACTCCGACAAACTCCATCTGCTCAAGGAGGATGCGCAAGCGGAAGGGCCGCTTGAAGGCGAGGCTCAGGGCTCGGATAAGGAGCTGGCCCATGGAGCCAATCTCCCGGAGGACATTCAGGGTGCTGTTACCCATGCGATCAATTGCCTGCACTCTTCTTATCCTTCCTCGCCGCTCAAATAGCACCGGGGTACCCGGTAGCTGATCCCGGTGGTGATCTCATAGGGAATAGTCTCCGCCCAACTCGCCAGCTCATAGGCTGAGATTATCTCGTCTCCCTGGGCTCCAAGGAGCACCACCTCGTCGCCCATCTTAGCGTCCGCGACTCCCGTGATGTCCACCATGCACAGGTCCATGCAGATATTCCCCACGATGGGGGCTCGCTGTCCCCGTATGAGGACCTCGGCCCGGGTGGCCAGGCTGCGTGGGTAGCCGTCGGCGTACCCCACCGGCAGCGTGGCGATTCGGCTCTGCTCAGGAGCGGTCCACTGGCCGCCGTAGCTGACCCGATCTCCGGGCTGGATGGTTTTGATGTGAATAACGCTGGTTTGCCAGCTCATGGCGGGGATGAGGCGGGCGTCTGTTCTGGGGGTGACAGGATCCAGCCCGTAGAGCGCGAGCCCCACTCGGACGAGGTTGCCTTCGGGGTCTGGCAGGGTGAGGGTGCCGGCGCTGTTGGTCACGTGGCGCCATTTTGGGGAGAGCCCCGCTTCCTCGATGATGGCGAGGGCTGCGTTGAAAGCCTCAAGCTGTGTTTGGTTGCGCTCGTGGTCTCGGTTGTCGGCGTTGGCCAGGTGGGTCAAAACGCCTTCGAGGCGCAGGTTGGTGTAGTGTGTGAGTTGTTCGAGAAACTCAGGGAGCTCATGGGTCCGCAGCCCCAGTCGGGCCATTCCGGTGTCGATTTTCAGGTGGAAGGCCTTGTCCTGGTCGCCGGCAGCCAGGTGCAACTCTTTCAGATGTTCAAGCGAGAAGATGGTGGGAGTGAGCTGATGCTCGATTAAGGTATCATAGTCATTCCCCAGAGCGCCCCCCAGCACGAGTATGGGGCTCTTGACGCCGTTTTTTCGAAGTCGGATGCCCTCTTCGACCAGGGCGACCGCGAGCCAGGGAATACCGCATTGTTCGAGCTTTTTGGCTACCTCAACGTCACCGTGTCCATAGGCGTTGGCTTTGATCACAGCGCACACACTCGCTGCGCCGATCGTCTCCTGAATGATGTTCAGGTTGTGGACGATGGCGTCGACGTTTACGGTGGCGCCGGTCTTGCGGTGAAAGGGGAGGATATCCATAGATGCCATGCGCTGTCGCTTACCCGTGAGCTGAATTCAAATCGTCTCTATCAACCTGGTCCCCAGTCTAAGTCGGCCCATGGGGAGACCCAAATAACCTGCGCCTGTTGACGGGGAGGTGTCCTCGGGGAGTGTTACCCCAAAGAGGGATGAAATGATAGCCGTTGAGGCCAAATGCTCCCCTCAGCACTCAAGAGAGGCCGGAAGAGGGGAGAGGGTTCTGGCTACAGCGACTACGTGGACGGGGCCCGCTCCGCCGGCCCGAAGGACCTCCGCGGCTTTGGCGACGGTTTGTCCCGTTGTAACCACATCGTCCACCAAAAGGATGGACCGGCCCTCCAGGGAACTGCGCGTCTCAAAGGCATCCTGAAGGTTGTGGGCTCGCTCGTGCTGGGGCAGGAGGCTCTGGGAGCGCGTCTCCCGGCGACGCTGAAGGGCGTAATGAATGGGGAGGCCCCAGGCGCGTGCGAGGCCTCTCGCCAGCAGCGCGGCCTGATTGTGTCCTCGCTCCCGGAGGCGTTTGCGCCCCAGGGGGACGGGGATGATGCAGTCTGATCTCAGAGCGAGGTCCGTGGCCCGGAGATCTTTTGCCAGGAGTTGGGCGAGGGGAGTGGCGAGGTCGCTGCGGTGGTCGAATTTGATGGCCTTGATGAGCTCGGCTATGGGGCCACCATAGAGGTGGGGGGCGCGAATTGCCGCAACCGAGGTGGGTCTCATCCTGCAGCCGCCCCCTGCTGGATGCGCCGCGAGGGGAAAATCGCATCGCTGACAGGCCTCATTGACAAGGATGAGTTCAAAGCATCGTTCACAGAGTCCCGTGTTGAGAGGGCTGTTTTGGATAAGTTCACAGCAGACGCAACGTGGAGGGATGAGCAGCATCCCCAGGGAGCGACGTCCCTGGAGAAGCCATTCTTGCAGGCTGGTTAGGAGCGACATGGTTGTTCCACTGAGGAGCGGTGGGGGCGCTCAGAGGAGATCAGGGTTGGGTTTGGAGTACCGCGATAAGGCGCTTGAGGTTCTGATTGGCGTCTTTATACTCGATCTTCTTGGCCCATGCGTCGTGGATGGCCTGCAGCTTGGTGACGTCGGCTCCACCGATGTGGCTGAGGGCGTTGATGGCGGCGATGCGGACTTGAGCGTCGTCATCCTCGGCGGCCTTGAGGAGGTCTGCCGTGATGCTTTTGTCTCCGGCCCAGCCCAGCTGGCTCGCGGCGCGCTCGCGAATATCGGAGTTGGAGTCGGAGAGCTTCTGCTTCCAGCACAGAGCGTTGCTCTGGCAGGCTTTAGCGGCCTCCAGGCGCCCGCGGTATTGGTTGACCAGGCTCGCCCGTTGCTTGGCTGCCTCATCGGAACCTTTGCCGAGGGCGGTGAAGGCTTCGAGTTGGTCCCCTGAGGCGAGCATGCTGATGGCGGAGATCACCGCCGCCTGGGCGCTGGCCTCCCCGGTGGTGGCATACTTGAGAAGGGTGGGCACGGCTTTGGTGGAACCAATGTTGGCCAGGGCGTCCGCAGCGGCGATTCGAATGATAGGAGTGTCCTCTTTGAGCATGGTCAGCAGCGCCGGCACTGCAGCGGCGTCGCCCATGGTGCCGAGAGAGTAGACGATCTCGGCGATGGCTGCGGGGACGCTGGCAAAGACCGGAACGCGGGTGCGGTTTTTGTAGAGGCGGTGATATTTGTTCATGGCGTTAATGAGCATGGGGATGGTGTCGGTGGCTTGCAGGGCGCCCAGCACAAAGGCTGCTTTGCCTTCAATGGCGCCTTCGGCGATGCCGCCGCCGCTCGGGAGTCGAATCGCCTCAACTTCTTTGTTGTTACGCTGAAGGGTCTTCACCAGGGCCGGCGCTGCGGAGGAGCCAATCTGCAGGAGAGAGTGGCGCGCTTCAAAATAAAAGCTGACCCCGGGGAGTTCATGGTAGAGGTTGTTGATAAGCGTTGGGATCGCCTCAGCGGAGCCCAGATCTCCAAGGGCCTGGATCGCGACTTTTCGAAGGAAGGGCTGTGTTTCGGTGGAGGCGATCTTAATCAGGGGTTTAGCCGCGACGGGGTTGCGGAGCTTACCGAGGGCGCGCATCACCCCCTCACGTGTTGCCAGATCTGGCGTGGTCAGGAGACGTACGAGGTCCTCTGCGCTGTCTTTGGCTTGCAGGCGGGCGAGGGATTTGGCGATGTTCAGGTTGGTCCGGTTGCGGGCGCGGGTGCGTTTGTCGGTTCCTGTCCCAACGGTATAATCAATCCCGGCGACGAGGGTGGGGACCACGCTCGTGTCTTTGAGAAGGCCCAGGGCGTAGGCGGCGTCTGGTTGCCACAACCCCTTCTCCTCAAACCACTTTGTCAGGTGAGGGAGGGAGCTGGGATCTCCGATTTTGCCCAGCTGCTTGATGGCCTCGATGCGCTCGGTCTTCTTCTCCAGGCGGTCAACCCAGTAGGCGGAGGTGGTTGGATCATCGTTCCCGCTGCAAGCGAAGATGGTGGTCGAAATAAGCCCGATTGCGATGAGTTGTCGCATGGTGAGTGTCCCCTTGGTTAGTGAAAGTTGGGGCCCCATATCCCGGTGATGAAGGGGCGTCAATTGAGGCCAGGTGGAAAGCCGAGACCGGGGTAGAGACAGGTGCCTTTGTCAGAGGGGGAGCGCTGTTTTTAAAACGTTTTTGAAGAGGCGCTCGAGGATGTTACACTTGACTGAGGATCGCCGCGATCGTTATTCGGTGCGGACGGGGTGCTGAATGAGACAACTCTCATGAGCAGGACCGCAGGTTAAAGAGGGCCAACAAGGGGAAAGAGTATCGGAATGTCGCCAACGGGAAAAAAAGTTCTTAAGGATAAGCGCATCGCTTTTATCGGCGCAGGGAGTATGGCTGAAGCTCTTATTCGAGGCTTGCTCAAGGCGGGGGCGGTAGAGCCGGAGAGTATCCTGGCTACCGGGCGGCGACAGGAGCGCCTTGATGAGCTTCAGCAGGAGTATGGCGTTCAGGTGTTTTTGGATAACGCCGAGGCGGCCGGGAAGGCCGATGTTGTCGTCCTCTCGGTAAAACCACAGATTCTGGGTCGCATTTTGGATGAGGTCTCCGAGGCCTGCTCGGACTCGGCGCTTGTGATCTCCGTTGCGGCGGGAGTGCCCATTGCTGAGATCGCTTCGAGTTTAGGGGGGGACCGAAGTATTTGGAGAGCCATGCCTAATTTACCTGCAGTGGTCGATGCTGGGGCCACCGCTGTTTCATCCGGAGAGCATGCCACGGAAGAGGATGGTCGCCAGGTGCATGCGATCTTCGAGGCTGTTGGTGAGGTAACTCAGGTTGATGAGAGCCTGATGGATGCGGTGACGGGGCTGTCTGGGAGCGGGCCGGCCTATGTGTTTATGATTATCGAGGCGCTCTCCGATGCGGGGGTGAAGGTGGGGCTCTCCCGACGACAGTCTCAGCAGCTCGCGGCGCAGACGGTTTTAGGGAGCGCTAAATTATTGATGGAGACCGGGGAGCACCCGGGGGTTTTGAAGGACCGCGTAACCAGTCCCGGTGGGACAGCTATTGCGGGGTTGCACACTTTGGAGGCAGGCGGCCTTCGAACGACTCTGATTAACGCGGTGGTTGCGGCCACAGAACGGTGCAAAGAACTCGCAAAAAAAGGCGGGTGATTTTGGCAGAGGCTTCTGGGTTTTGCGAAAGGGTGAGTTTAGGCAGGGTATTTTGACCTCATGTTCTCTCTATGTAACAAACTATTACAAGAAAATGAGAGAGGGGTTGAAGGGTTATGGGTGATTCAGCTGGTTTGGGACCAGAAGAGGTTAATCAATTCAACCTGCAGAGAAAGAGCGAGTTGATTGATCTTGAACTCGTTCAGTCTTACAACAAGAT
>JAZAIZ010000073.1:0-3131 GCA_036230545.1 Myxococcota bacterium
TATTCCAATTCTCCTCCCATGGGAATGCCCGAAGCCAGACGACTTATCTTCACGCCCTTAGGCTGAAGCAAGCGGGAGAGATAAAAGGCAGTCGCGTCTCCCTCCACATCCGCGTTGGTGCCAACGATGACCTCCCTGAAACCCTCAGCCTCCACGCGCTCCTCCAATAAATGCAGCTTTAGATCTTCAGGACCAACCCCATCCAGGGGAGCAAGGGCACCGTGCAGAACATGATACATCCCTCGATAGACTCCGGTGGCCTCCAAAGCCCGCAGGTCGGCGACGGTCTCCACCACACAGAGCACGCTGGAATCTCTCCTGGCGTCCTTGCACAGCGCGCACGTATCGGTGGTGCTCAAATTAAAGCAGCGAGCGCACAAACCCACCTCCTGCACAACATCCATCAGCACCCGTGAGAGGTCAAACGCCAGGGAGCGCTCAAGCCCGGTCTCGCGTGCCTGCTTCAACAGATAGAACGCCAATCGAGCCGCGCTGCGCTCACCGATCCCCGGCAAACGCCCCAGCTCAAGGATTAAACGCTCAAGGGGCTCCGCGTCACCGCGAGCTTCACCGGCAAAGGTTCCATAAGCCATGCTATTACACCCTTTGTGCCCCTACTGAGGAAAACCCAACCCGGCCAGATCTACCCCCAGTCCTGAAACCATCTCGGACATTTGTTCTTTCATGGCGGCTTTAACATTCACCGAAGCCTGATTGCTCGCAGCACGAAAGAGGTCTTCAAGCAACGTCACCTCAGCGGACTGCATAATAGCGGGTTCGATGCTAACCTCTGTAATCTCGTGATTTCCGTTCATCACGACCTTGACCATTCCACCGCCGGCCTCCCCGGTCGCGGTGATACGAGCGGCATCAGCCTGGGCTGTCTTCATCTGCTCTTTGACCTGATTGGCCATCTGCATAAGGTTGGATAAATCCATGGCGAGTGCCATCCTTCCTGAAAAATTATTGTTTAAGAGTTTGCTTCCAAAGGGGTCACATTCTCAACTTCACCCCCCAGAACCGCGATGGCCCCCACAACAGCGGGGTGAGCGATGGCGTCATTGCGGATTTGCTCTTCCCGATCAACCCCCTCCTGCTCCACCATCTCCGCCAGGGTAGCGGGTTGGTCGGCCTTGTCGCCTTCCGCCTCAACAATGGAGAAGCGAGTCGGCTGCCCAAAATAGTCCCGCAATTGAGAAGTGATCAGATCTCGGTTCTCCGGCTCATGCACCGATTCCCAATAGAACGATCCACGCTCATACCCCAACTTCACCTCACGGGGCCCAAACTCAAAGAGATTGCCGTGCTGCAAAACCGACGCCAGGGCCGGGCCTGCCCCTTGGAGCCCTCCCACAAAATCGGCCCAGCTCTTTCCCGACGGCTCAACAACTCTCTCGGGCTCCCTCGCCGAGACCGGCGCCGGGGGTGCCTCTTTGGGTGGGCTCCTCTGCTCCTGCTGCTCCTGCTGCACCGGAGAAGCCGGGCGAGGGGGCGAGGGTGGAGCGGTCTTTTCGGGAATCTTTGCGGGTGCTGAGGGCTCCACCGCTTTGGCCGCGGCGGACTGCACCGGCGCTGACTCAATCCGAGCCCCCCCTACTCCGCTCTCTCCCCGCATCACTGCGTCGATCTTCTTCAGTAACGCCCCCAAAGACTGCGCAGACTCGGCCTCGAGCAGTCTTAGGAGCCCCATCTCAAGACTCACCCGCGGAGACAGCGAGCGACTCACATCTTCCGCCATTCGGACCGCCAGGGAGAAGAGCCGATGCAGCAACGAGCGCTCGCACTGCCCTGCCTGCTCCACAAGCGCGCTGAGTTCGGCAGGAGCGCGCTCTCTCAGAACCCGCCCCGGTTCCTCAGAGACCTTCGCCACCATAACATCCCGAAGATGCTCAACCACGAGTTCAGCGACGTCGGCCATATCGTGCCCACGTGCGTCCACCTCTCCAACGAGGTCGAGTAGCCGAGAGGCCTCTTTTTGCAAAATGGCATCACAGAGTTGAAAAATGGTCTGCCGATCCACCACCCCAAGCGCTTCAATCACCGTGGCGTCGTCCAGACGGTCACCGCCATAACTCAGCACCTGGTCCAAAAGAGAGAGCGCATCGCGAACAGAGCCCTGGGCCTCCCGCACAATATAGCCGAGAGCCTCCATCCCCAACTCAAGCCCCTCCTTGTCCAAAATCCCTTTCAGGTGCGCGGTGAGCTGCTCGGGGGATACCTTGCGAAAATCGAAGCGTTGACACCGAGAGAGAATCGTCACGGGAATTTTCTGGGGCTCGGTGGTCGCAAAAATAAACTTCACATGAGCCGGGGGCTCTTCGAGGGTCTTCAGCAGCGCATTAAACGCCGCCTGGGAAAGCATATGAACCTCATCAATGATGTAGAGCTTGTACTTGCCTCGACTTGGGAGATAGCGAACATTTTCCCGCAGCTCTCTGACGTTATCAATCCCGTTATTAGAAGCTCCATCAATCTCCAAAACATCCGGGGAGGTACCCGCACCAATCTCAGCACAGGAGGGACAATCACCGCAGGGATTGGGCGTGGGCCCCGCTTCGCAGTTGAGCGCCTTCGCCAGCAAACGGGCCGTGGTGGTTTTTCCCACCCCTCGCGCGCCGGTAAAAAGAAAAGCGTGGTGAACCCGGTCCATGGTGATGGCGTTTTGCAGGGTCTGCATCACATGCTCCTGCCCCACAAGGTCAGGGAAGAAGGCAGGACGATATTTTCGAGCGAGAACTAAATAAGACACGAAATCCCCATCTCCGCGAACACTCCTATGAGCCCCGCGCTTCATTAAAAAATGCTGTTAATCTCGATTTCTTTTAAACCAGAACGCGCTCTCGAGCCATGGGATCCCCTTAAAAAATGATCCCCGGTCTCCGCAGCCCTCTCCCCAAAGGACAACGCCGCAAATGCCAGGCATCTAATTCTCGGTCGCAATTTACCCTGGAGATATCAGCCGAAGCGAAACCCGGAGGGTTCGAATCCTTAGCTGCGAGAAATAATATGTAATTGGGGAAAAATAAGAACAACTTAAGAAGGTTGATGGCGGAGCGGGAGGGTGCGAGGCGTGTAGCTCCTGGGGAAAATGCGACCGTCAGGGAGCAATTTACCCTGGAGATATCAGCCGA
>JAZAIZ010000074.1:0-5834 GCA_036230545.1 Myxococcota bacterium
GCCGACGTGAACCGATTGGTGGCAGCAAATCCGGAGTTAATCCTGGAGTCGATGGCGTGGGCTCAGAAGCCTATGACGGATAAAGAGGATTTCTACGGTGACGGAAAAAGCGCGGAGAAGATTGTTCGGGCACTTGTTGCTCACGCATCGAATTAAGAGCAGTCTTGAATATAGCGTGTCTGGTGCTCGGTGGCATAGCGCTTGAGCCCTCGGAGGATAAGCCCGAGCGCCTTTTTCATTATTGGGCCAAGCAGCGGGTGCAGCGCCTTGAAGATGAAGCGTGGCTCGTAGGCCACGGTCCAGCGCAGGGTGCAGCGATTGTTGCCTAAGTCTTCGACCTCGTAATTTTCCCCAAAGGAGGCCCACACTCGCTGGGTGGTGCCGGTAAAGCAGAACGCCATGTGTTTGCCGTGCTCCCAGCCGATGAAGCGCTCGTAGACCTCCATGCCGCCGGTGAAGGTCACTGTGCGGGTGGTGTTGAGTCCGAAGGGCCTGGGGCTTGTCCAATCGACTTTGGCGATGCCTGGCACCCATTGAGGCCAGGAGTGCTCATCTTCGAAGATGGCGAAGAGCACCGCTGGTGAAACGGGGAGCTCCCGCTCGTAGGTTAGCAAAACGGGTGCGTTCTTAAAATAATCCAGATTAAACTCGTTGCATTCAAACACGGGTTACTCCCCCATCGAAAAGGTGGACCAGACCTGGAGCACGACATCGTCTCCACGTTGACAGACCAGCTCAAGGTCGACGCGTTTCTCGCCGGCCTCTTCGTATTTATTGGTGACGGTGCCGCCGAAGGTAAGGGTGTCGCCGGGCCAGACCTGGGCTCGCCAGCGGACGCGGGTACGTCGGATATTTTCGGGCCCGAGCCAGTTGGTGGCCCAGGTGTTGAGCACCCCGGCGGGGAACATTCCCACCACGAGGGGGGCTGGGTAGCCGGCATCGGTGGCGAAGGGCTCATCGTGGTGAATAGGGTTCATGTCACCGGACGCGCCCTGGTAGCGCACCACGTCGGTGCGGGTGAGGGGACCCACCACGATGGGCTCTGGTTCTTTCCCGGGTTCAACGTCGCTCCACAAAACAGGCATCTCAGTCCTCCTCTCCCGGTGCTTTGGCGGTCTCGACGCCGGTTAGTTTAGCTTCGGCCACCAGGGTGCCGTCAGCGTCTCGAAATTCGGTGATCATAACGGCGAAGGTAAGGATCCCGCCTCGCCGGCCCTCCTTCTCATAGATGTCCTCCACTCGGGATTGGCAGTAGAGGCGCGTGCCGGCTTTTGGGGGCGGTCCGTGAAAAATGTACTCCTGCTCGGCGTGCATCCCGCGCTTTTGGCTCATGGCGACTTTGTCCCAGGGGTTGCTGCCGGCCACGAGGTCCTCCCAGAAAAACTGGGTGGTGAGGAAGGTGGGGGGGACAACTGGAGCGTCCTCTTTAAAATAGGCGGGGTGGGTTGAGCGCGTGGCACGCGCAAACTCGTGAATTTTTCCTCTCTCAATGTCCATGACAAAGGGCTCCCCAATGGCCCCCTTCGCGGCTTTATCCACCATGGTGAAATCCCCTTGTTCGTTGACGTTTTTGGGAGAGGAAGCTTAGGTATTCCCCATAAATTGTAAAGTGATAGCGGTACCAGTGGGCGAGGCGCTTACGCATGCTGGCTGCTCACGCTGACCACCTCGCCGGTCATATAGGAGGCGTAGTCACTGGCCAAAAAGACGATCACGTTGGCGACCTCCCAGGGTTCGGCTGCTCGGCCGAAGGCTTCTTTTTGCGAGAGCTCTGCGAGCAGCTCATCACTGGTGACCTTTGCGAGATAGGGGTGCATGGCCAGGCTGGGGGACACGGCGTTGATGCGGACGTTGAAGGCGGCGGCCTCGATGGCGGCGCAACGGGTCAAGGCCATAACGCCGGCTTTGGCGGCCGCGTAGTGGCACTGCCCGGCCTGGGCCCGCCAGCCGATGACGGAGGCGTTGTTGACGATGGCGCCGTGGCCCCGTGATTTCATATGGCGCATGGCGGCACGGGTGCAGCGCATGGTGCCGTTGAGGGTGACGTCCAGCACCGAGCTCCATTGCTCGTCGCTCATCTCCAGCAGATCGCTGGTGCCACCGAGGCCGGCGTTGTTGACCAGGATGTCGACGCCGCCGGTGGCGTCGATGGCTCCGTCAAAGAGGGCCTGCACCTGATCTTCCTGAGTGACATTGCAGAGGATAGCCGTGGGGCGTTTTCCCATGATGGGCTCAAGGGAGTCGGCGGCTTCCTGGAGGCGACGCTCGTGGAGGTCGCTGAGTACCACCTCGGCGCCTTCTTCGGCGCAGCGCTTCGCGGTGGCGAAGCCTATCCCGGTGCCGGCGGACGCGGTGACAAGGACGGTTTTTCCGGCCAGGAGTTGATGGCCTTCGGGATAGGGGGGCAGAGGGGGACTTGTGGGCATGACGCTTCCTTTCGCGGGGCTTAGTGGGCTCCCCGGGGCTCTTTGGGCAGGCCCAGGGCGCGTTCACCGATGATGTTGCGTTGAATCTGGTTGGACCCGGCGTAGATGGTGTCGGCGCGGGTGAAGAGGAAGAGGCGTTGCAGGGGCGTTAGATTGTAGGGGGCGTTGGCCGCGACATCTCCTTCAGGACCCAGGATCTCCATGGCAAGCTCTCCGAGGTCGCGGTGCCAGGTGGCCCAATAGAGTTTGTTGATCATGGCTTCGCGGCTTAGCTCACCGTGTTGCAGGTGGCTCAGGGTTCGCAGCGCGTTCAGTCGCATGACCTTCAGTTCGCAAAAGGCCCGGGCCAGGCGGTCGCGAATGATGGGATTGTTTGCGGCGCCCTTCTCTTTGGCAACCGTCACCAGGTGCTCAAACTCACGCTCGAAGGAGAGCTGTTGTCCCAGGGTGGAGGTGCCTCGCTCAAAGGTGAGGGTGCCCATCGCCACCTTCCAGCCGCCGTTTGGGTCACCGACGATGTTCTTTGCGTCGGTGCGAGCGTCGTCGAAGAATACCTCACTGAACTCTGCGGTGCCGGTCATTTGTTTGATGGGACGAATCTCCACACCCTCCTGATGCATCGGCACAAGCAGGTAGGAGATGCCCTTGTGCCGCGGGGCCTCGGGGTCGGTTCGGCAGAGGACAAAGCACCAGTCGGACCAGTGGGCGTGGGATGTCCAGACCTTTTGCCCGGTGACGCTCCAGTGGTCGTCTCTTAGTGTTGCTTTGGTTTGGACATTGGCGAGGTCGGAGCCGGCGTTGGGTTCGGAATAGCCCTGGCACCACAGCTCTTCTACTGCCGCGATGCGGGGGAGGAAGCGCTCCTTTTGAGCTTTTGTTCCAAAGGCGATGAGGGTGGGGCCAAGGAGGGTCTCGCCGATGTGGTTCATTCGACCGGGCCCGCCGACACGAGCATATTCCTCGTTGAAAATGACCTCCTGCAGGAGGGTGCAGCCGCGGCCACCGTATTGTTCGGGCCAGCCCAGGCACGTCCATCCTTCCCGGGCCATGTTTTGTTCCCACTTGCGGCGCTCGTCGACGAGGGCTTCTTCATCGCCGGGTCCACCTCGGCCTTTAAGTTTGGCGAAGGGTCCCTGCAGGGCAGACTCAAGCCAGCGTCGGACCTCCACGCGGAATTGTTCGTCGGCGGGGGTAAAGGTTAAATCCATGTCAGAGGCCTATCTCCCGGGCGAGGTGCTCCCGGTGGTGCTGCGGGGTTCCGAGCAGGGTGCGAGAGGATTGAGCCCGTTTGAAATAGAGATGGGTCTCATGCTCCCAGGTGAACCCGATGCCGCCGTGTATTTGGACGCTCTCGGCTGCGCAGTGAAATAGTGCCTCCGAGCAGAATGCCTGGGCGATGGCGGCGGCGGTGGGCAACTCGCTGGGATTGTGGGACGCGACCCATGCGGCGTACCAGGCTGCAGAGCGCGCAGACTCCACTTGCACCATCATGTCGGCGCATTTGTGTTTGATGGCTTGAAAGGAGCCAATGGGGCGGCCAAATTGAACCCGGTCTTTGGCGTATTGGACGGTGGTGTCAAGGCAGCGCTCCGCGGCGCCCACTTGTTCGGCGGCGAGGGCCACACCGGCAAGCAGTCGGGTGGTGGTGAGGAGCTTTGCGCCATCCTCCCATGGACCGAGGAGGTGGCTTTCGGGGAGGTGAACGTTGTCCAGTTGAAGTGTGGCCTGTTTGCGGGTTTGGTCGAGGGTGGGTGTGTGTGTGCGAACAAGACCCGGGGTATCGGCGGGCACTAGAAAGAGGCTAACGCCGGCGTCTCCGGTGGTGTTGGGGCTGCGGGCGGCGATGATGAGAAGCCCGGCGGTGTGGCCGTCCACCACGTGGGCTTTGTGCCCTTTAAGAATAAACGAGGCGCCATCGCGGATGACTGTGGCTTGAATGGGATCTTGTTGCCAGGGGGAGTCCGGTTCCTGCCATGCGAGCGTGGCTGTGAGCGCGCCGGAAGCGATGGAAGGGAGATAGGTTTGCTTTTGTTCCGGGGATCCTCCGAGCAGGAGGGCGTTGGCGCCGAGGCATAGTGTGGAGAAGAAGGGGGCGCATAGCAGGCTGCGCCCCATCTCCTCCATGAGCGGGGTCAGGTCGGCGTGGCTCAGGCCATAGCCGCCAAACGCTTCGGGGATGGTCAGGGCAGTCCAACCAAGCTCAGCGGAGAGTTGTTTCCAGACGTTCGGGTCAAAGCCCGTGGGGGTCTCCATGAGGGTGAGCACGCGCTCCACGGAGTTGGCGTTCTCCAGGAATTTTCGGGCGCTCTCCTGCAGGGCACGTTGTTCATCGTTAAAGGCAAAACGCATGGGAGACCTTTGGGTTGCATCGATGTTCAGAAGGCTGAATAGAACACGTTCTACCTTTTTGTCCAGACTCAAATCAGGAGTAAGTGGGACCCGTAGGGTGGACCTCCCACGAGACCCCCGCGTCGGCCAGGGTGTTGAGGAACTCCTCGGCGTTGAAGGCGCAGCCGGTGGTGGTGACCCCGGGGCGTTGGGAACGGCCCTCAAAGAGCCACTGGGCGGCGAGACTCAGGGTCTCTCCCGAGATGCCATAGGGGTCGAGACCTCGGATGACGCAGCTGTGTTCACCGCCTTCGCCTCGGCCGTGCACGATCACGCGCCATTGCACGGACGCACGTTCGGCCGGGTGGGGATCCTGCAGCCGGGAGGCTGCTAATTTCTCCATCCAGGCGATAGGGCGTCCCTTAAGCAGCCCTGCGAGGGTGGGGCGGAGAGTGTTGAAAAGGGCAAAGCCGGTCGCGTCCCTGCGGGGGAGGAGGAGGTGGGCGGTGCAGGTGTGCAGGCTTGGCAACTCGTTGGGGAGCAGCACCACGTCACCTCCGGGGAATGGTACAGCCCAGGAAGGGGAGGTGTCCTGGGGAAAGCGCAGGGGCCTTGGGAGCCATTGAGGCTTTTGCTTTTGCCATTGGTGTTGATGGTAGCTCCAATAGTTCTCTGTGAGCATCCCCAGGGCGCTTCTGGCGGTTCCTCGGCTGACTTTAAAGTCGTCGAGTTGGTGGTAGGTGTGACACTCCTGCAGAGGGCCACAGCGTTCCTGCAGCAGGGCGGCGCCGGCGTAGCTGAAAGCAAAATCACAGGCGTGCCCTGTTAACACCGTCAGATTTTGTTGTGTGGCGACTTGATGAAAGCGCTGCAGAACGTTTTTTTGAAAGGGTTGCTCGGCGGTGCTGTCCAGGTAGTGGGCGCCGGCGTTGATGGCGGCCTCAACCACCGGAAGGCCCCACTTGATGAAGGGGCCTACGGTGTTGATCACGACTCCCGCGCCCTGGAAGGCCTGGGCGAGCGAGAGGGGGTCGTCGGCGTTCGCAAGTCGTATTTGGGTGACGTTGGGGTGGGTGGATT
>JAZAIZ010000075.1:0-29705 GCA_036230545.1 Myxococcota bacterium
GGTTCCCTGAAAGACCAGTGAGTTCAGATACTTATGCCGCTCCGGCCCCTGGGGGACCCGCATAACCCCCCTTTGAGAACTCGGCTTCCAGCAGGGATTGATAGGCGAAGTTCGACAATCCAGCTCAGAACCGCTCGATTGACTCTTGAGGCTAGCCTCTGTCTTAAGCGGCGGGGCTCTTTGGCTGCTGAACAGTTGGCACCATCGCTCCCTGGATATGGGGACTATTAGTGGGATGGTGGAGACTTACAATCGCACTCTCCGGCGAAAAATAGGCCTTCCTCCCTTGGAGTCCCACCATCAGGAGGCAGCCGAGCCCGCGATGAAAATGGTGTTTCTGCCCTATGTTCTTCCCGAGGGTGGGGGAGTCGCGCTGGCGCTGACTTGGTGACGATCCCGCCCCTGTGAAGACTGGCCGACAACGACATCAGCGCCGAGCGCAGCGTCATCATCACCGGCTCCGGCGAAGAGCTCTCCGGTGCCTTGAAGCACCCCATGGTTCCCACGGCTCAATAGTGACTACGTTTCTTTCAGTTCAGGAGGGCTTTTATTCATGTTCCCTGGCAGGTGGTTTCGTAATTCCTGCTTCATCGTTTTTCGCTAAGGGAGCTGCAAGTACTTCAGTGGGCAAGGGTTGCGGGGCCAAATTTCCGACTCCAATTCTAGGGGGTGAGCACCTTCCTAACAAGAACCACAGTCTCCACCACTTTCATCAATCCTATTGGACGGGTTGATAGTATTTCCTGGTCCTGGAATAGTGATGGAATCCGGCTAGGCCGGATGGGCCGGAGATTTTGATATTACTGCGTCTAAAACCTTCCATGACATAAACCCCCTAATTCCTATGTATTCCATGCAGGTTTTCCGGAAATAAAGACATACTTTACTATTCTTGCGGTGATTGACCCTGGGGAGCAGGCCCGGTTTTCCCCTCTTTCCGGGCTTGAAAGAGAGTTTATAATTAGCGGTTAGTGGGTCAAAACAGGTACTAAGCGCTAATTATAGCGTTCTCGCCCCCTCCTAAATCCCCCCTGTCCCTCTCTCTTTTTCCCGAAAAAAGCGCTCTTTGGGCTCGGTTTTGCACCTTTTCTGCAGGGGACTGCAGTTTCCAAGTTACTGTTTTAACATTCCTTTTGTCTTCTTGAATGAATCCCTCGACACAATAGGCGAATCATGGCACAACTTAATAAGCGAACAATTGCGCATCACAAAAGGCGAATATTCGCACAGCACAATAGGCGAATAAGCGCCCGTATTCAGTCAATGGTAGAGGGTAGGGGTTATGGCTAAACCATCTGAAAAGCTTGCAGCGTCTCTTGAGGTATTGGGGGGTCTTCAGGAGGAGGGTAAGGTAACGATCAGAAGCGCAGATTTGACTCGCACTCACCGCGAGCGTTTGTGCGCACAGGGTTTCCTCCAGGAGGTGATTAAGGGTTGGTATATCCCTTCTCGTCCGGACGAGGCTCCGGGTGAAAGTACGACTTGGTATGCTTCCTTCTGGGATTTTTGCGCGGTTTACCTTGAGCATTCCAAGGGTACTCAATGGTGTCTTTCGCCGGAGCAGTCATTGGCTTTGCATGCGGAGAATTGGACGGTTCCTCGCCAGCTTCTGGTTCGGGCGTCCAAGGCTCGCAATAACGTGATGTCATTGCCCCATGGGACTTCTTTGTTGGATATTCGGGCGAAGTTGCCGGGGGCCTCGGACATGGTGGAGAAAGAGGGGCTTCGTCTTTTCTCTCTTCCGGCAGCTTTGATTTCGAGCTCTCCGGGTGTTTTCGCGCAAAACCCGGTAGACCTTCGGGCTGTGCTTTCGATGGTGCGTGACGCTTCGGAGTTATTGGCACGTCTTCTTGAGGGTGGGCACAGTACGATAGCGGGTCGGATAGCGGGCGCGTTTAGAAATATTGGTCGTGATGGGATTGCGGACGATATTGTGAAGACGATGCAGGCGGCGGGGTATACTATTCGGGAGTCTGACCCTTTTACGACTCAGCATTCTCCGGTGCTTTCCTCCCGTGAGCAGTCGCCCTATGGCAGTCGCATTCGATTCATGTGGGAAGAGATGCGTGGCCAGGTTCTGGAGCGTTTTCCGGCGGCGCCGGGGCTGCCCAGGGAGTCAGAGGAGTATCTTGCTCGGGTTGAGGAGATTTACGTTGCGGATGCTTACCACTCGTTATCGATTGAGGGATATCGGGTGAGCTCGGAGTTGATAGAGAAGGTGCGCAGTGGCGATTGGAATCCGGAGACGGTTTCCACCGACAGCGATGAGCACAACGCCATGGCGGCCCGAGGGTATTGGCAGGCATCGGAGGCGGTTCGAGGGAGTATCGCTCGTGTTTTGCGGGGGGATAATTCCGGCAGTGTTGCGGATGAGGAGCATAGCGCTTGGTATCGCGAGATGTTTGCTCCGGGGGTTCTCGCCGGGATTTTGGGGCCTGCTGATTTAGCGGGTTACCGCAACGAGCCGGTGTATATTCGTCGGTCGATGCACGTTCCCCCGCGTCGCGAGGCGGTGCGGGATGCGATGCCTATCTTATTTGATTTACTTCGTGCAGAGCCGGAGGCTTCGGTTCGGGTGGTGCTTGGTCACTTCATTTTTGTCTTTATCCACCCCTATATCGACGGGAATGGACGCATGGGACGGTTTTTGATGAATGTGATGTTAGCAAGCGGCGGCTACCCTTGGGTTGTTGTCCCCTTGGAGCAGCGCTCGGCCTATATGGAGGCTTTAGAGGAGGCGAGTGTGAATCAGAACATCGTTCCTTTCACTGAATTCCTCGCCTCCCTGGTCCATAAAGGCATGGAGCGCAGCGCCCCGCAGGCAGATTAAAGCCTCTATAGCCTTAAGGTCGATTGCTAAGCCCTGGCGTTAATCAGCGCCATGTTCTCCACAAGCCTAATTTACTCACAA
This sequence comes from Myxococcota bacterium, assembly GCA_036230545.1. GTDB lineage: Bacteria > Myxococcota > XYA12-FULL-58-9 > XYA12-FULL-58-9 > JABJBS01 > CAXGXL01. The sequence continues at coordinate 2,912 of JAZAIZ010000075.1, forward strand.
TGATCTGATCATCAAAAACATAAATATCGCCGTATCCTAAGGACCCGGACACGGTGGTGATGAACGTCTCAGTGCCATTTGGCTGCCACTTAATAAGCTGGTCGCCTCGCCTGATGTACGCCCCATCGGTGGGGTCGCCGGAGGACACGACGTCATCAAAGTTCACATGGTGGGTGGTCCAGGTGTTGTTGGTGGAGTTGTACCAGAGGACGTCCCCCTCCTGGTTGACGCAAAGGAGACCGGTGTCGTGCGGGATGACAACATTCAGGTCGTCGCAGGGATAGTTGAACGAACTCCACGTGGTCCCGAAGTCGGTGCTTAACTGCGCGTGGTTCTGGTCGTCGTAATAAGCGTTCCACACGATGATTCCCGCGGTGGGGTGGGCGTAAAGGTCCCTAAAACTTCGAGCGTTAATGCTAAAGGAGCTTCGCTGGACCCAGGAAGGAGAGGGGGCTGCAGCGTCAATGGTCCAGAGTTCATACTCGTCGGGTTCGTTGTACGTCTCGCGTGAATTTGTTCTTACGCTTTTTATGACGGTCGTTCCAGCCACGGCGTAATGTCCGTAGTTCAGTTGAGGAAGCTCCGTCCATGTAACCCCCTTGTCGGTGCTCACCTCGTGATTCGCCGCATTGATGACGATGCCCTCGCCAAAGTGGTACCATCCTGCGCCCTCAATCTCCGTATCCCAAGTGTTGGTTGTTTCATTATACGACCATACGTTTCCGACCCTGGGGAGATCGTATCTGCGACCGGTGCCGACGAGGAGGGGGCTGACCGAGACGGGGAAGGCTCGGGACGAGGTAGATTCGAAATACGAATAGCTATCTTTGTAACCGGTATTTTTCGGGAGACCCCGTCCTTCGCCGAGCCTCTCAAAATGGTCCGGCATGATGGGGCTCTCAAACGAACCCTCTCGGAACAAATGGATGGAATCGGCATCCGTTGACTCAAAGCCCTCGATCTTGTCGCTTCTATCCAGCCTGGCACCTAAATTGACCCACCAGGAATTCTGGTATTTTTCGAGACCGTGGAAACTCAGATAAATATCCCTGTCCCTGTTGTCGAGGCTAACCGCAACTCCATTAAAGTTGCTGCAGTACATTTCCATGAATGCGCAATCATAGGTATATTGTTCAAAGGTTCCTTCGTCTCCAAACCAATTGACAGTACCATCCTCGCGAAAGACAAGCGACTCGGTCTCTTTCGAGAGGTCAATCCACGTGCCGTAAATCCGTTCATCGAAATCGGATGAGCACGCGCCAAGTTGAAGAAGTAACAAGAAAAAGGGCAGTAATTTTATTTTCATCATATTCAATATTCCTAAAAAGAGGGGAGTTTCGCTTGGGTGCAGTGCCAATCAGCGCCATGCTCTCCAAATGCCGATTTTATTCACGATGATCTGGTCATCAAAAACATAAATATCGCCGTATCCTAAGGAACCAGAAACGGTGGTAATGACTGTCTCAGTGCCATTTGGTTGCCACTTAACAATCTGGTCGCCTCGCCTGATGTAGGCCCCATCGGTGGGCTCGCCGACAATGACAAAGTCATCAGCGTTCACATTATGGGTGGTCCAGGTTTTGGTGATGGAGTTGTACCAAAGCAGGTCTCCCGCTTGATTGGCGCAGAAAAATCCTTTTGTGTGAGGGACTTGCGATGAAGTAAGCGCATCGTTGATAAACCCGTAAGTCACCTCCATTCTTTGGCAGGGGTTATCGAAGGATTCCCAAGTGGTACCACGGTCGTAACTTATCTCGGAGATGGTTTCGCCCTCTTCGCCGAAAAAGTGCCAGCTGACCAGTGAGGTGGTGGGATGAATGAAGAACTGAGCAGTACCCCACCAGGGGAGGGTGAAGCTTCTTCGATGAGTCCAGGAAGGTGAGTCTGCGTCTGTGTCGATAGTCCAGATTTCAAAATGTTCCTGCTCGACCTCGGTGCAGCCCTCCTCATTACAAACGGGCTCCGGCGTAACGTCAACTTGGCGGATGGCGCGGTTGCCTGTGAGATACTCGACACGAAAAGCATTCGAGATGGGCAGGGGCGGGAGGTCCTCATCTTCGTTCAGATAGGGGAGGGTTTTGCTCCAGGTGTCGGTGGGCTCGTTGTAAATCCAGGCCTCCCAGGTGCCGTCAACGAGGATTGGGTTAACCGAGATTTGGGGGACATGAATATGCCCATGTATGCTGCCGTCGCCTAGGTCGTAGTAGGTGTAGCTGTCTTTGTGGTGGTAGTAGTGGGTGTAGGAGTAATTGTCATCGGATTCGGGGGTAAAACCCCATCCTGGACCCAGCTTCTCAAAATGGCTCGGCATGATGGGGCGCTCAAAGGAACCCTCTCGGAAGAGAAGGACTGGTTGCTCCCCCACACTCGCGGAGAGGAGCGGGGACTCATAAAGCCACCAGGAGTTGGGGTGATGGTCAAAATCAGGGAAAAGTGTAAATGTCCCAGATGGGAGGAACACTTCCAGGCCGGTGCCGTGTGCTATGTTTAAGCAATTAACAACCCAGACACTCTTGCAGTCTGTGTGATATTTGTAAGTTCCAAAGGTCCCCTCTTCTCCAAACCAGCTAACCGTGTCATCGTCGCGAAAAACAACCCGTTCGGTTTCGTTAAGGGGATGGACCCACGTACCGTAGAAACGCTCATCAAGAGGTTCGCTCGGAGCAAACCCACAGCTGCAAAGCTGGCCAACTAACAACAAGAAAAAGGGGAGTAATTTTATCTTCATCATGATTTCCTAAGGAACCTCGGAGGCCCATTCCCGTGTGAAGGGAAGGGTGGAGAAGGCTCTCCGCCTGCAGTGCAAGGCGTTGATGGTTTCGGGCAGTGGGATTACAAAAAAGTGGCGACTTTTCCGTGGCCCAAGGACTAAAGCAAGGTCTGTGCCATGCTGTTTTCAATCTAGACCAAGCCTATCGCCTGGGGGAGGGCACTTCTTTTCTCTTTTAAATCGAGAGCTTAGAGTAAAGGGATTTTCACTCCCCTGGTGCTTTCGACGCTCATTTTGGATGTTTTATGGCATTCCCTTCAAAATAGCGGTGCACCGTCGTGCAGAGCCTCTCTTGCAGGGAAATGGGGGCATCGGTGATGGAGCGGGTGAAGGAGAAGATGCGCAATTCTGAACAATAAAAGAGCCTTTAGATAAGGCCGGCAGAAAATAGCACTTGCTCAAATAATACAACCTAACCCTTCTGCCCACCACAAGGCCCCGTGTTCAATCTCATGGGCGAGCACCCCGAGAATCTCGTGTATGCTCTCGCTCATCTCAAGGGCCCCATAAATCAAGGATTTTATCGCCAACTTCCTTGAAAAAAGGAGGAAACTCAGGTCAACTCCCTTGACGTTGTGCGCTCTTTTCGACAAACGACCCCCATTGCACCCCGGAGCCGAGGAAGCACCATGAATTACCCTCAAGTCGTACGTATCTACGCCACGAGCCAAACCCCCGACTATGACTGCCCTTGGCAGACCCGCACGCCTGTCAACGGCACCGGCTCCGGCGTCATTATCGGCGACAACCTCATCCTCACCGGCGCCCACGTGGTCACCAACGCCACCTTCATCCAGGTTCAGAAGATCTCCGACACCAACAAGGTCATCGCCCGGGTCAGGACCATCAGCCACGATTGTGACCTCGCCATCCTCGAGGTGACTTCCGACACCTTCACCCGGGACATTGAGCCCGCACGCATCGGGGACCTCCCCAACCTCCGTGACAGCGTCTCGGTGGTGGGCTTTCCCGTGGGCGGGGAGGAGATCTCCGTCACGGAGGGAGTCGTCTCCCGGCTTGAGGTCCAGCGCTACGAGCATTCCCATCGACGAATTCTGGCCATCACCGTGGACGCCGCCATCAACGAGGGCAACAGCGGCGGGCCGGTGTTTATGAATGGAGAGGTGGTAGGAATCGCCTTTCAAACCCTCAACAACGCCGAGAACATCGGCGAGGTGGTGCCCACGCCGGTGATCAAGAAGTTCCTCGCCGAAGCAGAGAACACCTCAAGCCACCATCTGCCTGGGCTCGGGCTCATCACCCAAAACCTCGAAAATATTCGACTCCGCTCCAACAGCGGCTTGAGCGACGAGCAGAGCGGGGTGTTGATCACCGCGGTCGAATACGGCGGTTCCGCCTGGGGGCACCTCCAACCCAACGACGTCATGATGTCCATCGCCGGAAACAGTGTAGCCAACAACGGTACCATTCAATACCGAGGGCGCTTCCGAACGAGCTTTGAGGCGGTGCTGGGGGAGCACGCCATCGGCGAGTCCCTCCCCCTGCAAATCCTGCGAGAGGGCAAAGTCCTGGATCTCACCGTGCCTCTCCACCCCCGCAAAGATCTGGTCCCCAGACACCAATACGACATCCTGCCCGGCTATGTCATCTTCGCCGGGCTGGTCTTTCAGCCCCTCTGCCTCGATCTCCTGGCCACCTGGGACAACTGGTGGGAGAAAGCCCCCAGCGAGTTCCTGCACCACTACCACTCGGGCATCCGCACCGAAGAGCGGCAGGAGGTAATCATCCTGTCTCAGGTCCTCGCCGACGCCGTCAATTCCGGTTATGAGCACCTCGATCACGAGTCCATCGTCGCGGTCAACGGCGTCATGCCACGCACCATGGAGCACTTCACCGAGCTGCTCTTTGCCAGCGACAATAAGATGGTGGAGCTCTCCACATCTCGTTTTGGGACCATCGTCTTTGATGCTAAAGAGGCGCTGGAGGCCAACGCTCGAATCCTGGAGCGCTATCACATCCCCCACGAGCGCTCCGTCAATCTCCGCGCTCTGGCGGCCTAATCCTCCAAAGGATCGGTCACCGAATACTCCTCCCCCTGAAACTCCACGCGGTCCCCCAAAAAGAGCTGCTTGCGCCGACGGGTCTCGACCTCGCCGTTTAACTTAACAGCGCCCCCCTGAATCACGATCTTGGCTTCGCCCCCACTGCTCACCATATTCTTAAGCTTAAGAAATTGGTCCAATCGAATAAGCGACTCATCACTCATTGATCCACCTCACTACAACTTCCAGGAGATGGTCTCTCCGGCTCGAAAGGGCCGCACGCCCTCGGGCCCCAGAGGATAAGACTCAGGCACCTGCCACGCCTCCCTGCGCAGGGTGATGGTGTCCTTGTTGCGCTCCAGGCCATAAAAATCCGGTCCATGAAAACTGGCAAACCCCTCCAGCTTGTCCATGGCACCAGCCGCTTCAAAGGCCTCGGCGTAGAGCTCAATGGTTCCGTGGGCAGAGAAGACCCCCGCACACCCACACACCGTCTCCTTCCCACTGACCGGGTGCGGCGCGCTGTCGGTCCCCAAAAAGAATTTGGGGTCACCGCTGGTGGCCGCCTCTATCAGAGCCGCCTGATGCCGCTGACGCTTGAGAATGGGCAGGCAATAATAATGCGGCCGGATGCCCCCCACCAGCATGTCGTTTCGATTCAGCAGGAGGTGATGGGCAGTAATCGTCGCCGCGAGGTTTTCGGGCCCCTCACGCACGAAGTCCACCGCGTCCTTGGTGGTGATGTGCTCCAGGACCACCCGCAAACCAGGAAACTTCCCAAGCAGCCCCACCAGCGTCCCATCGATAAAGACCTTCTCACGATCAAAGATGTCCACTGACGAGTCTGTCACCTCCCCGTGCACCAGGAGCGGAAGCCCACCCTTCTCCATCGCCGCGAGGACATCAGCGCAGTGACTCAAATCGGTCACCCCCGAGTCGGAGTTCGTCGTAGCCCCAGCCGGATAGAACTTCACCCCCGCAATGTGGGGATTCTCAATAGCCGCTTCAATCTCCGACACAGGGGTCGCATCAGTGAGGTAGAGGGTCATCAGGGGTTGAAAATCGGTGGCGCTCCCCAAGGCATCCAGGATGCGCTGTCGATAGGCCATGGCCTGCTCCACCCTCACCACCGGAGGTCGCAAGTTGGGCATCACAATAGCCCTGCCGCATCGCTCAGCGGTGAAGGCAACAATCGACGCCATCGCCTCGTCATCCCGAAGGTGAAGGTGCCAGTCGTCCGGTCGAGTTAAGGTCCATTCATTATGTGCGCTCATGGCCGAGGCTCCTACCGCCTCCCCTCCACAGATTCAAGGGGCAGGCCGTTAAATCGGAGAGCCGCTCCCCAAAAGAAGCCCCCCTGCACTGATTCGTTCATCCCCCTTCAGCGTGTGAAGCGTCCAAGAACCAACGAGGGAGAGGAAGTGATGGCCCAAACCCGAGAACGCGCCCAGCCACCGAGGGTCGGCATTGTCAGCAAAAACGAGGGTCGTCTCACCTGTCTACAGGCACCCAACGACTTCTCCCAGATCATTCCAGCAATGGCCTCCCCCCACGGGCACCCCCGCCCGGTAGAGCCTCGATGACTTCTTTTTGCCGTTAGCGTGCCAGATCACCCAGACCCCGTTCTTGAGGCCTTTGACGTAGCGGCCAAAAGAAGTCATCTGTCCATCCGCATACCAAGACCTGAAAGTGCCATAGAGCTTTCCCTTCCTGTAAAAGGTGTCAATCCGCTTAGTCTCGTCGGGGTACCACTCCCGGGCCACCCCATTCTGCTTGCCCCCTTTAAAGGTCCGCTCCGACTCTCTTCTGCCATCCCACGAGTACACTCTCCAAACCCCCGCCGGCTTCCCCTGCTCAAACTCACGCACCTCCGCGAGCTTTCCGTGCTCGTGCCATCGCTTCTCCTCACCGTTCTTCTTCCCCTTCTCAAACTCCACCTCGTATTTTTTCACTCCCCCCTCAAACCACTGCACCGAGGGCCCGTCCAGCACGTCATCCTCATAGGTCGCGATACCGTTAAGCAGTCCAACGCCGTTCCAATGACTCCACTCACCCTGGCGTTTGTTCTCCCAGTACTGTCCCACAAACTTCAAGTCCCCGTTCTTAAACCAGGCCAGATAAGGCCCCGACTTCACCCCTGACTCAGAGACGCAGGTGGCCTCCATCGCGCTCAGCTTCATCGTGGTCCCCACCGGGCAGGTCAACGTACAATCCAAAGGATGCGGCGTCGAACACTGCTCCACAAGCAACGGGAGATCCCCCGGTGAAATTGTCATCACCAACCACACCAACACCCCTGTATACATCGTCATGCCCGACCTCCCTGCTCTCAAGGCACACACCGTCTGCAACCAGCTTACTCCCAAGCCAGAGACCGCATCAAGTGAGCCATGGAAGCATAGGGCGCTCAGGGGAGTTCCCGCTTTAAACGCGCCACTCTTTCGGGGTATGGAGCAATAAACGACACGATCAAAAAGCGAGTCAACGATGCCCCTGAACGCTCCCCAAACACTCCTGGTCGGGTTGCTCCTGATCACCTTCACCGCTCTCTCCTGCTCAGAAAAGCAAAGCAACCGGCTGCCTCCCTCCCTTGAACCTGACTCCCAACACTGCCCCACAGGGGAGCTCCCACCTCAGGACTTTATCGATGTCCCAACGCCAGGCTCAGCACCGGGTGACCTGGCCGCCGACTTCACCGTCCCCACCCTCAGAGGAGACTGGAATTTCGAGGAGAGCTTTAGCGGATGCGACACCTTCCTTTTTATTCAAGATGCCCCCAACCAGGTTCGCGGCTGGCCCACTCCGCTCTGGGCCCGGGACGTTGACACGCTCCTTCAGCGCCTGCCCCTCAACACCCACGTCTTCTTCATCTCCGAAATCTCTCATCCAGGCGAGCGCCTTGCTCAACTTGAAACCCTTAAAGCACAGGCAGATCTTCACCTCGCCTCCCTCGAAGACCATGAGCGGCTGCTCCGCCAAGCACGTGTTCACTACATCACCGCCCGGGCAGAATGGATGGACAACTGGCTCGGAAGCCTCCTCTCCTCCTCCAGCACAGGAGTCGGTATCGACCGCTTTCAGAAGATCCGAACCATCGGCAGCTACGCCGATCCTCGACGCAGAAGCACCACCAGAGAGGGGTTTGAGCCGAACCTCTCCATGGCCGCCAACGAAGCCATCTACTACAACTTCGAAGCCAGCCGAGAAGCCCGCTTAGCCGGAGAAGATGCAACCCTTCTGGAAGTGTTCACCGAGGAGTGGGTGGAGGGAGACGTGTTTCAAAATATTGATCTTCCCCCAGCCGAGACCATGGCCACCTTTGACACCCTCTCCCTTGACCTCACCATGGCCTGCGAGAGTTCATCAAACACCTGCCCCACCGAGAAAGACCTGGCCAGCCTCTCTCTCTGCGCTCTCCCCACCCATGGCGACAACCCCTACGCCCACACGCCCTGCCAGCCAGAGGTCCCCGAAACCATGGGGAGCTGTCTCATCAACGGAAGCCCCACCAACGCCGAGTGCAAAACCCACAGCGACTGCGCCCCCGAGCACCCCCTCGAATCGGGGAGCGAGTGGACATGCTCAGGATACATCGCGGGCGTCACCGCTGACACCCGCCGTGGAGACTGTACCACCCCCTTCAAGGTACGCACCCAGGGAACCCACACCTGCCTGGACGAGGGCGAGGGCTACGGCGCCCTCCAATGCCCCTGCGACACGGAACTTGGCCGCTGGGCCCCTCCCTGCGGTCGCCAGGGGCGCTGGGTAGTCGATGTCAGCCCTGCACTCCCCCTGCTCACCGACGCAGGCAGGCAACACATCCGCTTTAGCGCCGAGAGGCCCTGTCAGGTTGACCTGACCCTGCGCTTGACCTCCGAAGGCAAAACCACTCCTCCCACCGAAACTCGAGCGCTCTTAAGAGGACACCCCACCACCATGCTCCTCCCCGCTGACACCCGCAAGGTGGAGCTCGCCACCCGCATCTCCGGTCACGGGGGGAGCGTCCCCGGGGACTGTGCGGCGCTCTGCAACATCCCCCATCGTTTCACCATCAACGAGAGAACAAGCGATGAGCTCCTGCGAACCTCTCCGGAGGCGGGCACTCTTCTCGGCTGTATGGAACAAGTAAGCGAGGGAACCGTACCCAATCAAGACGGCACCTGGTGGTATGGACGCTCCGGCTGGTGTCCCGGCAAAGAGGTGCCCATCATCACCACCGACATCACTCGACTGGTAAACCTCGGCATGGAGAACACCTTTAACTACCATGCACTCTCTGAAGAACACTCGCCCCCACGGGACGCTGAACTCCAAGTGCAGGCCTGGGTTGTGATCTCCCGCTAAGCCTCCTTAACGCGGCGTCGGCAACCACACCACAAACGCCCGCTCAAGCAGCAAGAGCACATCAGCGCGCTGCTGCTCATTCATCACCTCCCCCGCGTCAACGCTCCCCCAGGTTTCCCAGAGCGAGGCGGTGAGTGGAATCGCACGCACGCTCCCCTTAAAAGAAGCGACCCCCACATGCACGTGCCCCCCAAAACAACCAGCCTCCACGTCCTCCGCGCTGAATCCCAAAATGGTCCGCGCGATTCGGTCGGTGGTCCTTAAACGACGCGCCGTGGTGTTCAGGCGCAGGCGACCCTCCCCAAAATTTACGTTCTCCTCATCAGCGGGGCAGGCACCAAAATGCTCTCCCTCTTCATCCCGCCCCAGGGAGTTCACCAGCGCCATCTCAAATTCAAGCTCCTCCCCATACTCTCCGGGCAGCGGCTCAGCACCGGCTTGAAGCCACTTGAGATACCGGACCCCGAGGCGACCCGGCGCACAGAAAAACGGTGACTCAACAAACGCCTCCAGGGGCTCAGCACAATAGGCGTTAGCCTCCTCAAAATGCGTGAAGGTCGACTGCAAGCCCTCACGCACAAGGTCACCATGCAGCCCACGCTCACCCGCACGCCCCGCAAACCCCAGCCCCCCTAAGGACTCCGCCACCACCGGCGGAAAAAACGCCGAAGCCTCCCCCACGCACCCATCCAGTAACGACGTCAACGCCTCAAAGCTCTCTCCCTCCAACGCCCCCTCTCCCTGGCACCAGCGTTCAATCCCAACCAAGGCCGGCTCCAGCGCCGCCTCAGCGCTCGCTGCCGCAGCGCTCCCCTCATCAAGATGCTCCAGGGCCACATACAATCGGTAGGCATACTCCTGAAAATAGCGGCGCTGCTTCAGCACCACGTGCTCCTCCCCACTCACCTGAATCTCCGCAGAGAGCAGTTCAGCGTGCACTTGCATCACCCACCGAGCCTGCTCTTCAACCTTCTGAAAGTAGTCCCGCCCAGGAACCAAAAAGCGTTCCATCCACGCGCCCATGCTCCAGGCTGTCATGCGATTCCAATGCCCCAGAACATACCCCAGCGCGTCACTGGAGGCGTCCAACCGCGGTCGTGCCACCGGGTGCCGGATCCCCGACTCCAGCTCACGCAGGCAGGCCTCCCACTCCGACGACCAATGCTCAATGGCGTGCTCGGCGTGACGCAGCGCCACCGGTCGCAGGTCGTCAACCTCCTGCGCACTCAACTCCCAATAAGGCTTCGCCGCCTCTTCGCACGCGACACAATACTCTTGATAAAGTCGCTGTCCCCGATGCTTCGAACACACCGGCCGAAACACTTCATCCCAGCCATACCAATGCACAATCGGCAAGAGTTCGTTAAGACGCGCCCCAAGGTATGCCTCAAAACGAGTCATGTCCGGGCGCCAGAAGAAGCGAGAGCACGCGTGCATCACCTCATGGGGCCGCCACTGCCGCCGATGATTCGGGTTATAGCACTGCAGACGTCCGTCGATACGAAACGAAAAATAACGAGGCTCAGTCAAAACCCCGTTCTCCCATTGTGGCTCCCAGCCCTCCCCTCCGGAGTTCACCTCCGGGTGCAGGTGCTCTGGCAAGGGGACATGGGTCCTGAGCTCGTGCTGATAAAACGACACCCCTTGAGCCGCCCCCATGGCCCCGAGGCGCACAGACAAGGGACTCAAGGTGAAGTCCCCGCCGGGCACCCCCATGGCCTCCCAAAGCCGACCATGGGAAGCGGGCTCGCCCTGCCCCATCCACGCTTCGCACTGCTTAACAAGGGCCTCCGCGGAGGGAATCCAAGGGGTATCCAAGGGGGGCTCAGGGACAGAAAAGAGCTCTCGAGAGCTACCAGGAAGGGTTAATTGCCACGATCTTGGGGATGATAAAGGTGCCATGACGTCCCTGTCGCGTATTCCCCCGCTCCTTGTCAAGGCGAAGGCCTCTCAAGCCTCCTACTGGATTTTCCCCTGTTAAAGCAATCACTTGAAATAGTCCTCCGCCCGAATCTCCCCTTGGATCCCCACCTTAAACATTGGTCCCACCAAATAATACCGAAATAGGCAACTCCCAGGCGAATGCCCCGATAACCAAAGGCATACCACCAGCCTCGACAAGTCGAGTGTCAACCACGGAGATTAACCATGTCTAACATTTCACGTAACATCCCTAGTGTTTCCAACTACACCTCTTATGAAGCAGCCGGCGATTCTACTGCGTCCGCTTCTGCACCTTCCAGCAGCGTCGCAAGCCAACTCGCAGCGATCGAAGCCCAATACCCCAACCTCGACAGCGACCTCGCAAAGGCCAAAGCCGACGTTGAGAGCACCAAAGACAGCGACAAATGGAGCGGTCTGAAGTGGTACGAAAAAGCTGTCTTCTTTATCCCTCCCTTTGGCCCCGCTCTCGGTGTGAGCCTCATGGAGCAAAACAAGCAGATGCACAAAGACGCCGTGAGAACCCTGAATGAGCTTCAGGCCGTCGTAGACCTGCGAAGCGCGCTTAACCAGGTAGCGTCCAGCGGTGATTATTTCGACGCATAATCAAAATACCACCCCAGGAAAATCAAGAGAGCCTCAGCGTCATCACGACCCTGGGGCTTTTTTTTGCCCAAAAAGCCGCTTTAAAGAATGCTCTTGGGGAGGACACCAAACCACAAGAGCATAAAGCGCTTGTACCAGCTGGCCCTCGCATCCGGATCCCAATGTAAGGTGGTGCGCCAGGCGTTCTCGGGCTTAAGCTCTTCGCCGATCTCATTCAGCACCTCTCCGGCGACCTCCTTCGAGCGAATGACCGTCATGCACTCGGTGTTCAGGTTGGCGCTGCGAGGATCCAGATTAAAGGTCGTCACCACCACCACGTCATCATCCACCACCAGAGTCTTCGCATGCAGCCCAAAAACCGGAAAGGTCTCGACCTCCTGCGCCAGGGAGCTGGTCATAATCGAGCGGCGAATCGCAGCGTCCGGACGAAACTCGTAGAGCTTAACCCCCATTCTGAGCAGATCATCCCGATTGCGCCGATAGCCATTAAACGCCATCAGGTTGTCGGTAGCCCCCAGGCTGTTAGTTAAAATCGTCACCGAGACCCCCCGCTTGATAGCGCTCGCAAAGAGCCCCTGCCCAAGCCCCGAGGTCACCAGATAAGGGGTCTGGATCACCACGCTCTTCTTCGCGCCCTTGATCAGATCCATCAGTGCCGTGGTGGTTTTTCCCCCGCCCCACATCCCCTTGGAGGTGTTCTTTCCGGGCGTGTCCCATACAAAGTCCACATCATCGAGCCATCGAATCCCACCAAACTCCTCCCAATTTCGATAGAGGGTCGGAAAAGCCCCGAGCTGCTTACGGGCCTGAGGCCAGTAGATGTCATCATCGCAAGCGTATCGATGCAGCCCCTCCCAGGCCGCCTCCACTCGTCCGGGCACCGTCTCACTGGCCAGAGGCTTGATAGACACCACCAGGGGATGGTCCCAATATTCTTCAAAAGACGCCTGAACCTTCTCTACCACGCCCCCCACCAGGAGAACGTCCCGGTCCCTAAAATTATACTCTTCGTTATAATCGTAGTACTCGTCAGCGACATTGCGCCCCCCAGTGATCACAACCCGGCCGTCCACAATAAACGTCTTGTTGTGCATCCGCTGGTTTACCCCCCGAAAATCGGTGATAGCGCTATAAAATCGCCCCGGCATCGACTTCCCAATGTTGATATTGGGGTTGTAGACCCTGATGGTAATGTTGGGGTGCGCATCGAGCGCAGCGAGAAACTCCGCGTCCCCATCCACCAGCAGATCATCCACGATAAGGCGCACCTTCACCCCTCGCTGGGCCGCTCTCAACATGAAATCTGCTGCGATTAGCCCCACCTTGTCGGATGAAAAGATAAAATACTGGATATCGATGGTGCGCTCGGCCATCTCCGTCAACCAGCCTCGGGCCGCGATGGCGCTCCCTCCATCCTCAAGCACCACCGTCCCGGTTGGGCGCGGCTGTCCCTCCACCACCGGAGGCTCCACAAAGACATCGTCAATAGACTCTCTAGGCGCCCCGCCAAGGGGGTCACAAAGCTCTCCCTCAAGATGGTGGTATTCATCCAGCAAGGTGTCCATGGCAGTGACACATCCCACAGACCCTAAGAGCCCCAAAACCAAGGCCACACGACTCAACAACAATCGCAGCGTTTTTTTGTACATGCAGCGCCCCTAACACAAACATCTGCCAATAGCATCGCCCCAGAGGGCGCAAAAACAGAAGTTCCTAAACCATCGCCGCCGAAAACACCTCGAATCATTTCGTAATTGATCTCCAATAACCCTGTCCATTACTCTCTCCTCTTAAAGGAGACTCCATGTACCCACCCCGCTCACTTGTTCTTTCACTCATCCTCGCCCTCGGCACCACAAGCCTCGCCTGTGAAAGCGGTACACTGCCCACCCCACCCCCAAATGACACCAAAGACACCAAAGACACCAAAGACACCAAAGACACTGAAGACACCAAAGACACCAAAGACACTGAAGACACCAAAGACACCAAAGACACTGAAGACACCGAAGACACCGAAGAAGAAAACGACACCCCCACAACCACCACGGACGACTCCAGTTGCCCCCAGGAAGAGCATTTCTTAAACCTCAGTGACGCGGATGGGGCCGGCCCCGGGTACCCCGCCCCTCAGGTCAACGCCACCTGCGACGACACCACAGTGACCATCAAAAGCAACGGCATCCCCCATTATGCCTTCCAGCAACTCACGCCCAATGACCTCCAAGCCCAGGACTACACCTTCACGATCCCCAAATCTCCCGTGATGGCCGCCACCACCTCTGATATTCCGCTCCTCGGGAATATCGCTGTAGCCGTCAACGGAATCCCCTTCTACGGCCCCAACGAAGCCGGCAACCTCAATTGGGGAGACCCCATCGCCGACAACATCGTCGACTGGTGCAAGGGACACACCGGCGCCGGCGGCACCTACCACTATCACGCCGCCCTGGTGACCTGCCTCACCCTCAGCGAAGAGAACCCCAGACCCTCCCCAATCATCGGCTACGCCCTTGACGGCTTTCCTATCTACGGTCCCTTCGGCTGCACTGAAACAGACTGTGCCACCATCACAGAGTTTAAAAGCAGCTGGGAGACCACCGGGGACGCCGACGCCGCCTGGGACAACAACGAATTCATCGCCAAAACCGGAGTTCAATACCTCGACCAATGCAACGGCCGTATCGGGCCCGATGGCACCTACCGCTACCACATCACAAGCACCTTTCCCTATATCCTCGGTTGCTATCGCGGCACCCCACTAACCACCGGAGGCACTGAAAACAACAACGGCAACCAGGGGGGAAACAACGGCAACCCAGGGGGGGAAAATCAAAACGGTCCCCCCGCCTGTGAGGAGGAGTCCGACTGCGTCGATCAATGCCCCGCAGCTGCAAAGGGGTGCACCTGTCACGAAAACCCCCGGGGTGAGAAGATCTGCGTCCCCACCTGCGACACCGACGAGGACTGCCCCGGAGGCCCAGCGAGGCAACTCACCTGCAACACCGCTCAGGGGATCTGCGTCCCCGCCGGGGGTCCCCCTGGATGAACCTCCCCCCATCAAGCGCTCGAGGTAACCCCTTCTCTGCTCTGCTCGGGCCCCTCTGCGCTGCGCTCATCAGTTGTGGCAACCCCAACGAGGAGCAGCTCTCTCTCTCCGAAACAACCATCACCTATCGCCTTGACTGGGACACCACAGGGGCGTCCCAAAACGACACGGGGGCATGGACCTGGCAGAGTGACCTTGGGTTCAACATCGAGCTCACCGGGGGCTACCTCGTCACCTACAGCCTTCAACTGGTCGAGTGCCGCACCAATGGACTCGCAAGCTGGCGCCACTGGCTCCAGGAGTTGCTAGGGCCTCGCGCCGCCTTCGCCGGGCACCCTCACACCCAACGCAACCCCGCAGCCATGACGCCCCCCCATGTGGAATCTCTCCTGAACCCTCGCGCCCAACACGCCGGAAGCGCCATAGCTCCCGCTGCCACCTACTGCCAATCCCATTACCTCATCGCCGGCGCCCCTCCCCAAGCGAAGGGCTTGCCCGAAGACGTGAACATGCTCGGCACCAGCCTCTACCTGCAGGGGCACTATCAAGCCCCCGACTCCCCGGAGTGGGTGCGATTTAAGATCCACAGCGCGCTCCCAAACGGCGTCCTCACTCCTCTCGTCCCTCCTGGAGACTCCACCGCCCCGGTCGAGGTCGAGACAACCAGCCTCACCCTCACCACCTCACGCTCACTGGCCACTCTCCTCAACGGCGTCGACTTCACCACCATGGATACTCACGCAATCCAGCGACAGGTGCTCACCTCTATCATCACCGAAACCCGCACCCACTACAGCATCCCCTGAGCCCTTGCGGTCCCGGGCAGATTCTCCTACATCTCTCTCCATGGGCAAAAACAAACTACCGAGCACCGGCGCGTTGCGGACCCTGCGAGCTGCCAAGGTGCCCTTTGAGGTCCACACCTACCGCTACGAAGAGGGCGGCGGCACCGCTACCTCCTCCCGGGAGCTCGGAGCAGACGAACACAGCGTCATCAAAACCCTCATCATGGAAACCGACGCCAAGGCCCCGCTCATCATCCTGATGCACGGGGACCGGGAGGTCTCCACCAAAGCCCTCGCCCGCCACCTTGGAGTCAAATCGATTCAGCCCTGCAAACCCGCCGTGGCACAGAATCACAGCGGCTATGTCGTGGGAGGCACCTCCCCCTTCGGGACGAAAAAAAAACTTCCCCTCTACGCCGAGGCCTCCATCTTCGAGCTGGACACCCTCTACATTAACGGGGGCCAACGGGGCCTCCTGGTGTCCCTCGCCCCATCCGTTCTCGAAGCGCTCCTGGCCCCCGAAAAGGTCCAGGTCGCCCAAAGTATCGCCACCGATTGAGCCTCTCCCCCCGACCTCCCTAAAATACGCCCTAAAATAGTCCTTTAGTTTCATTGACTTAGGGACTTGGTCCGGCATCGCCACACCAAATGATCTCCCTCCCGTCCTTTTCGACACCGCGCCATGCAAAAGAGGCAACACCCCGCCTAAGACACCGAAAATAATCTTGAATCCAGTCATTCACGGGATTCAACAACACTTAACAAACGGGTCTCACGATGTTTTCAGCGTCGATCATCAACCGAAAATACCTCGCCATCGCGACAGCTTTTCGCCTGGAAATCGTCCTGTTAACGCTCTTTTGCCTCAACGCCATCGACGCCGTGGCGACCCTCTCCTGGATCAACGCTGATCTCGCAACCGAGGCAAACCCTCTGATGGATTACCTCCTTCAGACCCACCCCCTCGCATTTATCCTGGGGAAAATGAGTCTCGCTGGGCTCGGCTGCCTGCTGCTTTGGCGACTTCGTCGACATCCCTTCAGCAGCACCGGTTCTTTCACTCTCGTCATCATCTACGGGGCTGTGTGCCTCTATCATTTCGCTGCTTTTACAGCTTTCTCGGTCTAGGTCTGCTACCCTCCCCCTCCCCCTTATTGCAGACCTGGGCCGGGAATTTTAATCTACGAGGCTTTGTGCCTCCAACATTTCGCTGCTTTTACAGCTTTCCCGGTTCAGGCCTGCTACCCTCCCCCTCCCCCTTATTGCAGGCCTGGGCCGGGAATTTTTTTTCCCTCCTCCTTCTCCTTAACACCATTGACCCCCTCTCCAAGACTCCCTAACCTCTACCCATCAAAGAGGCAGGGAGGCCCATGCGAGACAACCCCGTTCAATTCGCCGTGGTCCGAGAAGACCCTTCTCTTGAAATTGAGATTCTGCAAAACCACTCCCCCGAGCGTATCCTCACCATCGGCTCCGGCGGCTGCACCGCCTTTGAGCTGCAGCGTGCGTTTCCGGAGGCGGAGCTCACCCTGGTCGAGCCCAACCCCGCCCAAATCGAGCTCATTAAACGCAAAATGGAAGTCCTCCATGATCTCCCTCCAGGGGAACGACACGCCGCTTTCAACATCGCCTCCGCGGCCTGGGTCCCCGAAGAATTCACCTCCCCCGATGAGCACATGGGACTCAGCAACTCCGGCAATTTTGAATCCCTCTTCCGCGGCCTGCGGCACTTTATCAGCGACTATATTCTCCCCCACCACACCATGCGGGGCCTCTTTGAACCCAACCACAGCCCCTCCCTAAAAGACACGCAAACCCTGCTCTTTGACCATCCCTATTGGCCGGTTGGGTTTCAACTCTTCCTCTCCGATCCCCTCCTCAACACCATGTTCGGTCCGGACGCCACCCAACACGCCACCCCGGGCAGCTACCCGGGTTACTTTCAAGGCAGCTGTGAGCGAGGACTTAGCGCCCCCGGAGCCGAGGACAATTGGTTCCTCCACCACATCCTCCTTGGCTATTACCTCGACCGCCCCAATGCCCTGCCTCCCTTTCTCAACCACCCCGCCCCCAACTACCGCTTCACCTTTGAACCCTGCCTCATCAATGAGGTCAAAGACCTCAGCACCTACGATATGGTCGGCCTCTCCAACATCTGCGACTGGATGAGTTCAGCGGATGTCGCCGCTCTCATGGAGACCCTCACCGAGAGCATGAAGCCCGGGAGCCTCCTTATTTATCGGCAGCTCAACAATGAACGAGACATCGAAGGGCTCCTCAGCCCCGCCTTTGAGTTTGACGCCACGCAAAACCAGCGCCTCCTCCAACAGGACAGAAGCCTCTTCTACTCCAGCATCCACGTCGGACAAAAGCGCGGCTGACCCAACTTGAATCACCCCAGGGGGCGCGCTAGAATCAACCTTAATGGGAGTGAGCATGCACGAGCGCATTGAAGAGATTTTAGAGGAGTGCGGTTTTCGTCAAAACCCTTATTTCACCGCCCTTCGAGACGGCTCGTTTGACAAAGAAGATTTCATTGAGTCCCAAATTCAATTCTTCTTCGCCGTCGTTTTCTTCAGCCGCCCCATGGCCATTCTTGCCGCCAAGATCCCCACAACGGATTTGCGGATGGAGGTGGTGCGCAACGTCTGGGAAGAGCACGGCGAAGGGAACTTATCCAGCGTCCACCGCAACACCTTCCTTGAGTTCCTCAGCCGCATTGGGGACGTCAGCGAAGAAGACATCAACAAACGCTACCTCTGGCCATCGGTGCGGATCTTCAACACCACGCTCGTGGGGACCTGCACCCTCGATGAATACCTCGTTGGCGTAGGGGTGATGGGAATCATCGAGCGCATGTTTATGGAGATTTCCACGTGGCTCGGGCAGGGGATCGTCTCACGGGGCTGGCTCAGCGAGGAGCGCCTCATTCATTATGACCTTCACGAAGTCCTCGACCTGAAACACTCCGAGGACTTCTTCAACGTGGTGCAGCCTTCCTGGGACCGACTTAAAGAAAATCGGTATTATATCGACCAGGGTCTCACCATGGGAGCCTCCCTCTTCAATCTCCTCTACGAGCAGCTCTACATCAACCGACACAAGCGTCTCTTTCGAGACGTCACCGGCTTTCACTCCCGCTCCTTCATCTAAGGCGCCTCAGCCCTTCACCGCTCCTCCCGTCAGCCCCCCCACCAAGTGCTTTTGCAGCCCGTAGAAGAGGAGCATCACCGGCAAGCTGGTCACCACTGCCCCGGCCGCGAAGGTTCCCCAATCGGTGTGGTATTCCCCCACATAACGCTGCAGAGCCACCGGCAGAGTAAAGAGCGCCTCCTCGTTAATAAGCGTCGCCGCCAGAATAAATTCGTTCCACGCTGTCATAAACGAAAAGAGCGCCGTCACCGCGATGGCGGGCCGGGCCAGGGGCAACACGAGGTGCACAAAGATATACCAGCGGCTCGCCCCGTCGATCATCGCCGCCTCTTCGATGTCTTTGGGCAGGGAGTCAAAGTACCCCTTCAACATCCAGATACAAAAAGGAATCGCCGTGGTTGAATACACGATGGACAAACCCAGCAGGGAGTTCAGCAACCCCAGAGCGTCCAGCAGAATATAAAGCGGGATCATCATCACGATGCCCGGAAAAATCTGCGTCAACAAGAGCGCCCCAAGCCCCACCTCTCTGCCCGGAAAACGAAATCGGGAGAAGCCATAGGCCGCCGAGCAGGAGATACCAATGGCCACCAGGCTGGTGGAGCCCGCCACCACCACTGAGTTAAAGAACTGGCGACCAAAGCTCTGCCCTTCACTCAAGAGCGTCGCAAAATGCTGCAAGCTAAACTCCTCGGGGATAGGGGACGCCGAGACCCCCAGCACCTGCGAAGAAGACAGGGCAAGCTTCACCACCCACAACACCGGATAGAGCGCGAAGGCGCTGGCCAGCAGCAGCGCCGCGTGGGAAGCCAGATGGACAAAACGCGCGTTCATGTCATGTCCTCCACACGACGGGCCACCCGCGTGGACCAGGCGCTCCACCCAAGCAGAAGCACAAAGATAAGTCCCGCGTAAGCCGACGCATAGCCGTACTGCTCCTGTCGCGCGAAGGCCCAGCGATAAACCTCGCTGATGAGAATGTCCGTCGAGTTGTCCGGCTCGCCCGAGGACACCAGGTAGACAATATTAAATTGGTTGAAGGTCCAGATAATTCCCAACAACGCCGCCGGCAAGAGCGAGGGTCGCAGAAGCGGGAGGGTGATTAACCGAAACTTCGCCCAGCGGCCGGCGCCGTCCACGTCCGCCGCATCGTATAGTTCATCCGGGATGGCCTGCAGCGCTCCCAAGCATACCACCATAATAAAGGGAAACCCCAACCAGGCGTTGGTGCAGATGTTGGCGAAAAATGCCGTCCCAAAGGAGCTGAACCACGCCACCGCCTCGCCCCCCATCCCTTGGACCATGGCGTTGATGGCGCCAAACTGTCGATGAAACATTCCCTTCCAAATAAGCGCCGTGATGTAGTTGGGGACAGCCCAGGGGATGATCAAGAGCACCCGATACAAACCCCGCAAGCGCAACCCCTTCTGATTCAGCAGCAGCGCCAGCCCCACCCCGGCTCCAAGGTGAAACATGAGGTTGATCAAAGTCCACGCCAGGGTCACCACCAAGGCATAATAAAACGAGAGGGGCTCGAGAATATCAAAGGACTTCGCGCTGAGGATGCTGACGAAGTTTCCCATCCCCACAAAGGTCCACTCCCCGGCGCGATGACTAAAAAACGCCAGAGCCAGAGAAACCACAAAGGGAATAAACACCAACACCCCCAGAGCCATCATCCCCGGAAACGCCCAACTCCAGCCATAGCGGAAATCATCCCATTGGCCTCGTCGTATGATCTGAACCACATTGCGCACCAACCATGCGCACACCGCCACCACCACAAAAGCGAACACCACCCCATAGGGAGTGGAGTTCACCGGTGGAGGGGGCGGCTGTGTGATCGCCTGATAGCGCCGGCTACCGGCCAGACCCGCCTCCCGGGGAGACGCCCCCCCGCGAATCAATTTCTTAAGCGCCAAGTCTCCCGGCTCCCAGAAATTTTGCATCTGAGGACCGTTGTGCATGGGGACCACGTGGTTGAGTTGCTGTGCAAACACCCCCATCACCGGGTCATCCGCCAAGCCCTCCTCCTGCCACACCTTTCTGTGAGCCACTAATTGCTTCCCAAGGGTCAAGCGGATCCGAGAGGATTCCTTGCCCGCAAGGTAGCGCGCCAGTGCCATGGCCGACTCAGTTCGTGTGGTCTTAGAGGAAACAAACACCGCCTCGTCGGTGAGGAAGGGACGGGCGGGCGCTCCGGTGGAGCTGACTCTCGGCAGTGGCGCCACCCCAAACTCAGTCCCTGGAGTGATCTCCCCCAGAAACCACGGGCCATTCACCACCATCCCGGTCCTGCCCTCGTTGAAGAGCTGGGTCACCAGCGCCCCGGTGACCTCGTCGGGCATTAAGCCCTCGGCATAGAGCTGCTGCAAAAACTGAAACGAGCCCAGGGCTCCGGGAGAAGAAAAACCAGGCTCCCGCCCATCGAAATTCAACTCCCCCCCAAAGCCAAAGAACCACGGCGCATGAAAATAAAAGAGGCTACTCTGATAAGCCAATCCGTAGATTTTCTGCTGCCGAAGCTGTCGGCCAATCTGCAGAAGCTCGTCGGTGGTTACGGGCGGCCGGGGAACCAGCGCCTTGTTGTAATAAAGAACCAGACTCTTAAATGCCAAAGGGAGGCCGTATAGCTTCCCTTCATAACGAAGGGGGTCCACGGTCGCTTCAAAGAACTCTCCCATCTCAGGCTCGGGGACCACTCCATCCAGAGCAGTGAGCATCTTCGCCTCAACCCAGCCCCCAAGACGTTCGTGAGCGAAGATAAAAAGGTCAGGTCCGTTGTTGCGGGGAATCGCGGTGGTTAACTTCGAGGCAAAGGCATCGTAGGGAATTCCAAGAGCCCGCACCGAATATCCACTCTCTTTTTCATAATGCGACAGAACCTTAAGGAGGGCAGCCTCCTCGGCTCCCCGGTAACTGTGCCAAAGAACAAGCGAACCGTCATCGCCAGAAGCCGCAGCGTTCGACCCCACACACACAAAGAGCAGCTGTACTCCCAAGATCATGGACAGCCATCGACCCACAAGAGCGCCCTGTTTAGCGAGCCTCGGCATAGGCGACTGTCTTCCCCGCGCTGTTAAACACAAATGTGTCCCGCGATTCGATCTGCAAGGCCACCGCGTCACCGGCCTCCAGGTTCGAAACCGCGTGCGCCGCAGCCTGCGCCACCACCGTAGTCTGCCCCAGACGACAATGCAGATGAGCGTCCCACCCCATGGGCTCCACCAGCTCCACATCCGCCCTCAGCCCCGCAGAAGCGATGTCCACGCGTTGAGGTCGGACCCCGAGAGTGGCGCGCTCACCAAGGGTTAAGCGCTCCCAGGTAGCTCGAGGCAAGTCCCACCAGCGCTCGTCGGACCTTAGTGAGAGCCCTCCCTGATATCCCTCCACGGTGCCCTCAACAAAGTTCATGCTGGGAGTGCCGATAAACCCCGCAACAAATTGATTAACGGGGCGCTCGTAAAGAGCGAGGGGGGTGTCCACCTGCTGCAGCACCCCATCATGGAGCACTGCAATCCGCGTCCCAAGGGTCATCGCCTCCACCTGATCATGGGTCACATAGATAGATGTAGTTTGAGTTCTCCGGTGCAGGGCCGCCAGCTCTGCCCGCATCTCCGTCCGAAGAGCCGCGTCCAGGTTGGAGAGAGGCTCATCAAAGAGAAACACCCGCGGTTCACGAACCATCGCTCGCCCCATAGCCACCCTCTGCCGTTGGCCTCCGGAGAGCTGACCAGGTTTGCGCCCAAGGAGCCCGTCAATCTGCAGGAGCCCCGCGATCTCAGCGACCCGCTCCTCTATCCTGGTGGCGGGCACCTTTCGAAGCTGCAACCCAAAGGCGAGGTTCTCCCTCACCGAAAGGTGGGGATAAAGCGCGTAAGACTGAAACACCATCCCGATGTCCCTGTTTTTCGGCAGGGTCGCGGTGACGTCTTCACCATCGATTCGAACCACCCCCGCATCCGGAGACTCCAACCCGGCAATGAGGCGTAAACAAGTGCTCTTGCCGCAGCCCGAGGGGCCCACCAGCACAAGAAACTCACCGTCCTCCACGCGCAGGGATAAATCGGAGACCACCGCCTGCTCGCCGAAAGACTTGTGGATGTTGGCCAGCTCGACCGTCGCCATGATAACCAGCGTTCTCCCCCAAAGGGGCCAGAGAGTTTAAGCGGGCCGCGAATACAGCTTCTGCCTGTAATCGCCAAGCATTCGACGGGCAGAAAACTGCTCCTGACCGGTGTGGATCGATCGGCGCATCATGGAGATCCAGCGAGGTCGGTCCTCATAATAGGTGGGGAGCACCTTCTGGCTCAACGTCGCCTGAAGTGCCTCCAAATCACGTTGGTCGGCGTCGGGCCCCTCGTAGCCCTCCCCAAACTGCCAGCCGTTGCGGTCATGCTCACATCCTTCGTCCCACCAGCCGTCCAGAACGCTCAGATTGAGCACCCCATTGGCCGCGGCCTTCATCCCCGAGGTCCCGGAGGCCTCCAGGGGACGCGCGGGCGTGTTAAGCCAAACATCGCAACCCCGGGTCAGAAGACGCCCGAGGTGCATATCGTAATTCTCCAAGAAGACGATCTGCTCAGGGAAGCGTCTCGACATGGCCACGATCTCTTCGAGAATCTCCTTACCGCCGATATCCTCCGGGTGCGCCTTTCCTGAGAAAACAAGCTGCAGGCGCCCTTCACGCAAGAGGGGTTCAAGCCACTTCAAATCCCGAAGAATCAGGGTCGCCCGCTTGTAGGTGGCCGCCCGGCGGGCAAAGCCAACCAACACCCCGCTCAAGGGAAGCCGGGTCCCTGTCCTGCGCTGCACTTCCTCAACAAGCTCCGCCTTCAGCTCTTGATTCACCATCCACAACTGCTCGTCTGTGCCCTCTTGTGCCATCACCTCGCGAATACGACCATCCTGCCAGGTGCCCATATGCACGCCGTTGGTAATCGACAGGATCGGAGCAGCGTCCATTACCTCGCACCACATCGCCCGAGCGGTTCTGCCGTGCAGCTGCGCCACGGCGTTGGCTATCCGAGAGAGTCGCAACGCCGCAACGGTCATCTCAAAGGGCTCGCCCCCAAGAGCTACCAAATCGTCACGCTCGAACACTCCCAACCCAACTCCCATCTCCAAAAGCATCTCCACCGGGTGCACCTCATTGCCCGCCTTCACCGGGGTGTGAGTTGTAAACACCACCTGCTCTCGGGTCTGCCGCATCGCGCTCTGAAGATCTTCGCCCAGGGACACCTTCTCACGCACCAACTCAAAGCCCGCAAAGAGCGCGTGACCTTCGTTAAAGTGATAGAGCTCTACGGGCTCCTTCAACGCGCGCAAGAGGCGCACGCCACCCACCCCAAGCACCAACTCCTGAGCCACCCGCGAGCGAGGGCCCCCAGCATAAAGACGAGCGGTGATCCAACGGTCCTGCTCCTCCACCGGCTCCAATAAATAGAGTGGCGCGTTGCCAAACCCCTCCACCTCCCAGGCGGTCAAGGGCACGTCCCGGCCCTCGATGGTCACCGACACCTGAACGTTCAGGGGCTTGAGGTGCTCACGCGATGTCTTCGGGTAGACATCATAGGGTTTGCCAGCCGCATCGATGCATTGCTTGGTGTAGCCCTCGTCCCACAAAATTCCGATACCCACCATGGGGCACTCCGCGTCACGAGCGGCCTTCAGGAGGTCACCCGCCAACACCCCAAGGCCTCCAGAAAAGATTGTGAGGGATTCGTGTAAACCGAACTCCATACAAAAATACGCAATCTTTTTACTCTCCATAATCAACCTCGCTCCGGCCATTGTGTGAAGTGTCTCTAAAGTGAGTTACTGCTCAATTGTCAAGAGAGACCGCTTGATTTTCAACCTCATCGGGAAACGCTCCGGCCATAAAGGTCACTCAGGTCACGGAGTCGATGAGCCACCGACGCAGGGAGTTCGCACCCCGGCAAGCGCCAACTCCAATTTCCCTTCAAGGTGCCAGGCACGTTCATCCGTGCCTCACTACCGAGCGCGAGAAGATCCTGCACAGGGATCACCGCCCAAGGAGCCACCGACGCCATCGCTGCACGGATCAAATCCCAAACGATGTCATCCCCACCTATTCCCAAAAAGCGACACACGTGGTTGCGGGTGGGTTCGTCGGCTTCGCTCCACCACCCAAGGAGGGTGTTTGTGTCGTGAGTCCCCGTATAACAAATGACGTTGGCGTCGTAATGAATGGGCAAATGCTCGGAATTTGCGTCTCCGTTGAATGCGAACAAGAGAACTCGCATGCCCGGCGCCCCCACAGCACGCACCAACTCTCGCACGGGCTCATCAATGTCACCGAGGTCCTCCACCACAATGGGAAACTCTTTGAAGTGTTCGCGCATCACGCTAAATAGCGCGTCCCCTGGACCTCTTACCCACCGCCCCTCCGCAGCAGTCTCCGCCTCCGCCGGCACCTCCCAATAGGCAGAGAAGCCCCGGAAGTGGTCTACCCGCACCACATCGGTGCGCGCGAAGGCGCGTTCAAAGCGTCGCTTCCACCACCGATACCCGTCCTCTCCCATTGCCTCCCAGTCGTAGATCGGGTTGGCCCAGAGTTGGCCCTCCACACAGAAAGGGTCTGGTGGTACTCCCGACACCACCGAAGGTCTACGCGCGGCGTTTAACAAAAACTGCGTTTGATTCGCCCACACATCCACGCTCTCAGCGCTGACGTAGATGGGCAGGTCCCCCAGCAGTGTAACACCGCGCTCGTTGCAATAACGCCGCAGGCCTTGCCACTGACGCTCGAAGAAGAACTGCGTAACCCGTTGAACGTCGAAGGCCTCTCGATGCTCCAATTGCAGCGCTCTCAGACTTCCGGGGTCGCGGTCGCGATAACACGGCGGCCAATTCCACCACGCGCCGCCCCCGTAGAGGTCACTCAACACCCCAAAGAGGGCGAAGTCATCCAGCCAATCGGCGTCTGCACAAAACGCTTCAAACTCCGCTCGCCACGGATGGTCCTTCAGGGCAAGAAAGCTGGTGGCGGCCTCAACCAGACGCGCTCCCTTGAGCACCTTCACCGCTGCAAAATCCACCGACTCCGCAGCCTTCACCCGGGAAGGGGGGATGGCGTGCTCAAGCAGTCCTGCAGCCACCAGAGCCTCCAGGTCGATCAGCATCGGCTCCCCCGCGCAGTCTGCCCAACTGCTATAGGGGCAACCCTCATCGTCCACGGGGTTCAGTGGCAACATCTGCCACAGGGAAACTCCGGCCTCAACAAGCCTGTCAGCGAACGCGCGGGCCGCCTTTCCCATATCCCCCACGCCCCATCCGCCCCTCAGGGAGGTCAGATGCATTAACACCCCGGCCCTGCGAGTCTGCCCGACTCCGACCAACTCGTGGTCATCACCCTGCAAACACCGCAGCGCCGAAATGCTATCCGCCTTTTCTGATGGGATCGCTCGCAAACGCTCCATCACCTCGTCCTCTCGATTTCTAGCACTGAGTTCTCTGCTTCCCCGCATAGTTGCTGTGCATCTCTGATGCGCGCTTTCTCAACGTGCAGCCATCGCGCTGCGCCGGCGCGGTCCTGGTGATGATCGAGGCCGTGCAGGGAGAGCGTTCAGCACTGAACGCCAAAGGATATGCCGCTTCAGAGACGTCGCCACTCCGGCGATTCCGAATGCGGTATTTGGCAAGCTCTCCGGTCCCTACACCGCAAAGCTCTCCTTTCCACACGCTGGAATCCCCAAAGTAAACAAGCGAGCGCTCGTCAGAGATACATCCCTTGAACTCTCCAAGCACGGACACTCGATCAGCATTGGGAGCCCACACGCGAAGACAAGTCCCAGTCCCATCTCCGCGCTTGAGGGCTCCCAAATAGTGATAGAGAGAAGCATGAGCACCCTGCCGAAGAAGTTTCAGGTTATGGGACATATCCTCACTCCCTCGAAAGCGTAACTCAGGCGTGGGTTACTAGCAGAATTAAGGAGGGTGTCAAGAAACTCCTCCCGCAAAATCCCACAGCAATAGCTTGTGGGCCTCACCGGCCCCCTCTATAAGGCCTCGGCTTCCCAGAACTCTGGGAGGGTAGCGGCCAAGTCGGGCGTGTAATGGAAGGGGTTGTTCGTGGAGAAACGTGTCATTGAATCCATGCAGGAGCTGGGCTTTACCTCCA
>JAZAIZ010000076.1:0-12204 GCA_036230545.1 Myxococcota bacterium
ACGTTATGGGAAACCCCCAGGGTGTCGTAGATCGTTACCGAGGTGGAAAAATGCGACGTCGACTGTGGGTCTGCCACATCGAAGTCGGCGATAAAATCCGCGTTGGGGGATAGATTGGTCTCCATGCCAACCTCCGTGGTGGGATTGGGAGGCACCACCGCGGTAAGGGGGATGTCGAGGTCCCCCAGGGTGTTGGAGAGGTTCTCGTTCTGATCTGCGGTGTATCCCTGCACCGAGAGCCCCTTGCTGTTCACCAGCTTGCCCTCCGCGCTGATGTGAAATTGGCCATCGCGGGTGTAAAATTGCTTGTCCTGGCCCCCGTCAAAGGTGCCGCGTACCACAAAGAACCCATCGCCCTGAAGCGCCATATCGGTATTCAGGCGGCTGGCCACCAGGGAGCCCTGCGCAAAGTTGGCATGCACTCCCCCCAACCGAACCCCGTGACCGATGCCCTGGTTGTCAATGGACCCCGCCACGGTGTTCCCGAGGACATCCTCAAAGCGCGCGCGGTTGGCCTTGTAGCCCACCGTGTTTAGATTTGAGATATTGTCAGAAACGACCCCTATTGCTTTCGAGTGTGCGGACAACCCCGAAGCTCCTGCAAACATTGCCTTAAGAATACTCATGTTCTCATCCCTCTTTGGTCACCGCCTCTGGGGCGGCCCCCTCTAGTTACAAACCTTTGATTGATAGGTGTGGTTCTTTGGTTCACCCCTTATTCCTCATTCCTGACCTCGATAATGTCGGCGGGTCGAAGCCTCAAATCGCCCACCATCAGCTCCGGGTAGCCCCTGCTGAAATCCAAACCATCCACCACACCGGTCAAGCGGGTGCTGCTTTCCACCACATCCTCCCCGTGAAGGGCGCTGACCTCTATCTGGTAGATCCCCTCCGGAACGCGATTGCCTTCGTTGTCCAGGCCATCCCACTGGTGTTCGTGCTGGCCCGCAGAGTAGCCACCCAGATTGATGGTGCGCACCTCCTTGCCGGACTGGTCGGTCACTCGCAGAGTCACGTCCGTCGCTGCCTCCTCAAGGGCAAAGCCCAGGGTGGTGGATTGTCCGTCCATGACGGTGGCCAGATCCCCAGCCGCGGTGATCTCCTTGCCAATCAGCGCGGGCAGCTGCGCGTTCACCACGGCGCCCACAGACATGCCGAGCATCTCCAGGTGCTTGTTGGTCGCAACGCTCTGCTCCACCATACTGAATTGCGCAAGTTGGGCGATAAACTCCTTGTCTTCGACGGGGTTCATTGGATCCTGATGCGCCAATTGGGCCGTTAGGAGCTGAAGAAACTGGTCCTTCCCCATATCCTGACGCTCGGCCACCCCCGAAAACTCCTGATCTCCGCCGACCTTTACGGCCCCTTCTGTTTTTCCGATCTCCATGCTGCCCTCCTTAAACCATTACATCCAGCCGACCATCGGCGGTGATTCCTCGTGTGGTTGTAGCCTCGGCCTCGGTCTCACTTTCGCGCCGCGCCTTATCGTCCTTGGCCCCGGTGCCTGTGGACGCCGAATCCCTCCCGGAGTTTGCGGCGTCCCGATCCGGGTGACCGAGCTCAAAATGACTCAAATCCAGCCCCTGCTCCTTGAGGCTCTCCCGCAGCAACTCCAACTCGGACTGCAGGGCATTCACCGCCTCAACGCTTTCTGCCCGCACCGAGAGAAACACCTCGCCTTTGGTGACCTCGATATCAATATCCACCGTTCCAAGATCCGGCGGGTCCAGGCGCATCTGCACCTTGCTGGTGCCCTTGAGCACAAAGCGCTCAAGCCCCGCACTGAATTCCTCCAGGCGTACCCGGTCGGCAAGCTGAGGTGCCGCGGGAGAGTCCACCGCCTTTCCAGACCCGGGACTCATTGCCACAGTGCTGGTCATTGAGCGCGGCGAGAGGCTGCCGATGTCAATCCCGCCGTTGGGGGCTCGACCTGCGGTGGGCGACGTCTCCACGTTTCCACTCTGCCCCTCAAGGGGGAGTGGTGTCGTGTTCTTTGCCTGGGTGGCGTTTGTTTCCTTTGGGGTTTCCCTGGGCGCCTGCGCGTCGTTACCGAAACCCCGGTGTGGTGTGCCGTCGCTGACTCTGCCTCGAGCCGAGCGGTCCAGGCTGAGAGGGTTGTCACCCTTCCCCGCCCCCTCGGCAACCTGTTCGACTCCCATCGCGTTCCGGGATAGCCCCTGCCTCCCCTCCAGAGACACCGGTCCGCTCGCGTCTTTGTTCCCCAACACACGTATGCTGGCGCGCTCCGCCCCCTTCTTGGCCTCCGCCTTTGTAGCCCCTTCGGGTGTCTTCACTCCGGAGCTATTCACGGATTTCCATTGGTCGAGGAGGTTCTGATTGGTGTTCCGCGCCGCGAGGGTGGTGTCGCCGCCCTTGGCGCCATGCACCATTAGCGATGAGACCAAAGGGTGGTGGGCGTTGAGGTCTTTTACCCTCGTGCCTTCCACAGCTTGCCGCTGGCCGGCGCCCCGG
This sequence comes from Myxococcota bacterium, assembly GCA_036230545.1. Taxonomy (GTDB): domain Bacteria; phylum Myxococcota; class XYA12-FULL-58-9; order XYA12-FULL-58-9; family JABJBS01; genus CAXGXL01. The sequence continues at coordinate 2,473 of JAZAIZ010000076.1, forward strand.
GGCGGTGGCCTCGAGCCCGCTTCTTCTTCCCGTCTGCGATGCTCCTCTTCTACTTCCTCAGGGCTCTCCTCCAAAAGGGCTTCTGCGGTCTCCTCCTCAGGCAGGCTCCCTTCACCACTGCTCCCCTCCTCGGTGGCCGCCGACTGCGCGGCGGGCGGGTGCTCAGAGATTCCCTCCCCCTCCTCTGCCGCATTCTGAGATAAGACCTCGTGAAAGCTCTCTTTCGTTTCAGGCACGGAGACGTCCACCGTCTCCTTCAGGAGATCGATCCCGCCCCGGTCCTCACTGAACGCTATGGAGTCCAGATCTATCATTTAATAATCTCCCTCGCCGGCACCTTTAGCGCCCGCTTTCCAGTCTCTCGCCCCTTTGCTGGCCGCCCTTTGGGCCACCGTCTTCGCTCGATCGAGCCGTACCATTAAGGTCGCAGCGTTGCCTGGCGTCATCTGCGCGAGGAGCTTCCCGACCCGCACGGGCGACACCTCCTGCAGGAGGCGTGTGGCGAAGCGCTGATCGGCTTTCTCCAAAATCGGCGCGGCCTTTCGTGGTGAGAGGGTCGTAAGGGCCTCCACCAGGCGGGCGAAGCGCTCCTGCCGAGCTTCGCTCTCGGCTTTTCCCACCTCCAGCAACTTCTCCAACTTGTCCAATTTAGCGGTCAGCTTTTTGAACTTGGCTTCAAGCTGCTCCTCTATCTCCCGAAGCAGAATGTCTTTCTCTTCGAGAATAATCTCCCGCTCCTTGAGGGCCGCGCTGCGTGCCTGCAGCGCACCCAGCAGCTTCAGTTCTTCATAATCAACGGGGTCACAGCCCCCCTCTTCTTCCTCAAGAAAGGCCTCCTCCTCCCACTCTCGCTGCTGCTCCTCGGTGGGCGGGCCCATCATCTCCTCTTCGTAGAGATCTTCCTCTGCGCCATCCTGGGCGTAGACAGGCGCTCCAGAAAGGACAAGCATCATCCCCACAACGACCACCAACGTTCGATTTCTCAACCTCTTCATCGTCTACTCCAATTCGACGCGGTCCAATCGTCAAGGGCCGCCTGCTCCCGGCGACGCTCTTGCGCCGATTCTCGTTTGTTGAGCCGCTCCACCAGTCGCTCCGCCTGTTTTCGCTGCAACACGCGCTCTTCATACTCTTTCTGCCGCGCGTCCTTGACTTCCTTCATCTCCTCCAGCGCGAAGGCCGTCGACAACGCTGCCCGCTCGGAGAGATCGACAATGGCCAAGGAGAACTCTCCCTCAACCTGGGCAGTCGCGGCCTGGTATTGAAACTGCTCCAGCGCGTTTCGGCCCTGCAAGATCCGCTGGTTGATCTGGGCGAGTTCCATCTCCGCCTGTCGCTCAACGAGCGCACGAACCTTCATCAGGGTTTTTAATGAGCGCTTGCTCATGACCTCTACCTCTCTACGGCCTGGTTAGCCGCAGGCGCGGATTGAATCAGCTCCAGGAGACCCTGGGCGGTGCTGGTGGCGTCCGAATTCTCCTTCAATGGCTGCTGCAGAAAATGTCGGATCCGGGGGTCCTGTGCGATGGCGACGTCGAGTTCTGCATCCGCCCCCGGCTGATAGGCCCCCACCGCGATGAGATCCCGGGCGTCTTCCACCCGGCCCATCCAGCCACGCACCACCCTCACGGCGGCAAGATGGCCATCGCTGGTGACCTCATTCTCCAATCGAGACAACGAACGCAGCACATCCACCGCGGGGTAATGGCCCCGGGAGGCGAGTTCCCGTGAGAGCACGATGTGTCCGTCCAGCAACGCCATGACCGCATCGGCGATGGGATCTGTGAGATCATCCCCCTCTGCGAGCACGGTGTAGAGACCGGTGATAGATCCCCCTGTGAGGGAGGGTGCCGCACGTTCGAGCAGCTTGGGTAGCATAGCGAACGCGCTGGGGGGATAGCCCTTGGTGGTGGGTGGCTCTCCGATTGCGAGCCCCACCTCCCGTTGAGCCATGGCAAAGCGGGTCAAGGAGTCGACAAAGAGCACCACTTTTTTGCCTTGGTCGCGAAAGTACTCGGCGATGGTGGTCGCCAGAAACGCCGAACGAACACGCTCCGGAGGAGGTCGGTCCGACGTCGCGCACACCACCACTGAACGAGCCATGCCCTCACCGAGGATGTCCCGAATGAAATGGCCAACCTCGCGTCCTCGCTCTCCCACCAGCCCCATGACCACCACATCGGCGTCAGCGTTCTTAGCGATCATTCCCAGCAGAGAGGTCTTGCCAACCCCTGCCCCTGCGAAGATCCCCAATCGCTGCCCGATCCCGCAGGGGACAAAGGCGTCCAGGCTGCGAATCCCAAAGTTCATGGGTGTGGTAATCGGCGCCCGTTGGCAGGGCGCAAGTGGCGTCGAATAGATAAGGCGTCGCTCACCGCGAGGCAGCGCAGGCCCTTCGTCAATAGGCTGGCCAAGGCAGTCGATGGCCCTTCCCAGCAAACCCTCGCTCACTTCGATGGACGCGGCGCCCCCTGCGGACACCATTCGGTCCCCGGCGCGCAATCCCGCCACCTGGCCATAGGGCACCAGCACCGCCCGCTCGCCCTTAATGGAGACGACCTCCGCCATGACTTCCCCATTGCGTGAGATTAGGCGATAGAGATCCCCCACCGCAGCACCTGCGGCGTTGCCCTCCACCAGCATTCCCACCACGTCGGTAACCTGCCCCTCCAAGGTGGGGAGCGGCAAGCCAACTCGGCTCTCGTAAGGCAGAATGCGTTCTTTAAGCGGATGCATCGTCGTCCTCCTGCGCCGCTTCTGCGGCTGCGTCACCTGGAGCATCCTGCGACACTGCGGGAGTTGTCTCTGCGTCCTGCTCTTCCTGCTCGATTGCCGGGCGTATCACGGCTTCTCCCCCGAGCAGCTGCTGCGCGATATCGGAGAGGCGCCTCTCAAAGGTCGCATCAACCCGGCCGAGGGCACACTCCGCAACCACCCCACCGAGAGTAATCGCGGGGTCTGCGATGAGTCGCACCACGGTGTTCTCCGTGGCCACGGCGTCCGGGAGTTTTCGAATGGCCTCCAAATCTTCGGGTCCCACCCGAAGGGTGATCTGATCGGCGGAACGCAAGAGTTTAAGACAATGCGTGGTCATCTCCTCTGTGAACCCACGGCGACTCTCCGGCTCGCTCCTTATGGCCTCCCGTGCCACAAGGAGGGAGAGGTTCACCACGTCGGTCTCGGTCTCGCTCGTCAGTACCTCGCGGAGAGTCTCCAGCTCGGAGAGCGCCTTATTGTAGCGGGTAACCAGCGCCTCAACAGTGGTGCTCGCCTCCTCAATCCCCTTGGCGTAGCCCTCCTTGCGGCCCGCCTCGTGAATCTGCCGCAGCTTTTCCTCCGGGGAGATCTCCGGCTCCTCCCCCGTGTCCTCAAGCAGCTCAAAGAGCGGGCGGCACTCGTAGCTCTCGGCCTCCTGCTGCCGAAGCCAATGGGGCGTGGATACCGTGTGCGATTTGGTCCGGTCCACCACGGCAACGGTGTGTCGCAGGTCTCTGCGATAGCCCTGTACTCCCTCCACGTCACCGTAGAGGCGGCCCTCCTTCGGGAGTGGCTCGGGCGTGTCTTTGGGTTCACCTGGTGTCGTCATACGTAATCATCTCCGCCGCCAATCATCAGCTTACCTTCACCCTTAAGCTGCAGGGCGGTGGCAATAATGGCCTGTTGGGCCTCCTGAACATCCGAGAGACGAACGGGGCGCATAACTTCGAGGTCGTCCTTGAGCATCTCGGCGGCCCGTTGGGAGAGGCTGCTAAATACAAGCTCCCGCAACTCGACACTCGCAGTCTTGAGTGCCACCAGGAGTTGATCGCTCTGAACCTCCTTGAGCAAGACTCCAAAACCGCGTTTGTCGAGACCCACAAGATCTTCGAAGGTGAACATGGCCCGACGAATGTCTTCGGCGATGGTGTTGGTGTCGCTCTCGAGGCTGGTGAGGATATCGTCCACCGTAACCGAGTCCATCTGATTGAGCAGCTGGGCCGCGGTGCGGATACCATCAACCTCCCGATGGGAGTCCTGTCCGGTGGGCATCCCGGCGGACAGGATCCGCTCGGCTTCGTCGAGCACATAACGGGGGACGCTGGTTAACTTGGCCACTCGCCACACCGCGTCCCGTTTGACGCTCTCGGGTAAGCGCTTCAAGATCTCAGCGGAGCGGGCGGGCGCAACCGAAGCCAGAATCGCGGCGGTGATTTGGGGGTGCTCCTGCTTGAGCATGCCGCTGAGGACGTCGAGGTCGGCCACATCGAGCCCCTCTCCTTCGGGGAGCGGCGGCGCACGCAACCCGAGGATTTCCCGGGCGCGCTCGTCACCAAAGGCTCGGGAGGTGACCTTGCGCAAGTACTCCATGCTGCCTTTGAGGTGCATGGGATCTGAAGCCAGAATCTGACTGAACTCTCGATGAATCTTTGCCAACTGGGCGGGGGTGGTTCGACCTATCTCTCGGACGGCCTTGGAGATAGAGGCGATCTCTAAATCGCTGAGGTGCCCCATGATCTCCACTGCGAGGTCTTCGTCAATGCTGAGCAACCACAACGCAGCTTTAATGCGGCCTTCGAGTTCGGGCTCCGGCTCCGGAACCGTGGCCATCTGCGCGTTTGGGTTGGACTCTTCGGTCGTTGTTGCATCCGCCATCGTCATTAACCTCCGGTCAGCCAGCCTTTAATTACGGCCGCTGCTTTCTCTGGATCCGGTCTTGCTTTCACTGCGGCGTCAGGATCATCACCTTCACCCCCCGCCTGCAGGCCAGGGATATTGGCCAGCCCCGGGCTGCTCGCGAGGGCGGCCTCAAGTTCCTGAACCGAGCGTGGCTGTTCGAGAATATCGGTGCCGCTATCGGTGAGTCGCCGTGTTGCCCGCATCACCCCTATCAGAAGAAAGAGAAACACCAGGGCGCTCAGGGGCCGCCACAGGATATTGAAATAATCCCATGCGCCCATGCCGAGCCCTTCATCTTCCAGGTAGGGGGTTTCGGGGGAGAAGCTCATGGAGTCCAGCACCACGTTGTCGCCCCGGTCGCCGTCAAAACCCACCGCGCTCTTCACCAACTCAGTGAGCCGAACGAGGTCCTCTGGGGTGCGGGCCTGGTAGGAGGATTCGCCGTCTTCGTTGGTGGTGCGAATGCCGTCCACCAACACGGCCACCGAGAGACGCTTGAGCTGGGCCACTTCGTTCATCTCCCGCTTGAACTTTTTGCTGATCTCATAGTTGCGAATCTTGGAGCTCTTGCTGTCTTTGTTGGCCCCCGCCATCTCCTCGGTCTCCTCAGCCCCTCCGGCGAGGTTGGAGCGCGCCCCGGGGATGCCGCGAGGGTCTCCCTTGGAGAGCGCGCGTTCCTCATCATCGAGCTGCTCGCTGCGCACCGCGACCGCTTCGGGGTCGTAGGTCTCGCTGGTGGCTTCACTCTGGGTGAAGTCAAGCTCCGCGCTCACCTGCGCCGACACCCTGCCAATACCAACGACCCGCTCAAGAATCTCCACCACCCGGGTCTCGAGACTTTTCTCAATGGAGCGTTGGTGCTCAAGCCCTTTGGAGAGGGAGCCAAAACCTTCCCCGCCCCCCCTGGCCAGGACTTTCCCGATGGAGTCCACCACCGTGACATCCTCCGGGCTGACCCCCTCAACGCTTGACGCCACCAGGTGCACCACGGCCGACACCTGCTCCTGAGAGAGCCGGCGGCCGGTCTGCATGTGCAGGGTGACCGAGGCGGAGGGCTTGATTTGTTTCTCTCGAAAGATCTGCCGCTTGGGGATCACGATATGAACCCGGGCTTCTTTGACGGCACCGACGGTCTTGATGGTTCGCCCGAGTTCCCCTTCGAGAGCCCGGCGATAATTCAACTGCTCTGTAAAGCGACTGATACCAAAGGCGGGATCGTCAAAAATCTCAAACCCCACGCCGGCACCGCGGGGCAGCCCCTCTCCGGCCAGCTTCATGCGCACCTGAGGCACCTCTGCCGCCGGGACGAGCACCGTGCTGCCGTTGTGGGCCAGTTTGTAGGGGACGCGCAAATCGTCGAGCACCTCCACGACCTTCGCGGTGTCCGATGGCTCCATTCCGGTCATCAGGGTCGAATAATCGATGCGTCCGCTCAAGGCCACCACCGCCAGGAAGCCGGCAACCCCAATCACCGATCCGCCAATCACAAAGGCCTTGCGGCCCAGGGACCACTCCGCCCATACGCTGGCCAGCTGCTTGAGAGAGCTTGCTAAATCGGCCATTTAATTATGCCCCCATCTGCATGACTTCGCGGTAGGCATCCAGAAGCTTATTGCGAACGTTCATCATGTACTTTAACGAGATGTCCGCTTTCTCCACGGCGATCAGGGTCTCATGAATGTTGCGCCTGCCCTGGCTGAACTGGTCCACCGCCACCGCTGCCTCCTGGTGGGGCTTGACAATCGCCGCCGCAGCTCGTGCGAGGGCCTCGCTGAAAGCATCCGGGCTGCCCGCCGAGGGAGTGGAGGAGTCCGAGAGCCGTGAGAGCTGCTTCTCAAGCTGCAGGTCAATTTGTTTAAGGGATTGTATCGCCATTATTTACCCACCGAGAGGGCTCTTTGAGCCATGTCCACCACCGAGCGCATCGCCGACACACCCGCTTCATAAGAACGCGCCGCCATCATCATATTCACCATCTCTTCGACCATGTTGACGTTGGGAAGCTCCACATAACCGTTGGGGTTGGCGTCGGGATGATTGGGGTCAAAAAGCAGGCGCGGGGGCTCGTGGTCCTCAACCACCTCCGCCACCTCCACCCCCTGCAGGGCCCTATCGAGGTTGGATTGAAAGCCCTTGGGCGACTCGAGATTGGTGGCCGCGAAGATAGGGTCGCGACGACGGTAAGGCCCGCCCGCTTCGGTCCGGGTAGTCTCTGCGTTGGCGAGGTTGGACGCGGTAATATTCATCCTCACCCGCTCCGCACTGAGCCCCGAAGAGATAATCTCCATTGCTGAGAAAAAATCCATAACTTCCCCCTTAACGGTTACTGCTCGCGGCGTACTTAATGATGGCCATTCGCCGCTTAAGCACCTCCACGCTTGAATTGTATCGAACCTTATTCGCCGTGAGCCTCGCCATTGCCCGCTCCAGCCGCACCCCATTTTTGTCCACGCTCGTCGGGCCGTACTCCACCTCCACAAAATGTCCGGTGCCGGTGCCGCTTCCCGTGTTAAAATGTCCGGAGTCGGTCGCGTTCATCTGCCGAGCCTTGTTGAGAGACTCGTTAAAGACCAGATCCCGGGGGCGGTAATTGGGTGTCTCGGCGTTGGTGACATTGGAGGCCAACAGGCCATGTCGCTCGAGATGGTAATCCAATAATCGCTCAAGGCCGCCGATGGATTTGAAGAGGTCTGCTGCCATGTTTATCTCCTTTGCTCCCCGCCCGCGCCCGATGCGCGCACTGCACGGTCAAGCGCATAGGCCCGGCTGTCGATGGAGTCGATCAATTTACCCAGGGGGAGGTCACGGAAAGTCACCGAGGGCCCCTTGGGCTCTGCCTGAATGGTCGTGGGAGGCGGGTAACCAAACTTGCGTTTAAAGCGAACCAGCGTGGCATAAACATAGTCGGGATCCCCCAGGTCGTTGTAGGCGTGGGCCAACTCAAAGAGCGCCTGGGCTCGGCCATTGCGCGCTTCCCACAACGCGCCGTTGTAATTTCGTTGCCGCGCCTTGCTCAACACCTTGAGGCCAGCAACGGCCTTGTCCAGCAAGCTGAGCCCGCGAAAACTCTTCGCGCATAAAAAACGGAGAGAGTATGCTTCTGAGTGCCCCATCAAGGCGCTGCGGTGTCGATAACACATGCTCGCTCGGCGCAAGGGGTCCTCCACCAGACGAATGCCTCGAGCGATCAGCACATCTCGAATGCGTCGTAATTTGCGGCGCGTTCCTCTGTGTTGTAATTCGAGATTCTCAATCAGATTAATGGCGCGGTCGACCTCGTCGACCCTAGCCACCTGCTCAATGGCCCAGATAACCTCCGAGCGCAGAAACTTTCCGATCCTGCCAGGGATTCGGTCTGCCCTCTCAAGCAGCACATCCCAATCCGCCGGCGGCCCATCGCGAAGGTCACAAGCCAGCACCTGACGCCGAAGCCGGGCAAGCATGCCCGACATCCGCACTCCGTAGGCTTCGTTGGTGGCACCATAGCGCCGGCAGGCGCCGGGAACGTCACCATTAAGAAGCGCAATATCGCTAAGTCGAAGCTGCGACCACGCCCGCAGCTCGTGCTTGGCTGCGAGCTCTTTATAGCTGGCCAGGGCATCCTCAAAATCGCCTGAGCGCATCAAACCCTCGGCAGCGTCGAAGCGGTAACCCACACAGGTGGAGGGAACCGGCACCTTGAGAGTCTCGATGATGTGCTCCCGCAAAATCTCTTCCCGGGTTTTCCAGGACACCTCAAGGGACACCCGGCGCCCACGTCGCTTGACCGCTTGCTTAGCGATGGGGGACGCAAAGCGCAGGAGCACTTCTTCCCCTCTGCGGCCCACCGGGGCTGTGGACACCCGCAAGCCCTCCACGCCCTGCCTCTTGATGGCCTTAACGAAGCCCGGCACAGCTGGCTGAAACACCATCAAAAGGGAGTATCCGTCCTTGGGCTGATTGATGCGAACGCTCCCTTTGGGCCCGCGCACCTGCACGCTCATCGAAGCGCCATAGACACTTGACGAAGTCCCCACCCCCACGAGCAACGCGAGGGCTATGTACACTGAACGCAACATCTCTCTTTCAAACCCAGCACATGCCGTGCCAGTTTCATCCGCAAGTAAAAGAGTAAGTAAATTGGTGAAGTCATGTTCGCTGACCGAAGGGAAAGGCCGCGAGCGTCAACCCTTTGACGACTCGCTGGCGGTCACCCGACGGGTCAGGACGTGGGCTTTAATATTCGGTGAGCCCCAGGCGTTTCAACCGCTCAATCAGGGTGGTGCGTTTGAGCCCAAGCAGCTGCGCGGCCCGAGCCTTGTTGCCGCTGCTTCGACGCAGGGCATCCACGGTCAATTTGGATTCAAGGTCCTCAAGGGCCTCACGGATGTTAATCCCCTCTTCCGGCAGGCTGACCGCGCCAAGGTTTTGGGTCTCGGCGGCTTTGGTGAGCAGGGGTGGGAGGTCGGCCCGGGTGATGAGCCCTTCGTCCTTTTTCAGGATAATGATGCGCTCAACCATGTTTTCGAGTTCACGCACATTGCCCGGCCAGGCATAACTTTTGAACATGCGCATCACGTCGTCCTCGACGCCGCTGACAAAGCGCCCGTGTCGTTGGGTGGCCCGGGCGATAAAGTGATCCACGAGCAGACCGACATCCCCGGGCCGCTCCTCAAGGGTGGGCATCTGAATGGGGATCACGTTCAAACGGTAGTAGAGATCTTCCCGAAAGGTTCCCTTGGTGCAGTTGTCGAGCAAATCCTGGTTCGTGGCGGAAACAATCCGCACGTCGGCCTTGCGCGGACGGCTCTCCCCCACCGGAGTGAACTCCTGCTCCTGAATCACCCGTAGAAACTTTCCCTGCAGGTTGACATCCATCTCGCCGATCTCGTCGAGGAAGAGGGTGCCACCGTTCGCCGCAGCGAACTTGCCCTCCCGCCGCTCCCCTGCCCCCGTAAACGCCCCTTTGGCGTGTCCAAAGATCTCACTCTCCATCAGCTCCTTGGGGATCGCCGCGCAGTTCACGGCCACAAAGGGGTGGTCTTTTCGATTGCTGGCCTGATGCACCGCACGGGCCACCAGCTCCTTGCCAGTGCC
>JAZAIZ010000077.1:0-1280 GCA_036230545.1 Myxococcota bacterium
GGCGGATCAACCTGCGGCGGGTTTTGAGCAGAACACGCCTCGCCTCGGCATGCCACGAAGAGGTCAATGGCTCCTCCCCGCTCGCCCCCACCTCATATGCCTCCGCAGACATCAGGGACTGAATCAACACCTCGTCGTCAGCGCTCAGAAAAAACCCGTCAAAAACAAACCTGTACTCATCTCTGGCCACCATGGTCTGCCGCATCTCGTCCACAGAGGCCACGTCTCCTTTGGCCATCAAATTCCACAGCCACAGCTGCTTGATGGTATCCATCTCGCCGTCACCGTAGGTGTAGGAGTACGCCCTCTCCAAGAAGGCGTCCATGGGCTCTCCCTCCACACGCTCGAGATCCAGATGCAGCGCCTCGTTTAAAACTGCCACCGTCTTCTGGTCAACCGCCACGTCATCAAGCTCGCCACCAACGAGGAGGTTTCCCCCTTCACCCACCAACCCAAGCCGCTCAAGCCCCGCGATCAGGCTCTCCCGCTGACCGGGCTCAAAGTCCCCATTGCGGCTTGTCAGGCCAAGATGAGTTGCGACCAAAAACTCCGGCCTCTCAACAAACTCCTGCAGCTCGCAAGACTGGAGGGTGCCATCAAAGAGTCGCTGCGCATATTCCTCCATCGACTCACCCGTTTTCCGGGCAGAGAGAACCCCTGCATACACCTCATCCCCATCGAAGCTCTCTTCTCCTCCGAGGCTCTCAATATACGCCATGTCCACAACGTCATTCGGATCCTGCAATCTCTCCAACTGCATGGCCACCAGAGACTCAAGTGCCCTCTCCAACTCTCCCAAGCGGGCATCAGGACTCGTCCCTCGCTCCACCTTTAAGTCTTTCGCCGCGACCGCGCGGGCACGCGCGTCCACGCTGCTCGCCGCAATCGCACCCCACAACGTCGGCGCGTTTCGCTTAAAACGCAGCGCCTCCACCTGCACACGAGGCTCGGCTCGAAAGGCTCTCAACTGATCAACGGTCGGCCAATACATCTCCGAGAGATGACTGACATCAAGAGTCGCCAATCGGTTCCAGCGCATCACCGCCAACAAGATCTCCTGCATCTCACGCTCAGCCTGCTCCGGGGCCATCCCAGGCTCGGTCAAATGGTCGCGATAAACAAAGGCGGCCACATCACCGAGCTTCTCACCTGACTCTGGAGAATAAAGCTCTCCCGCGCAGGCAACCCCGGAAAGCGCGCCCTTCTCTGCGTCCAGGTCCCGAGCCCTCAAGCGAACAACGTCCGAATGGACACGCTCCATCAGGGTTATCAGGTCATCC
>JAZAIZ010000078.1:0-2157 GCA_036230545.1 Myxococcota bacterium
GTAACGCCAGTTCTCCATCCCTGCAGTTCCGAGGTGGGACCGTTGCGCCTCGATCAGTGGGGATGTGGCAATGAATAGGGAAGCGAGAAACAGACCGTGTCGCATGGGGATCTCCTTTGGAAGTGCAGCGCCGATCATAGCGGTTAGCAGGAGAGGTCGCAGACCTTCACGCTCTCAGGGCGACCTTCGCGACGAACCTCGCGCTCCAGGGCGTGCCCCCGGCCATCACCCAGGTCCTCATGCGGCACACCAGCATCGAGCTCACGATGCGGTACTACACCAAGCTGAAGCTGCGAGACCTCCAGACGAGGGGCCTCGATCTGCTGCCGAGGCTGGAGGCTTAGGGGGCTACAGTTCGAGGGCCGTCAAACTCACCTGTCCTCCTGTTCCTCGTCGCGGCGGCCTCTGCGACCCCCTTCGCCGCCTCTCCTCTTCTTCTGTTCCTTAGCTCCCTTCCCTCGCTTCTTAGGTGCGGGCTCTGCTTCAGGATCAAAGCTGTCATTGTTGCTTGGCATCAGAGCGCCGATTTCCTCGAGATGCTCTTCAAGCAGCTTGCTCATGCGCTCGGCGTCTTCTCTCCGACTCTTTGAGAGGTCACGCCGCTCGCCCGGATCTTCGGCGACGTCGAAGAGCTTGATAGAGTCATCTTCATAAAAGCGCATCAGCTTCAAGTCACCTTGAATCAACGCGCTCTGCGGGCCGCCTTGTCCTTGATAGTGAGGGAAATGAAAGCTCAAAAAAGGATATGGACGCTCAACCACCTCAGAGGCACCGCTGAGGAGGTCAGCGAGACTCCCTCCTTCAAGGCCGTCTGGGAGTTCGCCCTCAACATCCGCCCACTCTAAGAAGGTCGGAAAAAAGTCATAACCCACGACCGGTACGCGCGAGACGGAGCCAGCTTTCACGCCAGGTCCGCGAACAATCATCGGGACACGAACACCAGCCTCCCAGACATCTCCCTTGCCGCCCGAGAGGAGACCAGCGTTTGGCTTCGCGCCGTTATCAGACATATAGATCACAAAAGTGTTATCTGCGACGCCTAACTCCTGAAGCGAGTTCAAGAGCTCGGCGATACCTTCGTCTAAGTCTTGCGTGAGCGCTGCGCGACCGAGCGTCTTCTCGTTCGCTTTTCCCAGGCGCCCCTTCACATCATTCAAATTCTTCAAAGATGCGTTCCCTGGATAATGCAGCGCGTTAAATGAGAGCTGCGCAAAGAAGGGATCCTTCGCTTTCACTGCATCCTTCATGAACTCAGCAGTGCGCTCAACCATCCCAAAGATATCTACTGGGTTTGGATCCACATGCGGAGCAGCGTCTTGATTGCCCGTATCTCCATCATGAGCCTGATAGCCATGTTCACCAGGCCCACCACCCTGGATATGCCACTTACCAAAGTGTGCAGTCCTGTAGCCAGCCTCTATAAGACGCTCCGCGAAGCTCACCTGGCCCACGGGAAAGGTCTTAGACGTTCGCGCAGGGACGAGACGATAGGAGGCTCCGCTCACAACAGGTGCAGCCTTAGTCCAGCCAAGCTGACCGGGGCTCTTGCCTGTCTGCAGGCTCAGCCTCGTAGGAGAGCACACAGGTGACGGCGAATAGGCTCGGGCAAAGCGCATCCCTTGCTCCGCCAAGGCATCCAGGGTCGGAGTCTTCACCTCAGCCCAAGCGCTCGCAGATATCTCAGGGTCCATGCGCACAGCGAGTCCATCCCAAGGCTGATCATCTGAGAGCAATAACAGGATGTTTGGCCGTTCGGCCAGAGGCTCTGACTTCGTCTCGCTAGTCTCTTCGATCGCCCCCTCCACGATCGAGGCTCCCTGCGTTAGGTCGCCTCCTCGCAAGTATTGGATCAGCGCTCGACGCAACGCAGGATCCGGCAAACCTCTAAATCCCATAGAGGTGCCTGGCACATAGGCTCTCGGATCGCTTAAGAAGTTGGAGAGCGAGTCTTCTGTCCACTTTGCTCCGGTGTCCCCCAAATTTCGCATCGCAACTGAGTAATCGAAGCTCTTATGGCTCGCCACATGACGATTAAAGATTGAGCCGAGCGGCGGTGCGATCGCTCTCCCTTCTTGTTGTGGGACGTGACAAAGCGCGCAGAGTCTGAACAGACGTCGACCCGCTGCAAACGGATCGAGGGCGACCTCTTCTGGGGTC
>JAZAIZ010000079.1:0-11857 GCA_036230545.1 Myxococcota bacterium
GCGCGTGGGAGGGGGAGAGAAGCAGGAGAGTGGTCGGTGTCTGAGCGAGAGTGGTTTGACTGGGTGGTGATGGCGATCTTTGGGGCGGCTGTGGTGACGGCGGTGGCGGTGGTGTTTATCTCCGCGCCCTACGGCCGTCATACCCGTGAGGGGTGGGGGCCCTCCCTGCCGGGGCGCCTCGCCTGGATCTTGATGGAGACGCCCCCGGTGGTGTTTTTCGCTTGGGTGTTTTGGCAGGGCGCGGCGCGAGGGGAGTGGATCCCGTTGATTTTTCAGGCGCTGTGGCAGGTGCATTATGTGCACCGGGCCTTCATTTTTCCCTTTCGCTTGCGCATCGGCGGCAAGCGGACGCCCTGGGTGATCGTGGTGCTGGCCCTGGTTTTTAATGTCCCCAATGCTTATGTGAACGCCCGCTGGATCTCACATTTTGGAGTCTATGAGAGCGCCTGGCTGTGGAGTCCGGCCTTTGGGCTGGGGGTGCTGCTCTTTGGTGCTGGCCTGCTCATCAACCTGCATTCGGACTCCATTCTGATGAACCTGCGTGGTCCGGGAGAGACGGGCTATAAGATCCCACGGGGCGGGCTCTTTCGCTGGGTGACTGCTCCTAATTATCTGGGGGAGCTTTTGGAGTGGCTGGGCTGGGCGGTGGCGACCTGGTCGTTGTCGGGGCTCGCTTTTTTTGTCTATGCGGTGGCCAATCTCGCCCCGCGGGCGTGGACCCACCACCGATGGTACCGGGAGCAGTTTCCGGACTATCCCAAAAAGCGCCGGGCCTTGGTGCCTTTTTTGTTTTAGGGGGGCGTCAGGCCTTCTTTTCTCGGTTTTGAGGGTCTCCTTCCCTTGAAGCCCGGGCGGGAACTTTTTATGGTGCCGCCCATGTCACCAATAATTGTCGCCATCATGGCCCTCGCCGCCCTCTCCCTCGGGTATCGTTTTTACAGTCGCTTTCTCGCCGAGCGTGTTTTTGAACTGCGGGACGATGAGCCGGTGCCATCCCGCGAGATGGAGGATGGCGTCGACTTTGTCCCCACGGCCCGTTCCACCCTGTGGGGGCATCATTTTTCCTCCATTGCCGGTGCCGCGCCGATTTTGGGACCGGCCATCGCCATCGTGTGGGGGTGGGTTCCCGCTTTGCTCTGGGTGGTGATTGGCGTCATCCTGATGGGCGCGGTGCATGATTTTGGCGCGCTGGTGCTCTCCATTCGCCACGGGGGACAGACCGTTGGGTTTTTGACGGAGAAGTTGATTGGTCCGCGCTCCCGGGTTCTTTTTTTGGTGATCATCTTCTTTTTGATCTGGATGGTGGGAGCGGTCTTCGCCTTCGCCATCGCGGGGCTCTTCACCAAATTTCCGGCGAGCATTCTTCCGGTTAACCTCGAGATTGTCGGGGCGCTCTTTCTTGGCTGGTGGGGCTACAAAAAAGGTCGGTCGCTGCTGGTGCCCTCGCTGGTGGCGTTGGTGATCCTTTATGCCGTGATCTTTGGCTCGGCCACCGGAGTATTGTGGAGTCCGGGGGAGGGATCGTTGCTGCTCTCGAAGCATTTTTGGTTGGTGAGTTTGATGGTGTACGCCTTCATCGCCAGCAGCTTGCCGGTGTGGCTCTTGCTGCAGCCTCGGGATTTGATCAACAGCCATCAGTTGGTGGTGGGGCTTTTGGCTATGTACCTGGGGTTCTTCATCAGCAAGCCTGAGTTTGTGGCGCCGCCGGTGGGGGAGTTGGCCGATTTGCCGACCATAGTGCCCCTGCTCTTTGTGACCATTGCCTGCGGGGCGATCTCAGGTTTTCATGGTTTGGTCAGCTCCGGGACCACCAGTAAGCAGCTCGCTCGAGCCACCGACGCCCGCCCCATCGGTTATGGGGGGATGCTCTGCGAGGCGGCCCTGGCGATTCTAGCGACCATGGCCGTGGCGGCGGGGCAGTGGTCGGGGGCTGAGCACACCCACGCGTGGGGCTTTATCCATAGCCAGAGCGTTGCAGGGGGAACCCTGCCGGGGGTGGGGACTGCCTTAATGGGGTTTGTGAATGGGGCCGCGGGGTTTCTGGCCTCTCTGGGGATCCCCCTGAAGGTGGGCTCCACGGTGGTGGCGGTGCTTGTCATCTCGTTTGCGGCCACCAGCCTCGACACGGCTCTTCGCATCCAACGCCTGGTGCTGGCCGAGGTGGGGACCATCTACAGAGTGCCTGCTCTTCAGAATCGATGGTTGAGCAGCGGTCTCGCCTGCGCTTCGGTGCTGGTTTTGATTTACGCGGATTTTGATAGCGGGGCCAAGAGCCTGTGGCCGGTGTTTGGGGCCACCAATCAGGTGCTGGCGGCGTTCACACTGATGCTCTGTGCCCTCTACCTGCGCCAGTGTGGAAAAAACCCCGCGAGCTATCTCTTGCCTGCGCTTTTTGTCATGGCCATCACCATCAGCGCCATGGGTATTCAGGTACATCGAGATTTGGGTGCCGGCAAGTGGATGGTGGGCACCGTGGGGGGGATCATTGGGATCCTGACGGTGTGGGTGGCGCTGGAGGCAGGGCTGGCCTGGCGCCGGGGAGGCGCTCCCCGGACGGCTGCGGAAGAGGCTGCGGGGGGATGAGGGGATGTTGAGGGAGTGACCGTCGACCGACGGGCGTCAGCTTGTTCAGCCGGCGGGCCCGCAGCGGGCCGCGAGTTCGGGTTTGAAGTCACGCTCCAATAGCTCTTCGGAGATGACCTCCCGGCCGATGAGGGGTTCAATGCTCATGAGCTGTTGGATCCAATAATGGGCGACGGGGGCGGTGGGGTGCTGCTGCAGAAATGTTAGAATGAGCTCGCCCGCGAGTTCTCGCTGGTAGCCTTTCCACAGATGGCCGATGGCGCGGTGAAAGAGATCGGGCTGAGTGGCTGGAGGTCGGGTGGTGATCTCCTTGAGGACGGGGGCGATGGCCTCCTGCTGGGTGGTGTGTCGTAGGGCCTGGTCAAAGGCCATGCCCTTTCGCAGGAAGAGGCCTCCTCCCACAAGGATGAGGAGGGTGGTGATGATCCACTCAATTGCCATGGGGTGACCTTTCCTTTATGGGTCTTCGACGAAGAACAATTCTATCCTGCAAAATCACATATCACAGATGGGAGTCGTTGTGAGTATTCTGGAGAAGTTGGAGGAGTATCCCGTGCGGGTGGAGATACCGGTGGCCTGGGGAGAGATGGACTCCCTGGGGCACGTGAACAACATCGTCTATTTTCGCTATTTTGAAACGGCGCGAATGGAATACTTTGGTCGAATTGGCGTGATGGAGGTGATGCAGGAGACTGGAGTTGGGCCGATTCTTGGCTCCACGGAGTGCCGCTTTCGTCGACCGCTGCAATTCCCCGACACTGTCACCGTGGGAGTGCGGGCCACAGAGGTGGGGGACGACCGATTCATGACTCTTTATCGGGTGGTTTCCCATCAGCAGCAGAGGGTGGTGGCGGAAGGCAAGGGGAGCATCGTGACCTACGACTACAATGCAGGGGGGAAGGCGCCGCTCCCGGAGAGTATTCGGGAGCAGATCATCGCCCTTGAGGGAGCTTCCTAAAGCGTGACCAGGGAGGTGGCCAGAATATTTTCCGAGCTCTGAATGTGTTGCAGAGTCGCGGCCTCTGGCGCGCCATTTAGTTGGATTTTAGCGCACGCGGCCTGGCCCCCCTGAAAGATAATATTCTCCATCTCCTGAACGTTGAGGCTGGCTTCCTTCAGGATGTCCAGCACTCCTGCGAGAACGCCCACGCGGTCGGCGTGGCGCACCACCAGGAGGTGAGTGGCCAGGGTGTTTTGCGCGAGGTTCACGCAGTTGAGCACTGCCCCGGAGTTGATGAAGGTTTGAATGATTCGGGCCACCTCATCTCCCACGGCTTCGGAGGCCTGGTCGGTGCTCGCGCCGATGTGGTGGGTGCCGTAGACCTGGGGCACATTGGCGATGGGCTGGCTGAATTCGGTGTCGGAGGCGGAGGGCTCATTCTCAAAGACGTCGAGTCCGGCTCGAAGGCCGCGCTCCTGACAGGCTTTGATCAGAGCGTCCGAGTCGAGGAGCTCTCCCCGGGAGGTGTTGATGACACAGGCTCCGGGATTGAGGGCGGCGAGGAGCTCGGCGTTAATGATGTGATGGGTCTGGTCGTTGGCGGCCAGGTGCACCGTCAGGGCGTCGGCGCCTGTGCAGGCCTCAAGGGGAGTCTCTGCGAAGTGGGCCCCCAGGGCTTCGGCTCGCGCGGGGGTGAGCGAGCGGCTCCAGAGTCGAATTTGCATGCCAAAGGCCTGGGCTCGCAGGATGACCTCCTGGCCTATCTTGCCTGCGCCCAGCACCGCCAGGGTGCGCCCGTGCAGGCCTTTGGCCTTACCAAACTCTTTTTTGTTCCACTGATGGTTTCTCAGGGCGGCGACGTTGTCGGAGATGCGGCGGTCGGCGTTGATGAGGTGCCCCATGGCGAGTTCTGCTACGGCGATGGCGTTCTTGCCGGGGCAATTGGCCACGTAGATCCCCCGGGCTGAGGCGGCCGCGATGTCGATGGTGTTGGTTCCGGCTCCGGCCCGAATAATGAGGGCGAGGGAGTTGGCGGCCTCAAGCTGGGGGAGCTGCACCTTGGTGGAGCGGACCACCAGGGCCTCGGGGTTGAAGGCCGCGATGGCGGCGCTGAGGGTGTCGTCTTTGAGGCTGGGATCGAGCTGCAGCTCGCAGCCTGCTTCTTCGAGGGTTTTGACGACGCTGTCGGATAATTTATCGGCGATTAAGAGGCGCACGGAGTTCTCACTTTCCTGAAGAGGCTTATTAATATTTGATCTCGTTAGTAGCGAGTTGTGCGCTATGGTGCAATGGCATGGCGCCGTGTTGCGTGAGCCCTCCCCTGGGGGGGATTTTAGAAATCTTAATATATTCAGTTGTTTAGATATGAATGGTGCGGCTCTCCCGAAGGGGCTGTGGGGGGCTGTTGCTGATACTGACCCGCTATTGACCCTCTCTCGGGCAAAACTATATGGTGCATTCGCTGCGGGTGCTCGGCAAAAGCATACGGGCGTAATTAAATGATGGAATTTATTCAAAGCGTAGGGCGTTTGGGCAGTTGGCTGCTTTGGGCGATTTTTACGTAAGGAGATGGGTTGATGATTCGACGACTAGCAATGGTGGGTTTTCTGGGCGCATTGGTTGCCTGCCAAAATACAACGGACGGCTCCTCGGCTGCTAAATCCCTCCCGGATTCAGAGCTGGCGGCGAAGGTGGACGGTGAGGTAATCACAAAGGCTGATTTTGAGGCGGCTGTTGAGCGCAATATGGCTCGTTATCAGGGCCAGGGACACAAGCTGCCTCCAGGGATTGAGCAGCGAATTCGCGAGAGCGTGCTTCGTCGTTTGATCGACGAGACTGTGATCGGGGTGAAGGCAAAGAAGATTGGGGTGGCCATCACCGACGAGGAGATTACGAAAAAATTTGAAGAGCACAAGAAGCGTTTTCGCACGGAAGAGGCGTTTAAGGATTACCTGAAGCGCTCCAATAACACCGAAGAAAACATGAAGCGTGATCTTGAGCGGAACCTGCTTCGGGATCGCGTGGTTGAGAAGATGACCGGTGTTTTGGAGATCCCCGATGCGGAGGTGAAGAAGTATTACGATGAGCACGTTCAGCGTTTTCAAGAGAAGGAGCAGGTGAAGGCCAGCCGCATTCTCTTCCGCGTTCTCTCCAAGGCGAGCGAGGAAGAGCGCAACGCGGCTAAGAAGAAAGCACATCGGATCTGGCAACAGGCTCTGCAGGAAGGTGCGGACTTTCCTTCCTTGGCTAAGGAACACTCCAACGGTCCCGAAGCGGGCCGCGGCGGAGAGCTCAATTGGATCAGCCGTGGAAGGATGCCACCGGCGTTTGATAACGTCGCGTTCAGCCTTGAGGCTGGTAAGGTGTCCGGCGTGGTGCAGACCAAACTGGGTTATGAGATCATCAAGGTGTGGGAGAAGAAGGCTGAGCGCCAGCGTCCTTTCGAGGAAGTCAGCACCAACATCAAGAACTCGCTCATGGCTCGTCAGCGCAACGAAAAGCGCCGTGAGGTGCTTCGGGAGCTTAAGGGTGGAGCTAACGTTGAGCAGTTGATTAAGTTCGAGCGTCAGGGGCCCCAGACCAGCGGCAAAACCAAAGTCGCGAGCCCCGGTAAGATTAATGCGAAGGACCAGTTAAAGTTGAAGCAGGCTCCGGCGGTTCCAACAGAGGCTGAGAACAACTAATCGTACTTGAGTGTTTGCAGAATGAGAAGAAAGCCTCAGCTTTGCTGGGGCTTTTTTTTGCTTTCAGGGGTGGGGAGAGAGCAGCGGTGAGGTCGGGAGCAGTGCTCCCGACCGGGGTCGCTTAGTAGTTGGTGCAGTCAGCGGGGTTGTCGGCCAGGTCATCGCAGGTGAAGCCCTCGCCCTTGCCGCAGGCTTTTGCTTTGGTTTCACAGATGCCCACCATGCTGCCGTTTCCTCGCTCGATCATCTTGCATTGGACCATGCAGTCGGCGTTGGAGCTGCAGGGATTGCCGATGTTGGCGCATTGCCCCATGACACATTGGGCCCCCGTCTGTGGGCAGTCGTTGTTGTTCAGGCAGGAGCAGGTGCTGACCACGCCCTCTGAGCTGCCGAGGCACTGACGGGCGCCTCCACAGTCGGAGTCGCTTCTGCATTGGCCGTTGGCTGCGATCTGCAGTCCGTTGCAGCTGCCATAGCCGTTGGGACAGTCGAGGTCCGAGCGGCAGAAGGGAGCGCAGTATTCGGCGTTTTGTACGGCGTCGTCGAGCAGGCAGAGCATGGAGGTGGGGCAGCGGTTGAACATGTCCCGTGAATTGCAGAGTTGGCAGAGCGCGTTGGCCTTGGCATGAGGGACGCATTGGCCACGGGTGTTGCAGATTTCACCGTAGTCGCAATAGGAGGAGTCCGGCTCGGGGCTGGTGGGGCATTGGGTACAGTCATCGGCGACCATGCCGTCCTGGCATTGTCCGTTGGTGCAGATGTGCCCAAGCTGGCAATCGCCGGTGGTGCGGCAGCCAGGCTGGCAGTTGTTGAGGGTGGGATCACAATAATGATTGATGTCGCAGTGAACGCTGCTGCCGCACTGGCTTGAGGGGATGCACTTGCCTCCCGTTGGATCTGCGGAGTTGCAGATCTCAAACTCGTCGCAGTCTTGATTGCCCAGGCAGGGGGGACGGTTTTGGCAGGCGCCCCAGGCGTTGCAATATTGTCCGGCGCCACAGGCGTCATCGGTGCGGCAGATGCAGCTGTTGGCTTCGCAGATTAAACCGACGCTGCACTGGCTGTCGGAGGTGCACTCCCCGTCCGCGGGGGCGGGGGTGCAGGCGAGGGTGAGGAGCAGCAGGGCAGTGCCGATGCCGCAGGCCAACCAGGTGGGGATCGAGAGAGGGTTTTTCATTATCGGTACTCCTGATATTCGACGGTGATTTTGGCTTTGGGTTTGGGGATACTCGCGGCGCCAAAGATGATGGAGTTGGTGCCTTCATCGTAGAGCCAGCCCTGGCGGCCGTTGCCCTCGGCGACGGGTTGGCCGTCAACGCTTACACAGAAGGGCGCGCGTCCCATGGCGCCGCATTGAATAAACGCCCGGGGGTTGGGGGTGGTGGTCAATTCAAAGCGCGACGAGAGTCCGGCAGCGTTAATGGAGAGCTCCTTGAGGCTCTCGCTGAAGTCATCGCAGATGCTCGCGAAGAGCCCGCCGGTCTGGCTGGCCAGATCGATGTAGCGGTCGCCGGGCTGTGCGCTTCCCCGAGTGGATTCAAAGCAGCCATCTCCTGGATCTCCAACGATGGCCGAGACGCTGATTCGCGACTCGTTGCCGGCACCTTTGTAGTGTTCGAAGATTCGTCGGTAGTAGCCGACGGGGCCAAAGCTTTTGTCATTCTCGTCGCTGACCATGATGATAAAGAGGCTGGCGTCCTCCCGAATGAACTCGGGGTTGGGAGGCGTCGGAGAAGTGCCAGGCACCCAGCCGGGACCCATTCCTACGGCCAGGGCTGCGGACTCAAAGGCGCGCTCGGTGGCCGAGCCTCGGGTGCCCACCTGAACGTTGGTGAGGAACTGTTGCTCGGGGTTGGTGCTTTGGTTTTCGATAAAGGCGGTGCCAGCGCGGAAGGTTCCCTTGTCGGCGATGTCGGTGGAGACGACCCCGATGTGATAGTCGACGCCGCTCTCGGTGAGGTTGTTGATGAAGCTCTTAAAGGAGAGCCCCAGCCCCTGCTGGTTGGCGGCCATGCTGTTGGAATTGTCGACCACCCAGAGAATGTCTATTCGGGCGGCCTCTTGCTGGGCGAACTCGTCGGTGCGGGTACCGAGGTGGACGAGAACATCGTCAGCGCAGCCAGTGGTGTTGAGGAATATTGCGGACACCAGCCCGACAATAAGGTGTGTCATTTTGGATGATTGATTCATGAGCAGTGCTTTCTCCCGGGAGCTCCTGGAGTTGTCTCCCGGCGGTCAACCTATGAAAGTGGATCAAAGGTTGTCAAACCCTTGTGAAATAAAGTTTTATTCTTTCTGCATTTATGGGAGAGACCCGAAATCGGTGGCGAGGGCGTCAGCGCGGAGAGGGGATTGCTTTGAGTATGGTTATAGAGAGCGCAGGAGAGGCCCCCCGGGTCCTGGTGGTGGACGATGAAGAGGCGGTCCTTGATATTGTTGAGGAGTTTCTTTCTTTGGAGGGCTACGTGGTGAAGGGGGTGGGGAGCGCTCGTCAGGCCCTCCAGCAGATTCGTTTTGAGCCCTATGATGTGATGCTCACCGACCTCAAGATGCCCGGTATGGACGGGCTGGAGTTGATTAAGGAGGCTCGGGCAGCCAACCCGGAGCTCTCCTTGGTCATGATGACCGGTTTTGGGACCGTGGACACCGCGATTGAGGCGATGAAGCTTGGGGCTTTTGACTATCTTCTGAAGCCCTTTAAGCCTGATGATGTGGTGGAGGTCCTTGAGCGGGCCTTGAGCAAGCGGCGCCTTGAGCGTGAAAATGTCTCCTTGCGGGAGACCCTAAATTTTTTCGAACTCTCTGAGGCGCTCTCCAGCGCTATGCCATTAAATCAACAATTACAGATGGTTGTGGAGATGGTTCGCGATAATTTTGGGGCGGATGGGGTGTCGATTGATGTGCAGCCGCCCGCTGGAGGGGAGGGCGTGATCAATCGAGCGAGGGTGGGGGGGCAGGGTTTCGAGCTCCGGCATGATGCGCTCTGGGCTGACCTGCTTTGTGGCGAGGAGATCCTCTTGAGTGGTGAGCAAGTGGGCCGCTACATGCTCAACCCCATGGGGCCCGGTGGACGAGTGCAGAGCTTTATGGCGACCCCCTTGAAGTTGCGGGGGACGACATTTGGAATGTTGAGCGCCTTCTCCCTGGATGGGGGGCGGAGCTTCTCCGAAGGGCAGCGCAAGGGGATGTCTATCTTTGGGGGGAGAGCAGCCAATGCCATCGAGACGGCGCGCATGTATCAGAACATGGAGGACACCTTCACCCAGACTATGGAGGGGTTTGCCAGGGCGCTGGAGGCCAAGGACCGCTACACGGCGGGGCACTCCGATCGAGTGGCCATGTACGCAAAATTGATCGCGCAGGGGATGGGGCTGCCCACCGTGGAAGTCGATCGTATTCAGCACGGCGGCCTTATGCACGACATCGGAAAGATAGGGATGCGAGGAGGAGAGCTGAACAAGCCCCAGCGGCTGACCCCGGAGGAGTATGAGGCATTCAAGACCCATCCGGTGAAGGGGCGACGCATCATTGAGCCCATCAGCTTTTTGCGGCACCTGGTCCCTTGTGTGTACCATCATCATGAGGCTTGGAATGGGAAGGGGTATCCTCTGGGGCTCGACGGTGAGGCGATCCCTCTGGAGGCCAGGATTCTGGCGGTGGCCGACACCTACGACGCCATGACCTCCAACCGCTCTTATCGGAAGGGCCTGCCCCATGATGTGGCCCTTGAGGAGCTACAGCGCTGCGCGGGACGGCAGTTTGATCCCCAGGTGGTGGACGCGTTTCTGGATGTGATCACAGTGTTTCGCAGTGAGCGGATCTCCCAGGGGTTGTCGGTGCCCCATTAAGAGCCGCTTGGGGAGTTGTTGTAATGAGCGCTTTAATACTGCTAGGTTAGCCCGGTTGGGATGAGGTTGAAGATTCTTTATTGAGGGTGCGGAACGTCATGGAATTGGTTGTTCAGAAGTTTGGGGGGAGTTCGGTGGGGACTCCCGAGAAGATCGCCCATGTGGCTTCCCGGGTGGCACAGAGTGCCGCTGAGGGTAGGAGCCTGGTGGTGGTGGTGTCGGCGATGCAGGGGGAGACCGATCGTCTGTTGGGGCTGGCCGGAGCGGTCGCCGAGCGGCCTTCTCCACGGGAAGTAGACCAGCTGCTCGCCACCGGGGAGCAGGTTAGCGCGGCGCTTTTGGCCATGGCCTTGAAGGAGCGAAACATCTCCGCCTGGTCGATGACCGGGGGGCAGATGAAAATGCGCACGGACGGTTCTTTCTCTCGGGCTCGAATCGTGAACCTGGACAGGCAGGCGGTGGAGAACCACCTCAATGCGGGGCACGTGGTGGTGGCTACCGGTTTTCAGGGGGTTGACGATGAGGGCAATCTGAACACATTGGGGCGGGGGGGCTCGGACACCAGCGCGGTGGCGCTTGCCGCGGCGTTGCGGGCCGATGAGTGCGAGATTTATACGGATGTCGAGGGTGTTTTCACGGCAGATCCCAGGATTTGTCCCGACGCCCGAAAGATCGACGAGATTTCATTTGATGAGATGATGGAGATGGCCTCCCAGGGGGCCAAGGTTCTTCAGATTAGAAGCGTGGAGTTAGCGATGAATCACAATGTTCCTCTTCGGGTGCGCTCGACCTTCAGTGATGATCCAGGGACCCTGGTCCATTCAGAGGACGACACCATCGAGAAGCTCGTGGTGCGCGGGGTGTCCCACAATAAAGATGAAGTGAAGATGACCCTGCGGCAGGTGCAGGATCAACCCGGTGTTGCCGCCCGGGTGTTTTCCCGGTTGGCCGAGGCGCAGATCAACGTGGATGTGATTGTGCAGAACACCTCTATGGCGGGCCTGACGGATTTGTCGTTTACCGTGGGGATGACCGACCGTGCCCGCAGCGAAGAGATCTTGAGCACCGTAGCCCAGGAGGTTGGTGCCGAAGGCTTTGAGGTGGATGACTGCATCGCGAAGGTCTCCATTGTGGGGGTGGGGATGCGGGCCCATGCCGGGGTGGCGGCGAAGATGTTTGAGGCGCTTCATCAGGCGGCCGTGAACATTCAGATGATTACCACCAGTGAGATCAAAGTGACCTGCGTGATTGAGCGTGAGCAGACAGAGACCGCGGTGCAGGCTCTGCATGAGGCGTTTGAGCTGGCAGAACCCTCCGCTGGATGAGGGTGACTTCGGAGGCTCGCCCGCGTCGGGGCTCGTTTTTGAGGGGCTGGGTGCTGGCGTCGCTTCTGATTGGGGGGTGGTCTCTCTGGGTCTGCGACGCCGTGGGGAGCGCGGAGTTTCGAGAGGGCGCGTCCCCTTGTCTGCGCCCTGTTCAGATAAAGAGCGCTGGAGCGTCCCGCCTGGGGTGCGCATCTGAGCTGCAGGGGACCCCGTGTGCGGCGGCTCAGGGTGGAGATCTTGTGCGGATGGAGGAGGCGAGTTGCCGTCTTGAGCCGGGGGCTATGGACGCGGGCGTGCGATTGTCTGCGGGGCTGCCTTTGGACCTGAATCGGGTGAGCGTTCGTGATTTACAATTACTTCCCGGGGTGGGTCCCACTTTATCGAAGGCTGTGGTATCCCACCGGAGCGAAATCGGGAGTTTCGAGTCAGTGGAGGGGTTGGGAGATGTTGTGGGGGTGGGGCCTAAAACCCTGCGAA
>JAZAIZ010000080.1:0-5722 GCA_036230545.1 Myxococcota bacterium
TCCCAGCCTCCCGAGGCGTGAATCGTCAGCCAATAGGGACCGGGGTAGGTGGCCACACCAGCCCTCGCCGCGAAGGGAAGCGCCGGGAGTCCTGCGCTTAGGCCAGCCAGTCCAAGGTATTTGAGGAATTGTCGTCGATGCATACCGTTGCTTCCTTATTGATAGAGAAATCGATAATCGCTGAGGAGGTAGGCGATGACCGCCGACCACGCCCGAATGGTGTAGTTGGGATCCTGCCGTAGCCGAAGCTCATTCGGCAGGGCTGCCTGCGTCCACGAAACCCAATTGGCCGAACAATTCCATGGCAAACTGCTGTTAATCTCCCCCTCCTCAAGCCCAGCCTTGCCCTCTTTCCAGGTTTCAACCCAGAGAGTGTAGGTGTGGTTAATCTCCGGGTCATCCAGAGCGAGAGACTCCCCGAGCATTCGATAATGCAGATGCTGGATATTCTTTTTAATATTCTCTTCCACCGCCGGGATAGCGAAGCCATCAGCGGTCTCGGGCTCATAGGTTGACTCAACAAAAGGAAAGAGTCGACGAGAGCCTGGGTCGATGGCAAAATCGCGTGCCGTCGACACACACGACACGTCGTTGGCCATCCTGAGGCTGACGCTGGCCATCACTCCGTTAGGCTCCTTCAATCGCTCAATGACGCTGTCAAAGTCCACCCCTCCATAAAAGAGCCCATAGCGATCCGTCAGGCGGTCCTGCTGATTGCCTCGAGCCACCCATGGGATCCCCATCACCGCGAAGATCTTTCGGCTTAACTCCGCAGGGGCAAGAAAACGGGCACTGCGCAAGTAGTCTGCATGAGAGCTCTCTCCTCCCTCGTGGGATTGAGCGCGGTAATAGGGGGAAAGGAGAATTCGACGAATGGACGCGCGGAGATCAAAGTTGCTCTCAGAGAAGAGCGTTGCCTCCTGAAGCAGAAATGCCTTTAACTCCTCGGCGGCTTTCTTTTCTGCGGGGTCCTCGAAGTGTTTTGGGTCTAAGATCTCGATTCCCGTAAGGAAGCTAACCACATGCCGTATGATGGCAAGCCCAAAGCGTGCGTCGTTGATAGCCTTCTGCGCGAGCCACTGAACCGCCCTGGGGCGCTCCTCAATCGGGAGATTCTCTCCTCCATACCCGGGTACCCTCAAATCAGGAAACCATCCATCTTCAGGGGGGTAATAATGGCCATCCTCATCCCAATTCTGAAACAACCCTGCCATGGGGTCCATAACCTCGTGGCAGAGAGTGCACTGGGGGTCATTCATGGTGGGGTTGTGAGTGGTGGTTTGTGATGGGTCAATGGGGCGCTCGGCAAACGCCAGGATGTCCGTGGCGAGGAAAAAATCCAAAAAGATTTTTATCCGGTGCCGGTTGCGGTTGGTTGGAGTGGTGGGAAAACGGTTCAGATACGCCGGCGTGGTGAGAATTCCGGCGTGAGGAATCCCCTCGAGTTGAACCGGATAAAACTCCTCGTTTCGCGGATCATAGGGATCAAGATCATCATAATGCAGCCCACGGCTTCTGGAGGAATAACGGTTCATCATGGTGTAATCAGCGGTCAGAATCTCCGTGAAGGGAAGCTTGTTGAGCATCACATGCCGAATAATCTCCAAAGGCTCACGAGCAAAAGCCCGGTTCGTCTTGGTTCGAGACAGTGACTTCTGGGTGTTGTCGGTGATGTTGTTGTACCAATAGAGGTCGTAGAATCGGTCATAATCAACAAGCCCAACGCCGCCATTGTTTCCCGCGAGGTATTTGTCGGTAAGCAGCATGTCCCCGAACATCTCTACCACCCGGTCAGAGAAGGCTTCTTCGTCCATCATTTGATTCAACGCTTGAATGAGCGCCTCTTCGCCCCCCACGCGAACCTGAGTGGTTTCGTGGGCGTGAGGCAGTCGCCCCACCAGGTTGAGCGTGGCAGAGCGCAGGGTGTCCAGGGGTGACGCCAACACCACCGGCAAGACCTCCTCAACAACGGGTTCCTCTTCTTCACAGATCACATCGGGCTCGTCGGCCCGTTTAACAAACTCCTGAAGAATAGCGTAAGTCTCGCTGCCCTCAACCAGCACCGCTCCTCCACCATGATTTTCCAGCCCCAGCGGCTTTAAGAGCACCACGGAAGTACCATCCCGCTCCAACCCAGCCATGTGCTTAAGTTTTTCCTCGTTTTGCTCAAGATGGTCAGGGTAGATATCGGTGACAAACACCAGAGAGCTGTCTCCCGCCTGCCCCCCGGAAACGTGACACCCTATGCAAATGGGAGCAACAAGCTTTTCGTTTACGTGGTGCTTGAAAAAGTCGTCCCCTTCGATGCACCCTTCAAACTTAAAGGTCTGAGTCGGAGGCGGCGGGTCGGACGCTTTTGGAGCACAGGCAACTGAAGCGACCATCAACGTCAGGCAACACACGAGCAACTTGGAACGAGAAGAGGAAAGTCGATTTTTTAACAAGGTACACTCCGAATCAGGCTCAACACGGCCAGAAGAAGAGCTCCCTCCGACCAACGCTTGTTCAAGGGGAGAAGCCCCAAACCTTTCCCCGGATAACCGATATAAAGATTGAGTGTTTCTGTAAAATTACTCGCCAAACTGAACAGACAACCTAGGGGGCCGTATAAATAATCCGAAGAGGAAACACCCCCGTCACCCTGCGTGCTCCGGGCTTGTGCCATCGCTGGGCGATGATAACCAAAGGCGAAGAGGGCGGGCTCCTGTAGGTTCGCCCTGAGACCAGCCAGGGGTTGTCACCGGCGTTCACACTCAAGTTGGCGTGGTATTCACAGTTCCGTTTATCCTGACCAGTGTTGAAATCCCACCGGTCTCCACAGGCAACCTTCCTGGCAAAAATTCGAAGCGTGTGCAGAGTTCCGCTTTGTTCATCCACCACCGGAGCATAGAGGTTGTTGTCCCCTCCGCTCCACCACTTACGCCCGGTGGGGCCCATCGATGGGTCTTCGACGATAAAATAAGACGAAGAAGACGGCTCATTGGGAAGCGTCGGGGTTTTGTACCCATTGGTCAGGTTGGCTTGAATAATATCGCGCACCTCAAAATCTACCTGAATGGGAGTGCTTGAGAACAAGCCTCCCTCACGCCAACCCTCGATTTTGTAATCTCCATTAGCTGTGTAGTGTCCGGCCGGCAGGGACTTATTTTTTTCGTAGGGGATCCACACCCGAAGCCCCTGGACCACATCCGGAGAATTCACCCAACGAGTGGAGTCGTTAAGTGGCACAGCGACCTCACTGCCATCCCCAGCCTGAATCACGCGCTGGGCGTGAACAACCAGTGACGCAGGTAGCCCCCCATCTTTAACCACCGGAACAACAAGCCTCGTGTGAGCCCCCCGCTTTTTGCAGCGCCCCGGAGCGGACGCTTCCCCCGGACGCGTAAACGTAAGAGGATTCGCTCCAATCCTCCAAGTGCTTGTTTCTACCCTACCCTCGCAGTCTATCCCTTTGACGCAGCTGATCGTCAACTTCAGCGGACCATTAGCCACACGCTCTCTACCGATGCGCACAACGGGAGAGAGCGGTTCACTGGGGGGGGAAAGGGTGCGGGTGTGCTTGAGCACCGCCCCTGCGACATCAATATTGGGATAGCCCGTAGGACTGAGGTAGAGCCTCACCTCAACCGGCCTGGAATCCGAAGGCAGGTTCACGCTGAAAATCCCCAGGGAGTTATCGGTGATCTCCTTCCTGGCGATAAGGGCGCGCTTAAGCCCCCCACCTTCATAACGCACCTCCAGAAAATACTGGCCCCCCTGATAAACCGAAGGCAGACTCGCTGCCTCCGGGTCGGGCAACTCAAACACATTTCCCGAAGCCCAGTAGAAGGGAGGATAAATCTGAGCCCCCTCTGCCGTGCTCGCCAGGGTACCGATAAGAGTCACCGTGGGAACATCCACTCCTGTGGGCTGTTGTCCATAGTCCTCGGGCGCGTGAATGTCGTATTCATGAGTGTTTTGATTCCACTTAAACACACCGGGGCTCCCGTTTAGCTCAAGAATCGTCGGGACACCCTCGCTCCAATGTTGAATCTTGCGGGAGTGATAAGCGGTGTACTGAGGAAAACACGTGACGGCATTGGCACTCTCACCGCCATTCAAGGGGTCACGCTTGCCCACATAGCTGCCATCTGCGTGGGTGGCGATGCCACTACTCTCAACGCGATACCAGGTGCGAAAGAGTCGCCGGGTGGTATCAAAACCCCAGGGATGGGTAACAAGATTCACACCATCGGAGGGATACTCATCCGCGATACCCCAGGCAGCGGCCTTTCCTCCTTCAAAGTGATGCATGGTAAACGAGTGCCCCAGCTCATGGATCGTGAAATTGGAGCATTGCGACAACCCCATAGCATTCCATCCGGTCCAACCAGCATAGTGGGGAGCGTTGTTCGCGTCGGAGTAGGTGCCGTCATCATTTTTCACCCATCCCATCCCCATGGAGGTACCAAAACTGTAGGGGGAACTGTCGGTACCCGCCTCTGTGCGCCACAAACCACGCCCCGTATTGGAGGAGCTCATGCGCAACGCAAACTGGTTTTTTAAGATCGGCCAGCGATCCGCGCCATCGGTGGCCGCGGCATACTCCCCCACACTACTCACTCGAGTGGGACCTGCGCTGCTGGCCACGACAATATAGTCAAGCTCCCACGGGGTTGAGTCGACCACGCGCATCTCAGCTATAGGCATGGTAGCGAACATATCCTGAGCCAGGGTGCCACGTTTGAGGAAAGCGCTATCAAGCTCATCGTCCTTGCCGAAAAGGATAATCTTACCACGAGAGAGAGTGATGCGATGAGGCGCACCGAGACCGCTAAAGGCATGAGTTTTCTCCCGCAAAGCACCTCCTGAGACATACCCAACATGCAGTTTCACTCCTTCCCTGAGCCAATTCCAGGGCAAGAATCCGCTCCAGGCGGTGGTGCTATAAGGATCAAGAGTCACCTGGGTGTAAAGCTGCTCGAGGGACTGGGGCAAGGCTTCCGGCGGGTTTGCCTGAATCACCCCTAAGAGCGTTCCCTCCTTAAACGCTGCTATGCGAAGGTCGGTGCCGGCAACAAGCGGCGTGTCAGGGGTGAAAAGAATAAGGGTCTCCCGCTGCTGCACCAGGGGAGGAACGATGCGAGGGTCGTCAACACCGGTTACGTGGGTTTGCCCAAACTCCAGAGTGCCGGCAAGTGCGACCGAAGTGCCCGCGCTAAACCATTGAAGGGAGTCAACCAGCTCCCCTGAGCAATCGGACACGCAGTCATTGGATGAATCATGGTCACAAACACCGCAATCATCTTCAAGAGCGCTACCACCCCAAACACCCGAGCAATCCTGAACACAATCATTGGAAGCATCGCTGTCACAAACCCCACACTTATCTTCAAGAGCGCTGCCACCCCAAACACCCGAACAATCCTGAACACAATCATTGGAAGCGTCGCTGTCACAAACCCCACACTCATCTTCAAGAGCGCTGCCACCTGGGGCACCTGCACAATCCACTATCTGCTGGTTGGTTGTATCACACCTGCCCTCAACCGCGTTTCCCGCACAATCCTCAAACTCTTTGACTGAAACACAGCTCACTGAGTGCATGGCCAAAACAACGAACCCCAGAAGCAACATGCTGCTTTGGTATTTTTCAAATCCGCCCATTTCGCGCCCCTTTGTTAATCGGCCCTCTACAACAATTCACCACCCCAAACGTCCTCACCTGCTTGCTCATTTTCCA
>JAZAIZ010000081.1:0-4789 GCA_036230545.1 Myxococcota bacterium
GCTGACGGTGATGGGATGTTGGACCTTTTGCAGGCTGAGAAGACCGCTGGGAAGGTGTCGTGGGGCTTTTACCGTGGCAAGGGCGCTGTGGCTGATTTGGTGAAGGGCGTGATTCACGGTCTTCGAGCTGATGGCAGCGACGATGATTTTGAGGCGCTCGCGGATGTTGAAGTTGCGTATGCTCCGGGGCCGGATGTTCACACCCAGGGGACCGAATGTGTGTTTCCGGTGCAGTGCCAGGGCCCGAAGATGCCTCTGGTGGCTGGGTTTAATACCTCCCTTGGGGGTGGTCGTAAGCATGAGCGGGCTTATCGCTATGGTGACTTTAGAGTGCATGTTCAGGGGCACGGAACCCTTGGGATGGGCTCGACGGTTATTGATGACAAGACCATGGGGCGCAAGAGCATCACGCACCGAGACAACCGGAGCTTGATTAGGCTGAATGGGGGCGTTGAGGTGTTTGCCTATCGGGGCAAGCCGCTCTTTGTTCGAGAGGAGGTTGTGGAAAACGGGGAAGCCGTGCAGGTGACCGAGGCCCTTTATGAGCACAGCGTTAAGAAAGACGCGGCGGGGCTGTATTTTGCGTTTGTTGAGAAGGAAGCCCACCTTGAGTGGGATTATGCGGGGAGAGAGGGCTCCACGGCAGAGCCGGCCCTCCTTAAGGCTAGTTCTGTTCGCCGAGACTATCGGGCGGATAATGGGCAGCTGGACTGGAGCTTGTCGAGGAATCTTGACGGTCAGAGCGTTGAATTGGACCTGTCTTATGGTGGCAACAGAACCGATGAAGACAATTGGCTGATAGGGCTGGTTGACGAGAGCAGGACTGAAAGTGTTGTTCCTGTGTTGTGTGGGGGGGAGCCCCTTGGGCCGATTCCGGAGTTGAATGTGTGCGCAGAGGGCTCTGGTTGTGGCGCTATTTTGGCAGATTATTCGGCCCCACTCGCCGCTTTGGGAGTGGTGGGTGAGGTGATTGCGAGAGCTGAGTTGGTTGATGCCGAGCTCGGTGGTGTGTTGACGGCCCGGTCGGGTTGCGAGAGCGGGCAGACCCGGGTTCAGCGCTTTAGTTATACGTCTGAAGGGAAGGTCGCGAAGGCGACTGTTGTTGGCGGCGGGTTGGAGCCCTCGGCTGAGAGAGAGTATACCACCACCACCTACTCCTATGACTCTTTTGGCAACGTGTTTCAGACGCTGGTGAGCGCTGAGGGTGAGGCCGACAGAATCACTCGCACTTCCTACGAGGGAGAATACCTCTGGCCCGCTTCGGTGACCACCGGGGGTCTTACGACGAAGTTTACTGCCTATGACCGCGCCTTTGGGGTGCCCACCGAGGTGAAGGACCCGGCGGGTCTTGTGACCACCAAAACCCTGGACTCGTTTGGACGGGTGGTGAAAGAGACTTTTCCTGATGAACGTGTGGTGGAGAGCGTGCTTGAGGCCTGGGGCAGCGGGGACGGTGACGACCGAGCGCTTGTGCGGCAGAGGGTGACGGTGATCAGCCAAACGGATGTGGAGACCCACACGGGTCTTGACCGATTGGGCCGCGAGGTGGTGAGCCGTGTGCGCACTTTGAAGTCGAATAGCAGCGATGGAGTTGTTTTTGGGGATGCCTGGACGGTCACCGCCTATGATGAGCGAGGACGCGTGGAGTGGGCGAGCAATCATCCGGAGTATTCTTATGAACTGGCGACGAATGAGGCCTCTGTTGTGGGGCACCTCTATGACGGACTGAACCGTCCGGTGATGACGACCTATCCGGACGATACCTCCCTTAGTTGGAGCTATAGCGGAAGGGTGACCACCCAGACCAATCAGCTTGGTGTGTCTGCGAGCCGAGAGTTTGATACCCAGGGGCGCCCGGTGAAGAGCATTGATGCGCTTGGGAGCGTTTCGAGGATGGTGTATGGGCCCTTTGGCCACCTGCGGGCAGCCATGGACTCCACAGCTGGCAGCGTGGTTGAGGTGACTGCGGATGCTTATGGCAACGTTACTCGCCTTGATGACCCTGACACCGGCCTGCGGCAGCGCACCTACAACGGGTTTGGGGAGCTTGTGAAGGTGGTTGATGCTAACGGCGATGTGACCACCCACACCTATGACTCTCTGGGCCGGCTGCTGCGACGTAGAGACCGGGATGGGGATACGCGCTGGTTTTATGACAGCTATGGCCGCCTGGACTCGACGGTGAGCCCTGACGGGATTGAGAAGCACTACACCTATGACGGGAAGGGACGTCCGAAAACCACCACCTTTGATTATGGGGATGAGGGGCGCTTTGTGGTGAGCAACAGCTATCGGGAGGAGGATGGACTCCTCGACACCATCACCTATCCGGTGAAGGGGGGAGAGTCTCTGGTGGCTCACCGAGAGTACGAGGCGGGTCGCCTGACCTCGATTCATGACGGCCACGGCAAGGTTTGGTGGAAAGCTAACGCCTTGAGCGCCGAAGGGCAGCTTGAAGCGGCTACCCTTGGGAATGGGGGGAGTGTGACCCGAACCTATGATCGCCTGCGGCGCCTGCGCTACAACAGGGCCGGGCGTGGTGCCAGGGGGACCGATTGGTTCAACGAGACTACGGGCTCTGATGACGCGGGGAACGTGGAGTCTCGCTCGATTGGCTCGATGCGGGAGAGGTTTGAGTACGACAAGCTGCACCGGCTGCGCTATGCGGCGACGTGGGCCTGGTCGAATGGGCTGGGGTCGGGAACTCCCGTCAGCTATTACGCTGGGGTTCGGACGACCGACTCGGGAAAGGATGAGCTCAGGCAGTCGAGTTTGAGCATGCCTTCGTCTGATTTCTTCTCTTGGCCGGGGAGCAATTTTACCCTGACCGGGTTCACGGAGACGGCTTATAACCACGCTGGCAACATTGTGTTTAGGACGAACGTGGGAGATTATGGCTACACCAGCTCTCACCCCCACGCGGTGACCCGGACGGACCTTGGGCGCTATGGTTATGACTCTAATGGCAACCAGACCTCTCGGCCTGGTCACAGACTGACCTACACCCCTTTTAACAAGATTCGGACCATTGTGGATGATGGGGGCCAGGAGGTCGCCAGCAACGTCTATGATGCGGATGAGAGCCGCGCTATCCGTCGGGATGAGCAGGGCACCACGGTTTATGTTGGTGGGCTCTATGAGCGTCAGACGACGCTCTCGGGGACGGTTCATCACAAGTTTTATATCTCGGGGCCGGATGGGGTTGTGGCGGAGGTTCGTCGGACGGAAGGGGAGTCTTTGAGTCAGGAGTTTTATCCGATTAAAGACCGGATGGGGTCGCCCTTTGTTATCACTGACGGGGATGGGAATGTTGTTCAGCGTCAGACCTTCTCCGCCTTTGGCGGCGTGAAGGCGTGGGACCCCAAGGGCGAAGGGGCTGCGGCGCCTGATGCGAGGATGAACCTTGGTTATACGGGGCACGAAGCGCAGGACTCGCTTGGGTTGATTGACATGGGCGGCAGAACCTACGACCCGCTGGTGGCCCGCTTTCTTCAGGCGGATATCTTTGTTCAGTACCCTTACAACCTGCAGAGCTTTAATCGCTATACGTATGGGATGAACAACCCGTTTCGGTATTTGGACCCGAGTGGGTATGCGAGCGTGGGGGATGAAGATACGGAGGGCATGCCTGGTCCGGATGCGGATTCCGGAGACAACGGTGCAGCCAGGATCGAGGATGCCCCTGAGCCTTCCCGGTTTAAAAAGCCAAACGTAGAGTTGAAGGCGAGTCTGGCGGCGTTGAAGGGTTTTGCGCACGGTTTGGCGAATGGTGGCCGAATGATGCTTGAGGCTATGTTCAATGCTCGCGATTGTTATGATAACCCGATGGCCCGCGTGGAGTACAACCCGGAGGAAGGAGGGTATTCTAGTAATGCATTGTTTGATGAATCGTACAGGATGGGGGTCACAGTTGGCAAGATCGTCGGCGTAGGGGGTTTGTTTGCGGCAGCGGCTGCCAGGTCGAAACCAAGTGGGCGGGGTGCGGGGGCAGCTAAAACTGTAAAGAATGGCGCCGATGTTACAGATGATATAATTAGGGCAGCGATGAAGGATGCACCACTGAAGAGTGACCAGGCGGCGATTTCTGTTCCTGCGGTTCGGCGATACGTGGACCGATTAGCTGCTGGTGATCGCGCTCCGCCAATAAAAGTTGATGGAGGCGTAATAGTTGATGGGAATCATCGTTATGTTTCAGGGCGATTATTTGGCAGAGAACCCGCGCAAACTCCAGGAACTCGGGCAGTGCATCGTGCTAAGGAAAGTGGTCGGAGTTGGTCGGACGTGTTTTTGGATGCCGTAGATTGGGGAAACAAGTGATTAAAATCATATGTGAAACTGGGAAGATTATCGAGTTAGAACTCAACTCACTAAAGAATTCTGACTTGAGGGGCCTCGAGCTGCACCGGGCATTACTGAGTGAGTTCGATCTGCGTGGTTGTAATCTCTCAGGCGTAAACCTGCGTGGGGCATGTTTAGACCGAGCGATACTCGATGATTCAAATTTGAGTAATACAGCACTAATGGTCGCTTTTTTCAGGAACACGTCATTGCGAAACGCAAATTTGAAATCTGCCGCGTTGAACGGGGCGAACCTGGATTATGCTGATTTGCAAGGGGCGAATTTGAATGGTGCGGATTTTGGTGGCGCAAGTTTGGTGGGGGCTAAATTACAAGGGGCGAGTGTTCTCGGACAGAGGTTAGATATGGCGAATTGGCAGGGCTGCATATACGATAAGAAGACAATCTGGCCAGGAATGTTCGATCCTGAAGAGGCGGGTTGCACTCTGGA
>JAZAIZ010000082.1:0-26394 GCA_036230545.1 Myxococcota bacterium
ACCGTGGTTGATTATAAGGACGGTCTCTGAAGGGACTTACTTGTTGCTGCGCCGGTCTAAACGTTTTTGCCGTCGTTTAGCGGCGTTGTCGTGGCGGCGGATGTCGTCTGCGGTGAGGGGCTCGAGAGGACTGACCGCGGTGGGGCGGCCCTGGTCGTCAACGGCGACAAAGGTGAAATACCCCGAGAGGCAATGCTCTCGCTCACGGGTCTTGATGTTTTCCCGCTCGACTCGAACCCCAACCTCCATGCTTGTGCGCGCGGTGTGGTTCACGGCTGCTTTGAGGATGACCACCTCTCCGAGTCGAATGGGGCGAGCGAAGTGAAGATCATCCACGGCCACGGTGACCACCGGCTCTCCGCAA
This sequence comes from Myxococcota bacterium, assembly GCA_036230545.1. GTDB lineage: Bacteria > Myxococcota > XYA12-FULL-58-9 > XYA12-FULL-58-9 > JABJBS01 > CAXGXL01. The sequence continues at coordinate 365 of JAZAIZ010000082.1, forward strand.
TGTCTGGCGGCGGCGATACCGGCGGTGATGTCCATCCACTGCATAATTTTTCCGCCAAAGGCGGTGCCGTGATGATTGGTGTCGGGAGGAAGAACGGTGTAGGTGGTCTCTACCACAGAGTCGGCGGGGTGTAGTCCTGACATGGGGGGTTCAGCAAATCTATTATTTGTGGTTGTAGAAGATGGTAATGCTCAGGCAGTGGTATTCGCTGTCGGAGCTTTGTCGTATGACGGTGTCGACGATCTCGATGCTGTCCTCTCTATCGCTGAGCCATCGTGTAATCTTTTCCCCCAGCTCGTCTCGTTCCTTATGCTTGGTCGCGCTGAAAACTTTTACTGCATCAAACATAACCCCCCCCCTTTCACGTGTTGATGGTTGGGGCCTCCCGGAAGTTTATCGCCCCAGCTCTTTGTTAATAATAGCCTTTATCAGGGGCAAAGGAAGCAAGCCGACAAGTTTAATCCCATTAATGTAGATCGCTGGGGTGCCGTTGACCCCATAGCGCTTCCCGGAGAGCCTATTTTCCTCAACAATTTTAGAGGCTTCTCCGCTCGACAGGCAGGCAGAGAAGCGCTCGGGGGAGAGCTGGAGTTGCCGGGCGTATTCTCGGAGGTCTCGGTCTTCAAGCGCGTCGGGGTGGGAAAAAAGGAGGTTGTGGTAGTCCCAGAACTTCCCTTGCTTGTGAGCACATTGTGCTGCCTGCGCTGCCTTGTGCGCGCGGGGGTGTTGCTTGAGGGGAAAGTCTCGAAAGACGATACGCAGATCGTCAGGGTAAAGCGAGCGCAGCTCTTCAATGACTTCACGGGCCCGGTTGCAGTAGGGGCATTGAAAATCGCTGAATTCAATGAGTGTGACTTTGGCGTCGGGAGCTCCAATACTGGGGGAGTTTCCGGCGGAGATCTTAACCCGGGGGAGGTCGGGGACAGGGATTTTATAGTCGATGGAGGCTCCCTCCCGCAGAGAGCCAAGCAGCATGGTTTGCAGCTCTTCTCGCTGCTCTTCCTGAAGTCGTCGTCGCAGGAAGGGCTCTGCGATCTCATAGGGGACGCCGATGGAGGTTTTGTTTAAGTCATAGATGATGCGGAGCTCGTCTTCACTGGGCTCTCGAAGCAGGGAGTCAATTTTTTCGGTCTTGAGGGCTTGAATCGAGAGTCCTCGGGCCTTTGCGGCCTCTTTTAAGAGGCGTTGATCAATCGTGTCTTCGATACCAGCCCAGATGAGGTGCATTCGCCGTTGCGCGAACTCATTTTCTACGTCGCGCAGCTGCCTCTGGATGGCGGGGGAGAATTGGTTGACGCGGAGCGCTTGCCCGTTAATGGAGCCAAGGGACTCAGGAGAGCTCTCGGGTGGAGTGGCGGGAGAGCGAAACGCCTGGGGGGCTGCGACCGGGCCACTGGTGGCCGGGTTAAAAACGGAGCAGGCCGAGAGCAGGGCGAAGATAGAGACCGATGCCAGGAGACGAAACTTCATGGGGAGCGTGTATAGCGACTTTAGATCTGAGTAGCTATTGTTTTTTCCAGACGCCTCGGGCCGTGGGCTCTGCATAAGGCGAGTGCGGTGGTGATGATTATTGCGCTTGTGTCAGCGCGTAGCCCACTCGAGGTCCCCAACTGGGAGTTTCGTATTCGCCATTATGACGGGAGATCCGATTCTGGTTCTTCCCATCAACGTCCATGATGTAGAGCTTTTTGCCGTAGTGAGGTGCGCGGGTGCTGGTGAAGGTGATGTGCAGGCCATCCGGGGAGAACGAGGGGCTCTCGTTGTTACCGTGGTCCTGGGTGAGCCGAGTGATGTCTCGGGTGATGGGGTCGATCAAAAAGATATCGTATTGGAGCCGCTCATCCCGGGCAGTAAAGGCGATCTTCCCGTCGGGGCGGGGGGACCAGTCAGGCTCCTGGTTGTAGTTGCCGCGAAAGGTCAGGCGAGTGGGGTTCGAGCCGTCTGCGTTCATGGTGTAGATGTGGGGGTTGCCCGAGCGCGAGCTGACAAAGGCGATTTTTTGTCCATCGGGGCTCCAGGTGGGAGACACGTCCTGTCCCCAGCTGTCGGTGAGTCGGGTGAGGTTTTTGCCGTCGGAGTCCATGAGATAAATCTCGGTGTTTCCGTCTACGCTCAGGGTGAGGGCGATCTTGCGCCCGTCTGGGGACATCGCCGCTCCGGTGTTTAAGCCTCGTTTGCTTGAGAGCCACTCGAGCTTCCCGTCGCTGAGGTTGATTCGGTAGAGATCCGGGTTGTTGCGCAGATAGGACGTGAAGAGGAGGGTCGCGCCGGTGCGGTCCCAAGCGGGGAGCAGGCTGAGCGTTGAGGGGTTGGTGATGCGTCGCTCGTTGCGCCCGTCCATGTCGCAGATATAAACGGATTTGCCCTTGGCGGTGCGCTTAACGTAGGCGATCTGAGTGGAGAAAATGCCGAGCTCGCCCGTGAGGTTTTTAACGACTTGATCGAGGAAGCGATGAATGGCCCAGGAGCCGTGTCGCACAGCCACATCGTAGCTTTTGGACAAGAGCTCCCGCTGACCCACTACATCGTAGAAGCGCAGAGAAAGTCTGATCTTGGGGCCGAGGTTTTCGACGGTCCCTCGAATGAGCCCTGACGCGCCGATGTTGATCCAGTTGATGTATTTTGGGCTGGTGATGGGCTCTCGGTGGGGGGCGAGGTAGGTCTGGGGAGAGATGAACTCCAGGGAGCGGGCGAGGTTCACGTCCAGTTGTAGGATGGACGTTAAATCCCGGGCGATCTTTTTTGATTCTGCAGACTCGTCCTGTCCAACAACCCGCAGTGCGGGGACGGCCATGGGGTAGGGGCGAAACTCCGCCCCCCCGATGACGACTTTCAGGCGCTGGGCGTGGACGCTTGGGGCAAGCAGCAGCCCACACAGGATAAGAAGGCAGCGGTATCGGGAAATCGTAGGGTTCAGCTTCATCAACCATTCATCCTTGATCTTAGTGGCCCCTTGGCTTGAAGGGCTGTGGGGAGACGCTGATATAGGGAGTATTATTTGAATTCAAATTCAATACCATCGTTGTACACACGTCGGCGCAACTCTTTTGGGGGCCTGGGGCCCTGAGAGCACGCCTGAATGGCCTTGAGGACCGAGCGATCCATGGCTTCTACCCCCGAGGGTTTCTCGATGCGAAAATCCACGATGAGCCCGGCCTCATTCACTCGAACCCAGACCACCGTGGCTCTCCCCGCGATGCGTGCGGGGTCGATGCCCTCGATGAAATAACATTTGCGAATCGATTGATCTAATTTGGTGGCATACACGGAGCCGATCACCGCCAGCCCCGCTTCGGAGACCTCTCCATGGGCATCTCCCTCGGGATCTCCCTCGGGCTCTTCGGCGTCGGTGCCCGCAGCCCGGAGCCTGTCAAAGACGCTGCCCAGGTTGTGGCTGGCCGGTGGAGAGGCGGGTGTGGCAGGGCGCTTCGTTGCAGGCTTTGGCGCAGGCTTTGGGCTGGCTTTGGGGACCGCTTTGGGCACGGCTTTGGGGACCGGTTGAGGGCGGGGTTGCGCTTTGACGACGGGTTTGGGCTTTGGGGGCACCGCTTTAGCGGGGGCGGGCTGGGGAGGAGCCGCTTTCTGCAGACGGGGGAGGAGATGCTCTGGGCGCTTTTTGCCGAGGCGCACCAATTTAGTGACCATTAGAGTCTCTGTGCGTTTTCGGGATGAGGCTTGATGATCGGCGAAAACAAAGAAGGCGAGCACGGCGAGCAGGTGCACAGCCATGGAACCCACCAGCGTCGAGCGAAACCCGGCTCCTTTGACATCAGCTCTTTGCAGACCCATCGTTTACTTACTCCCGAAACTCATTGCTCAGGGGTGGATACTGGATCGGTCACCATTCCAAGGTTTTGCACGCCGGCCTCTTTAAGGATCGCCATCACATCGACAATAAAACCATAGGGGAGGGTTCTGTCCGCGTGCAGATAAACCTCCTGCTCCTTCTGAAGCTTGCGGTTGCCCACGAGCTTCTCTCGAAGTTGTGCGTAGGGGATGTCGGCCTCTCCCACTAGGACACGGCGCTCTTTGGTCACCGTGATGATCATGGTCTCGTCGTTGGCAGGCATGGCCGGAGCGCTGGCTTCCGGCAGGTCTACCGTGAGCCCTTGTTGAATCATGGGGGCAGTCACCATAAAGATGATCATCAACACCAGCATGACGTCCACTAAAGGCGTCACGTTGATTTCGCTCATCCCGCGCTGGGATCCTGATGAACTCATTCCCATCGTAGTGGTCTGACTTTTCTCTTCTTAAAAGAAGTGACGTTTAATGATGTTAAGAAAATCGGCAGAGAAGTGGTCCATCTCGGAGTCGAGGACTCGAATGCGCGTTAAAAAATAATTGTAGGCGATGACCGCGGGGATAGCCGCGAAGAGCCCAAAGGCCGTGGCCACGAGCGCGCCGCCGATCCCGGGGGCGACCGTTTCAAGCCCGGCGCTCTTGTCCAGCCCGATCTTCTGAAACGCGGACATGATTCCAATCACCGTTCCCAGCAGCCCGATGAAGGGAGCCGTGGAGCCCGTGGTCCCCAAGAAGGAGATCAGAGACTCCAGCCCGGTTAGCTCGCTGCCCGCAGCCCGTCGCATGGAGCGCTCCACGCTCTCCATACTGCCCAGCTCATGGTCGGTGGATTCGTTGTGGGGATCTTTCTTTTTGAGCTTGGCCAGCTCAATATAACCGGCCCGAAACACCTGAGACACAGGGCTGGCAGAGAGGTGCTCAGACTTTTGGTAGATGGTGTCCAGCTGCTTGGAAGACCAGAAGGCGTCCAGGAATTGCTCCGATTGGCGATGGGCGCGTCGCAGAACCCGCCATTTGTAGGCGATGATGGCCCAGGAGGTGACGGAGAAGCCCAGCAGCGTCAACATAACCACTTGCTCGCTGAATCCTGCGTTGATCACCGACCCCCAGAAGCTCAAATCCGGAGGAGGGGGGGCGGGAGTGGCTAGCGCGCTCTGGGCTGGCTGACTCAATAAAACATGTATAACGTTAAGTGACTCCATATTACGCCTCGGCTACCATACTCCCACGCAAACTTCTAGCTTTTAACCAACCCCTGACCCGGCATGGAGATTCCCCAAAACGCAAGGTGAGCACTCGAGGGCCCGGTGGGGGCTGGCCGGGGCGGCGCCATGGGCTCTTCCCTGGGGCCCGGTTTTCAGGCCTTTACTCGTTTTTCGTAGGGGCGGGCTTTCCCCTTGCGGCTTTCGTGGTAAAGCCCTAGAAGCCCTTTGCTTCATTCTGAAGGAGTTTATCTGTGATCAGCACCCTCGGGCATATGCTCATTCTAATTGCTCTTATGGCGGCGGCCGGTGGCTCCATGGTGGGCTTTGTCGCCGGATACCGGCAAAGCGCCCGGGGGACGGTCTGGGCCGGCCGCGCGGTCTATGTCTTCGCCTGGTCGATGTTTTTTGCCAACCTCTTGATGATTTACGCGCTCCTTGAGCGGGATTTCAGCGTTTCTTATGTGGCTCAGGTGGGCAGCTACGCCTCCCCCACCTGGGTGAGCGTGGTGTCCCTGTGGTCGTCTCTGGAGGGCTCGATCCTCTTCTGGGGGGCCATCCTGGGCGCCTATGCCCTCGTTTTTACCTTGAAAATGCGCGGCCGATACCCCGAGTATGTTCCCTACGCCCTGGGGGTGATTCTTTTTGTCTCGGCGTTCTTCGCCATGCTGATGGCGGCGCCGGCCAACCCCTTTCGACCCACCCCCCTGCCCATTCCCACCGACGGCCCAGGGCCCAACCCCCTTCTGCAGAACCACCTCTTGATGGTGATTCATCCCCCCGCACTTTACCTGGGCTACGTGGGGATGACGATCCCCTTCGCTATCGCTATCGCCGCCCTTTTGCGGGGCCGGCTCACCGCCGGGTGGCTCAAGCCCCTGCGCATCTGGACCATGGTCCCCTGGACCTTTCTAACCATTGGTATTCTGCTCGGGGCTTGGTGGGCCTACGAAGTGCTGGGCTGGGGGGGCTATTGGGCCTGGGATCCGGTTGAAAACGCCTCCTTTTTGCCCTGGCTCGCGGCCACCGGCTACCTGCACTCTACGGTGGTTCAGGAGCGCAAGCGCATGCTGAAGGTCTGGACCCTGAGCCTGGTGCTGGGTTCGTTTTTGTTGACGATTCTGGGGACCTTTATGACCCGGTCGGGGGTATTTAACTCGGTGCACTCCTTCACCCAATCTCCCATCGGCCCCCTCTTTCTGGGGTTTTTGGGCTTTCTGGTGGTGGTGTGTGTGATGCTTCTCTCCCTGCGCTCCCACCTGCTGGTGGATGAAGGAAACTTTGAGGTGGTGTGCAGCCGCGAGTCGGCGTTTCTGCTCAACAACATTCTCTTTGTGGTTTTCACTTTCACGGTGCTTCTCGGCACTGTCTTTCCTCTGGTCAATGAGGCCGTGCGTGGGGAGCAGATAAGCGTTGGGGAGCCCTATTTTGACAAGATGGCCGTCCCCATCGGCATGTTGCTGGTGTTTTTGATGGGGGTCGGACCCATGCTGCCCTGGGGGCGAGCGAAAAATGACGTGGTCTTCAAGCGTTTTGTGCTCCCCTTCACCGCAGGGCTTATTACCGTAGCTGTCTGTTGGTCCATGGGGCTTCGTGGGGGCATGACCCTGGCAACCTTTGGTCTCTGTGGCTTTGCGACGGTGACCACCCTCTGGGAGATGTTCACCCCCGCCCTTGAGCGAATGGAGAGACGCCAGGAGGGCTTTGGCAGGGCGTTGTGGTTGAGCATCCTCGGTGGCCGGCGCCGCTTTGGGGGCTATGTGGTGCACTTGGGGATTGTTATGATTGTCGTGGCGGTGGGCGCCTCCCGGAGTTATCGGGAGACCATTGAGGTGTCCGTTACGCCGGGGCAGACCTTTCAGCTTAACGAGTATACCTTCCTCTTCAAGAAAACCAATGTTGTTCAGGAGTCCAACCGAACTGTGGTTCGAGCCGAGTTTGATGTTTTTCACAGAGATGAAAAGATCGGCGCGATGGACCCGGGTCTGAACTATTATAAGATGCAGCGGGAGCCCGTGGCGACACCCCACGTCAGGACCGTGGGTACCACCGATGTTTATCTAAGCGTGCTCTCGGTGAAGCCCGACGGTAGTCGGGTGGGCATCAAGGCCTATGTCTTTCCCCTGGTGTTTCTGCTGTGGTTGAGCCTCCCGGTGATCTCGCTGGGTGCTCTCATTGCGCTGTGGCCTCGACGACGCAAACACGCTGTGGAGCTGCCCGAGGGGGCGGGAGTGGTGGCGCCATGAACTGGAAAATAATAGCAGCGAGCCTTGTGGTTTTGGGCCCCCTCTTTTGGGTGCTGGCTCAGGGGTTTGGGGTAGATCCTCACGCGATACCCTTTGTGCTCAAAGACAAGCCTGCTTTGGACTTTGAACTCGAGACCCTCGAGGGAGAGCGCGTGCGCCTCTCAGACTACCGGGGAAAGCCGGTGGTGATTAACTTCTGGTCCACCTGGTGCGAGCCCTGCAAGGCAGAGCATGACGTCCTGCAGCGGGGCGCGGCGACCTACGATTCTTCTGTCCAGTTTCTTGGGGTTATCTATCAGGACTCTGCGGATGCCGCGCGCGCGTATCTCAAGCCACGTCTGAACGGGTTTCCACAGCTTGTGGACGCGAACACCCGAGTGGCCATGGACTACGGAGTCTCCGGGGTTCCGGAGAGTTTCTTTATCGATGCCCAGGGGCGCATTCGTCATAAAGAGGCGGGGGTTGTCTCCCCAAAACTGCTCATCTCTAAGCTGCGTGAGCTCTTAACCGAGACCGCCACAGGAGCCGCGCCATGATCTTTCGCCTGCCTCTCTTCCTGATAATAATGCTCTCCGGCGCGCCCCTCGCTGCGACCGGACAGCCTACGGATGTGGTGATTGAGACCCCCGCCGATGAGACCTATCAGATCGGTCTTTTGCTGCGCTGCCCCGTTTGTCAGGGGATGCCCATCGCCGAGTCTCCCGCAGAGATGGCCCAGGCCATGATGACGCGCATTCGCGAGATGCACCGTGAAGGAAAGTCCAGGGAGGAAATCCTGGCATACTTTGTGGACCGATACGGGGAATGGGTGGTGCTGGAGCCGAAGGCAGAGGGACTGAACTGGTTGGTGTGGGTGCTGCCCCCGCTGGTTTTGCTTGGGTGTCTTTTGGGGCTGCTGCGCTTTATCCGTCGAGAGAGGGCCGAAGCAGAAGCGCTGCCCGACGAGGTCCCCGCTGAGATCGAGAATGAGTATTTAAAGACGATTCGCCAGGACGTTCTTCACTGAGGAGTTTGAGATGATGGAGTTCTTTGGAGAATGGCTGCCCGCTGTTATCGCCGGTGGGGTGGGGCTCGTCGGAGGTGGGATCCTCAGCGTCGGGCTGTGGCGTAAGGAGCGCGGGGTTGATCAGGGGCTGTCCCTTGTTGATCTTGAAGAGCGTTACCGGCACGCCGTCGCTCTTTTGCGGGACCTCGAACTTTATAAGAAGCGAATGACGCCGGAGTCCTACCAGGAGCAGCGAGAGCGGCTCGAAGGGGACGCGGCGGAGGCTCTGCGCCTGCGAGAGCAGAGAGCAAAGGAGATGCGCTCGATGAAATCTAATGTGAAACCCGCTCAACCCTCCGAGGAGGAGAGCTCCCCCGTGCTGGGCTTTATGGCCCGTCACCCGCAGCTTAAGGGCTTTGTCTGGGGTGTGGGGCTCGTCCTTGTCGTCGGAGGGCTTTATCTCTCAGTGCAAGAGGAGAGCCGACCGCGTCCACCCTCGCAGCAGGCGCCCATGGCGCCCCGTGGCGCAGGCCCCATGGCCGGTGGCGCAGGCTCGGAGTCAGGGCGAATGAGTGAGCTTCTGACTGTGCTTCAGGAAGACCCGACCAACATCGAGGCCATGGTGGAGCTGGCGCATCTCTTGCTGCGTGCCCAGATGCTCAAGGAGGCCCAACTGGTGACGGAGAGAACCCTGCAGCTGCAACCCGACCACCTGGAGGCGTTGACCCACGCGGCGGTGATTAAGAGCGGCACGGGAGACGCGCAGGGGGGCTTTGATGGGCTGGACGCGGTGCTGAAAAAAGACCCCACTTTCCATGAGGCCTGGTTTTTCCGAGGGATGCTCTCGATGCAGGCGGGCAAGTCTGAGCAAATGAAGGAGAGCTTTGAGGGCTACCTCAAGCACGCTCCTGAGGGGGCGAAGAAAGAGCGCATCAAAAAGATGATGGCTGGCGGGGGAATTCAGATGCCGCCCATGGGGCGTTAAAGTCTTTGATCAGGGACGCCCGATTAGAATCGAGCGTCGGCCTTTGGATGCGACGTCTGTTACCAGAAAGCCCTGACTCTTCAGGGTGGCGGTGAACTCCGTGAGGGCATCCTCCAGGGTGGCTCCGCTGAGGAAGAGGGAGAGCCTTGAGGCGGGGGCGTCGCATTGAATGTTGGGGGTTAACAACACCTGCGCGTTGGTGACCGCCTGATTCAGGGCCATGGCGATCTGACACACCGAGACCTGAGTGAACCCGTCCCGGGGATTTTTCCCCTGCAGGGTGGTGGGGTAGCCGTCCCCGTCAAAATCTACAGAGACTTCTCCGAGCCATGGCTGGCCCAAGAACTCCATTTGCCACTCAATATAGTCGCCGGGGTTGAGGTTCTTGGCCATGGCGCTGACAAACTGTTGAAGCAGGATCGCGCGGGTGGTGGTGCGCTCGTGGTGGGTGGACTGACTCAGCATCGAGACCCACCGACTGACAAACCAGTGCACCAGGTCGGACGCTGGTTTGTGGTTCGCGCGCTTGAGGACCTGGGCGTATTCCGCGCCCCGGGTCTCTATCATGGTCCGGTGCTGAGGGCTCAGTCCCCGGGGGCCGTCCTTGGTGGCGGGGGCCTGGTAGCTGAGGGAGCGCTCAAGCTTTTTGATGGTGACTTTTTGTGCCTGGACCCGGGTCTGTGCCTCTTGCAGCTGCGCTTGAAGGGATGCGTCGGGCCCAGGAATCAGCAGCACCCCAAGAAGCAGTCCGGAGGTGAAAGCTCCAAGGAGCTTGCCCACCTGGATCAGGGTTTGCCGACGGGGAGAGGGGGCATCCTCAAGCAGAGCGGAGGCTTTTTCGGAGGGATCTTCATAGGGGATGTGGTTGCGATGTGGAGCCATAGGGCTCATTGTCCCTGCTTATTCAGGTACCAGTCAACTTTTGCAGGTGGGTGGGGATCTGCCAGGCCTCGGGGTTGTCCTGCACCTTGAAGCGCTTATGCTGCCAGAGCCACTGTTCGGGGTAGGTCTTGACGACCTCGGCGATGCGATCATTGAGGCGCTGGGAGTTGTGACGAATATTCTCGGCGTCCGAATCGTGGGGCAGCTCTATCTCGAAGGACTCCACTTGAAACACGTGGCGAGTGGGATCTTCGGGTTGGCGATAGGTGTAGGCGAAGAGGATCGGAGTTTGGGTCTCAAGGGCGAAGCGGCAGGGGGCGGGGGTGGTTGAGGCCAGCTGCCCCATAAACTCGCATACGATTCCCCGGTGAGGAGGCATGTGCTGGTCTGCGGCGAAGCCAACCAGCCCTCCCTGGCGAAGGACCTCTTTAATGCGGTTTTTGGAGCGTCGTGGGGCGATGGCGGACACTCCGGTGGTTTGGCGGACCAGGTTCCAGAAGTTGTGGGCTGATTTCCAGTTGATGTCTTTGTAGATGATGTGGATGGGGAGCCCCTGGGTGGCCATGGTGCCAACGGCCAGCTCAAAGTTGCCAAGGTGCAGGCTGACAAGGCACCCTCCCAGGCCTCGCTCGGTGGGCTCTCGGAGCAGCTCCATCCCTCGGGTTTCAATTCGGCTGGCCTCGCGGGGCTCTTTGAGAATCGGCAGCCGGAAGCCCTCGAGGATGGTCATGGTCAGGTTCTGGCAGGAGCGGCGCACGATTTGACGCTTACGCGCCGGTGAGAGGCTATCCCCATAGACCCGCTCGACATTTTGCCGGGCGACTCCTACCCGGATCGGGAGGAGATAATACCAGACAAGGCCCAGCAGACGCCCCAGTCGAAGGAGCAGCCCAATGGGCAGAGCGCAGAGAATCCGGCTGATGAAGATGAGGATGACGAACTCCTTGGTTGACCATTCCAATCCAGAGACCCTTGGTATCAGGGAATATTCGAGGTGGGTAGGGGGAAATTGAATTTTGCGAAACCCGGTTGACTGAGGGCCGGGCATGCGCTCTTAGACCTCTTGCGAACCTTATGATGACCGGGAGACCGCTGTGAAACGTTTGAGTCTGATTCTGCCCATACTTGCCCAGGTGGCTTGCGCTACCGTTAATTCAACGGGCTCTGCCCTCAACGAGGCAGACGTCGCTGCGTCGGCAGCGTTTAGCGCCGAGTGCAACGCCGGCTTGAAAAAGGCCACCGCGCAGTTCAAGGCGATGGAGACTGTGGAGGGGCCCCGTACCGTGGACTCCATTTTGGAGCCCCTCAACGAGCTGTGGATGACCATTGACTCCGGATTGGGCATGGCGGGGCTTTACGGCGCGGTTCATCCCAATGAGCACATCCGCGAGGCCGCAGACACCTGCGAGCAGGAATACCGCAAGTTGATCACCACCATCAGCCTTTCGCGCCCCCTCTACGACGCGGTGAGCGCGGTGGACGTCAGCGCTGAAGATTCTATCACCCGCCGCTACGTCAAAAATACTCTCCGCGATTTTCGCCGCTCCGGTGTGGACAAGGACGCGGAGGTTCGGGACCGGGTCCGTGCGCTCAAGGAGGAGCTCGTGCAGGTGGGCCAGACCTTTGGCAAGAACATCCGCGAGTCTGTCCGAACCATCACTCTCGACTCGGTGGCCGATCTGGAGGGTCTCCCGCAGGATTATATCGACGCCCACAAGCCGAACGCCGAAGGGAAAGTCAGCATCTCCACAACCTACCCTGATTACATCCCCTTCATGACCTACGCTGTCAACGACGCCTCCCGACTGGCACTCTACAAAGAGTTTCGCAAGCGAGGCTACCCTGAGAACGGCCCTGTGTTGGATGAGCTTTTGGCTAAACGCTACGAGTTGGCGACCCTGCTGGGATATAAGAGCTGGGCTCATTATATCACCGAAGACAAGATGATTAAGACGGACACCGCCGCCCGTGACTTTATTGAGAAGGTGGCCAGCGTGTCCGCCAAGCGCGCTGAGGGAGACTATGCGGAGCTTCTGGCGCGACTCCAGAAGGAGATCCCGGGCGCAACCGAGGTGGGTGACTGGCAAAAGTCCTATATTGAAGAGCTGGTGAAGCGGGAGGCCTATCAGCTCGACTCCCAGGCGGTCCGACAATATTTTACCTACAACAAAGTTCGCTCCGGGATCTTCGACATCACCGGAAAGATGTTTGGGGTCAAATACGTCCCGGTAAAGAATGCAGCCACCTGGCACCCCTCGGTTGAGACCTATGAACTCATCGACGCCGCGAGCAACGAGGTCATCGGAAAATTTCATTTGGACATGCACCCCCGCGACAACAAGTACAGCCACGCCGCCGCGTTTCCTCTCCGTTCGGGGGTGACGGGGGCACAGCTTCCCATCGCCTCGCTCGTGTGCAACTTTCCTGAGGGTGACGAGCTGATGGAGCACGGTCAGGTGGAGACATTCTTCCACGAGTTTGGCCATTTGCTGCACCACCTCTTTGGTGGCAACCACCGCTGGGTGGGGGTCTCCGGCTTTAACACCGAGTGGGACTTTGTGGAGGCGCCTTCGCAGATGCTGGAAGAGTGGGCGTGGGATGCGGACTCTTTGAAGACCTTCGCGTCCGATAAGGAGGGCAACGTGATCCCCGACGAGTTGATCGCGAGCATGAATCGAGCGTCGGATTTTGGGAAGGGCCTCTGGATCAGCCAGCAGATGTTCTATGCGGCGGTGTCACTCAATTATTACAACCGGGACCCGAAAGGGCTCGACACGACGGACATGATGAAGGAGCTGCAGAATCGCTACAGCCCCTACCGCTATGTTGATGACACCTACTTTCATTACAGCTTCGGACACCTCGATGGGTACTCAGCGATTTACTACACCTACATGTGGTCTCTTGTGATCGCCAAGGACCTCTTCAGCGTCTTTGAAAAAGATGGGCTACTCAACCCCACTCCCGCGTATCGTTATCGGGAGTTGATCCTCGGCCCTGGCGGTTCGAAGGACGCGGCGGACATGGTGCGTGACTTTCTCGGGCGAGAATATTCCTTTGAGGCCTTCGCAGACTGGTTGAATGCAGGTTAATTGACGGGGGACTCCTATGTCGTTAGTTGCTCTTCCAATGACCGATGAAGATCTTATCGGGTACTCCGATGAAGGGGTCCCCAACTCCGTGTTGAAGGCCTGGGGCTTTGAAGCCGGTCGGGTTGACCATGTTCAGGTGGGCCATATCAACCAGACCTTTCGGGTTTCCATGGGCCCTTCGGGACCCGAATATGTCCTGCAGCGTCTCAACCCCATGTTTGGGCCGGCAGTTCATTACGACATTGAGGCCATCACGCAGCGTCTGGATGCCGCGGGTCTTGTGACCCCGCGGCTTTTGCGGACGCGCTCCAACGAGCTGTGGCATATCGACGGCGAGGGTGGGCTTTGGCGCGTCATGACCTGGATTGAAGGGCGCAACATCTCGGCGGTGGACTCGCCACTCATCTGCCACGCGGCAGGTTTGCTGGTGGCACGATTTCATCTGGCGGTGAAGGACTTTAAATACGAGTTTAGAAACCAGCGCGTCGGGGTGCATGACACTTCAGCCCATGTGCGCCGCTTGGTGGAGACCCTGGAGTCCCACGACTTTCATAAACTTCATGCTGAGGTGCAGCCCCTGGCCGAAGAGGCCATGGAGAGGCTGAAGCAGCTTCCCTCCCTGGAGGGACTCCCTGAGCGCATCGTGCATGGAGATCTGAAGATCAACAACCTCATCTTCACCCCCGAGGAGGAGGGCCTGTGCCTGATCGATCTGGACACCCTCGGGCACATGAACATCGCGGTGGAGCTGGGTGACGCCCTGCGCTCCTGGTGCAACCCCACCGGAGAGTCTCGCGCCGACTCTGAGTTTGCGCCGGAGTGCTATCAGGCCGCGCTTGAAGGCTACGCGGAGGGAGGCGGGACCTTTCTAAGTCCTGCGGAGATCAACGCGATTCCCGTAGGGGTCGAGACCATCGCCCTGGAGTTGACGGTGCGCTTTCTAACGGACGCACTGCAAGAGTCTTATTTTGGCTGGGACCGGGTTGAGTTTGCCAGCGCCGGACATCACAACCTTCATCGGGCAAAGAGCCAGCTCTCCTTTGCGCGCTCCTTTGCTGCGCAGAAGGAGCAGGTGGTAGGGCTGACCCGGGCGGCGTTCTCTACCAGGAAGACCTTGTAGCCACCTCCGCCGGCTTCGCTGTCTCCGGGGGAGGCTCCATGCAGGAGTCGGGATAGCATATCTCCCTGAAGGCGCTCACCACTCTGGAGTTGCGGCGCTCTTTAAGACAAACCACACGTTCGGGCGCTGAAATCTCAACGTCTTCGATGGGCAGCGCGTGCAGGCGCTGGTCACAACCCAGCTCCTCTGCTGAGATTACTCCTATCCCCAGTCCAAGGGCGACGGCCTCGCGGATCCCCTCGCGGCTGCCGATCTCCATGACAAAGCGGGGCCGAATCTGATGACGGTTGAGAGCCCGCTCAAAGGCCTGTCGGGTGGTGGAGCCGCTCTCGCGATGCACCATGGGCTGGTTCTCGAGCTCGGCGAGCCGGATGCTCTGGCGTTTGGACCAGGGGTGCTCGTGATTGACAAAGGCCACTATTGGATAGGGCCGCTGCGCGATGGTGAAAAAGCGAGGATCGTGTTCTTCGAGTTGCGCGAGAACTGCGATGTCTGTTTCGTATTCAAGGAGGCGCTTTTTGACCTCGGCGCTGTTGCCAATGCTCACCGAGATACGCACCCCCGGAAATCGGTGGCTGAACAGCTTGAGGTTTTCAAGGATGTGAAAGGGCCCATCCGCTCCCACTCGCAAGTGACCAGCGCTGAGCTCGCCCAGGGAAGTGAGCAGCTCCTCGGCCTCGCGTTCCAGGCCGAACATCCGCCGACTGATGGCCAGCAGCTCTTGGCCGGATTCTGTCAGGTGAACCTGACGCCCGGTGCGCACAAAAAGCTCTGCACCGGACTCCCTCTCCAGAGCGTTTAGCTGGGCTGTGACTGCTGGCTGGGTGACACGCAGGAAACGCGCGGCTTCTGTGACGGTGCCCTTCACGGCCACCGCGTGAAAGCTTCTGAGTTGAGCAAAACTTAAGGCCATGGGAGCGCCATGGCATCAAAATAAAACTTATACAAAACAAAAAATAATCAATTGGCTTTATGAATAAGCCCATGAATACGATCTTTTCCCCTCAGGTCGTAGAATGGCCTGAACTTCAGGAGGCAACGCTCGATGAATGAGACAGGCAACGACCACTACTTAATGACCCCGGGACCTTTGACGACTTCGAGGGCGACAAAAGAGGCGATGCTACGGGATTGGGGCTCGAGGGAGCAGGAGTTTATCGACCTCTGCGCCCGGGTCCGGCGCCGAATTCTCGACCTGTCGGGAGCCGCAGAGACCCATGAGTGTGTGATGCTGCAGGGGAGCGGGACCTTCGCCATAGAGGCTACGTTGCAGACCTTGATCCCCAGGGAGGGACGGCTTCTGGTGCTGGTCAACGGCGCCTATGGACGGCGCATGGTGAGCATCGTCAGGACCATGGGGCGAAACGTGGAGGTTTTGGAGTGGCCCGAACATCTCCCTTGTGAGCCCGGAGGAGTGGATGTTTTTCTGGCGCAGAACCCAGACGTCACAGACGTGGCGGTGGTGTATTGCGAGACGACCACGGGGATTATCAACCCGATTGACGGTATCGCGGGTGTGGTCAAGCAGCGCGGGCGTCGTCTTCACATTGACGCCATGAGCGCTTTTGGGGCGATGCCCATCGACGCTGCCCACATCGCCTTTGATTCTCTCACCGCTTCAAGCAACAAATGCCTTGAGGGGGTGCCCGGGATGGGGTTCTCCATCATCCGTCGCTCCCATCTCGCCGCTTGCGAGGGTGTCTCGAGTTCGGTGAGCCTCGATCTCTACGAGCAGTGGCGTGGCTTTGAGCGCAACGGTCAGTGGCGTTTTACGCCGCCCACCCATGTCATGGCGGCTCTTGATGCAGCCCTTGATCAGCTAAGGGATGAGGGCGGGGTTGCCGGTCGCCTGGGGCGTTATCAGCGCAATTGCGGGGCGCTGGTTGCGGGCATGCGGGCGTTGGGGTTTAAGACCTTGCTTAAGGACAGTCAGCAGGCACCCATTATTGTCACGTTTCTTTCCCCCGAAGAGCCGGAGTTTGAGTTTCAGCGTTTTTACGATTGCCTGAAGGCGCGGGGCTTTGTGATTTATCCAGGCAAGCTGACCACCCAGGATACCTTCAGGATAGGGTGCATTGGTCAGGTGGACGATGGGGTGGTGAACTCGTTTTTGATGGCGGTGCGTGAGACCACCAAGGAGATGGGGCTCAGCGCTTATCAGGGGGCACCTATTCGTAGAGCAGCGCCGCATCCCGATGAGCGTCATAGAGCTCCCGGCCCGCAGCGGCCAGCTCCAGAACAGCGTTAAGGGGCTTTTGGTGATCAATGGCCTCCCGCACCTCGGGAAAGCCCGTGAGCAGGTCAATGGCCGGGACGTCGTCCCGAAACTCGTAAACATCGGTCTTCCATTTAAACTCCTGAGGCCAGAGCTTTCGAATCGCCCACAGCAGGGCCAGGCCTGTCTGGTAGGGGAGGAAGGCCTCGCGATCTGTGACGTGCAGCTGAACGCCGTTGCAGAGCTCGTTGGCAAACTTGTGGAAGGTGGGCTCAAAATGCGCGGGGCGGTAGGTGATTCCCGGAAGCTCCAGGCGCATCATTTCATCCCTGAGTGCATAACCGTCCATAAAGGGGGCGCCGAGCAGCTCAAAGGGGCGGGTGGTTCCTCGGGCCTCTGAGATGTTGGTGCCTTCAAAGAGGCAGGTCCCCGGATAAACGATGGCCGTGTCGAGGGTGGGCATATTGGGCGAAGGCAGCACCCAGGGGTAGTCGAGGGCGTCGTAATATTGGTGGCGCTTCCAGCCCTTTACCGCGATGACCTGCAGGTCACATTGCAGATCAAAGGTGGCGTTGTAGAATTGCGCGAGTTCACCCACGCTCATGCCGTGGCGCTGAGGGATGGGGTAAATGCCGCAGAAGTTGCGCAGGGCGTCCAGGATCCCCCCGCCCTCCACCTGGTGGCCCGCGATGGGGTTGGGGCGGTCGAGAACCAGCACCGAGACTCCCGCTTTGGCGGCCTCCTGCATGCAGAGGGCCATGGTGGCCTGGTAGGTGTAATAGCGGGAGCCGATGTCCTGAATGTCGAAGATCAAGGTGTCGATGGCCTTGAGCGACTCCTGGGAGGGGGCGAGCGACTCAAAGGTCTTGCCGTAGAGGCTAACCACCGGGAGCCCGGTGATGGGATCGGTGCTCCCCTCCACGTCGATTTGATCCTGGGCGGTGGCCCGGATGCCATGCTCGGGTCCGTAGAGCTGAACGAGGTTGATGCCCGGGTGCTGGTGCATCAGGTCCACCCCGTGGTGGAGGCTTCGGTTGATGGTGGTGGGGTTGGCCACAAGCCCGACTCTTTGGGAGGCGAGTTTTTGGGGAGGCTTCTCAAGGAGGATATCAAGACCGGTTTTCATGCCCTACCTATGCCATAAATCGGCGAGCAAAAAAAACATTAAGAGGGGGAAGCTTAAAGGGCTCTTTTATGGAGCCTCCGCGAGGAGTTTTCTGTCCCCTTAGGTCAGGTAAAACAGGGCTTTGCTTTGAAGGTTCAGGGCTGCTCAGGTTTGTTGGTGAGAGGGCTGTGTTGGCCTTAAGGGGAGGCGCTCTTTAAACAAAAAAAAAGAGGGTGGGAAAGACCCACCCTCTTTAAGAGGTTTTCATTTTGAGAGGGGGTTAATCTTTTTGCTTCTTCACTTTGGAGTGAATGAAGCCAGCCAGGGCGCCGATGCCCACAGAGAGGGCGGCTGCGGCCAAGACAACACCTGCGACGGGAAGGAAGTACCAGCCGGCGACCCCAGCGACTATTCCGGCTGCCACCGCCCCGCCGCTTGCTCCTGCAACGGCCGAGGTTATGATGGTCCCGGCAGTCCAGCCCCCGAGGCCCAGACCACCGATAACACCTGCAACGATGCCTCCGATCTTCGTGCCTTTCTTAACGTAGTCTTTGGTGGTGACACCTTTGTCGATGGTTTTTTCAAGCAGCGCGACGGCTTCTGCGTCGGCAGTCACCGGCCCTGTGGGGATGTCCTTGTCGCCGGAGCCTTTGACTTTGGAGTGAATGTATCCGCCCAGGGCTCCGATGCCGATTAAGAGAGCGACGCCTGCGCCCAAGACCCCGATGTATCCAGCGGTGACAGCAATCACGGGTGCTGCGAGACTGGTAGTTCCGGCAGCAATCGCGACAATGGACCCTACCGTCAGTGCGCCAAGCGCTCCTGTACCGCCGATCGTACCGCCGATTGCGCCGGCGATTTTGACTCCTCGTTGTACCAGGGGGTTCTTCTTAAACCGTGTCGCGGCCACAGCGAGAGGGCTCTGACGCTTGATCTCACCTTTGGTGATGGGAGTGGTGCGGCTTCGGATAAATCCGGCGAGAGCGCCGATGCCAACTGTGAGCCCTAAGACAGCCATAGCGATACCAGGTGCCGCGAAGAACAGAGGCCCCAGCAGGATTGGGGTGGCAATGAGAGCGGCAACGCCCAGGACGCCGCCAACCGCGGCGCCAATCTTAACGCCCTTGTGGACCAGGCGCTTCTTGTTGTTGTCGTTGACCTCTTTAACGGTCTCTGGGGTGACGTTCTTTAAATTGCCCACTTTAATGTCCGTGGCCAGACGTCGAAAAAGCTCAAACTCGTCCGCGTCGGTGTTGACGCCGAGACCCTTTTTAGGGTCGATGAGAACTTCAATTTCTTCAAGGTTAATGTTGCCATCTGCGCGAATGGCGGAGAGGGTTGGTTTTAGTGCGTTTACACTCATGATGATTTTCCTGCAGCTTTGTGGGTCGACTATCTTTGAAGAGTGCGACTCGTGTATTTGATTTCGTCCGCGACCAAACACATCCTCAATGGAGAAGGCCATCACGGGCAACAGGGTCAGTATCGGTCTTCATTCTCGGTTGTTTCGTCAAACAGCCGAGGGATTGCGCTCCGGAAAAGAGCAGACTTGCCGAGGCGTAAGCATAAATTAAATGATTATTTATCAGTGACTTAGGGGGGGAGTGGGCCCGAGGGGCAGAGGGGCCATGTCTCTTCAAACACCCAAAGAGGGCTCTGACGCTTGATCTCACCTTTGGTGACGGGAGTGGTGCGGCTTCGGATAAATCCGGCGAGAGCGCCGATGCCAACTGTGAGCCCTAAGACAGCCATAAGGCTCGCCGGAGCGGCAGGCTTCTTCGCTTACGAGCTTCGTGAGGGCACGAAGCTTTCTGGATTGATGCTGGGCTAATTTGCCTCGGAGATCTCCCTCAGGGGACTCGCTCGGGAGATTCTGGCAGGTTTGCATGGCTTTACGAAACCGCTTGCGCTCGTTCACAGCGGCAATTTTAGAGACCACCAGTCCAACAACCGGCACTGCGAACGCTATCCCCAGGAAGACGCCGGTTATAGGAGGAAAGACAAAGCCCAATCCCCCGACGACCGCTGCGAGTTTGACGCTGTTGACGGCGCCAGCGCTCATGGTGTCCTTATGAGCAGCTTGAGCAACGCGCTCCAGAAAAAACTCTTCGACGAGTTTTTGCATCTGGTCTGGAGACTTTTGCGCCCCTTGGAGGGCCATCTTTTTCTTTGTTGCGAATTTTCTCAAGTCCTTTTGGATAATCTCCATGGAGCATTGCAGGGTGAGGCGCTGCCGGACTTGTTTATTGTTGGGATGATTGAGTGAGCGCAATATATCCTTAAGTTCAGTGCCGGGCGCCTGACGCAGTGCTGCGCCAACACTATCCCGGTTTTTTTCGATAAAGCGCTCAAGCGCCGTTGAACCCAAAAACCAGAATCGCTTCCTCTCAACCTGGGGCATGACACACTCAACGGTGGTGTCACCTGGCTTTTCCAGGCGCTTTTGTCGATTACGATAGTTTTGGACTGAGCTGATTATCGTGCTGGCCGTCGTAACTAATCCGAGCGCAATCCAGGAGATTTTTCCAAGCAACGACATGGCGTATTTAGCCATGCTGCTGATGCGAAGCAGGAGGGTAGATGCCAAAAAGAATGAGCTTATGCGGTGCAGAAGATTGCTTGAGCGCTGTTGGTCAAGCTTTTCCCGCAAGAACTCTTGATTTTCAATCAATTCGTCGAGTTCTGCCTGGAGCAATTTTTCTCGGGCAGCGCTTTGGCGTTGAACCTCTGGCGTCGTAAGCGCCCTGGTAATCGCGTTGTTGAGGCGCTTTCGATTAACTACGGAGGCCACAATGGTAACGCTAAGCCCCAACGTTAAAGCGCCGATCCCCAATCCCGCTATAATGGGAAAGGCCGGCGGAAGAAGCATCGCGAGCCCCAGGAGCCCGGAGGCGATCGAGACAGTGCACAAAACACCTGTTTTGAAGGTGTTCCACGTGAGGCTGTTTTTTAGGGAGGAGCTACAGTGGAGCTCCAGGTCTGCTGCCCTGACCTGAGAGGGGAGGGAGGCCCCTTTTTTTCGAGTGGTTTCTACGAGATCTGCCAACTCAACCTGCCCGAGCTTTTGGTACAGGGTTTTATCCAGGTTGCGAATGAGCCTTTCGTTTGTGATCCCCTGATAGAGTGCAGTGGCCAGTCCAAAGGTGGAGGCCCCCACGGCCGTCGTCACCCCTGCACCAAAGGCGAGCGCGTTTGCCGTTTCATCACTGACGTGAAGAAATCCAGCCACTGAGATATCTGGACGCGCTGCTAAGAGTTCTCTATCTTCGGGCTTAAAGAAGCGGGGGTCGTTGGGGGAGATCTGATCGATAGTAATAAACCCCCCTTGGCTAATGAGCCGGTCCATTTCGTCGGTATCAAATTCGCCGGCGATGTCCGGATGCAGTGCGGTACCCATTGAGCCCAATAAGGAACGATCTTCCCAAGTGTTGCCAAAGACGCTGTTAGCCCAGCCGTACCTGAATGCAACATCGGAGATTGAGCCGTCGGTAATGTTACTGATCACCATAACCCGTGGTCCGTTCAGGGTTAATTCATCCGCCGTCGGCAGCCGTCTATTGGCGCTGATGAAATTGAGTGCGTGTTGTGGGGAAAAGAGTCGGTCACCAAAAGCCTCTTCTATCTCAAGGAGGGCTTTGGCAGTGCCATCCTGGCCGAGATAGCTCTCCAGCATAATATAGACGACCTCGTCCTGATTGCCCGGCTTGTCGAGGAACTCCGCAATAGGATCAAGAGCGCTCGAAAGGGGGGGAGACTTCACAAGAGGATCAAACACTCCGCCGTGATTCAATACGGGGGCTCCGTCGCGATAATGCATATCAATGGCAAACCCCCGAACGGGGGTCTTTTCGAGGGTCTCCCCTATGGTCATGGTTTGATTGGTCGCGAGAATGGGGAGAGAGCCAGGCTCGGTGCCGGCGTTGTGGGACAGGAGAATGGGGATCTCATTAATTGGTTTATCTCGGACATTGAGGTGGTCAAAACAGGAGCGATCTGCCGGTGCCTTCGTGGCGACCACTGCCGCTCCGGCGATGCCGGCTCCGAGCGCTCCCCCGGCAGCGGCAAGTCCCAGGCCCTTAGCGGTCGCAGTGTAGGACTGGCTGGCGCTTTTGTCGAAGGTGTCGATGGAGCTGGGTTTGTCGGAGGAACCCGTGGGCGGGTTGATGGCACCGACTTTCCCCTTGGTGTTGTTGTGCTTCCCCTCACTTGAGGAAAGAGTCGGCTTATCGACGCTCTCCTGCACCCCGAGTTTTTTACCCTCTTGCTCAGGGACGCGGTCATTCGCCCCAAGGGCGAAGGGTGGGGAAAGCGGTGGGTTCACGTTCATAAGGGCTGTCCGTATTGCGTTGGTACGACTTCCATTGGGTAGAACCCGACGGGTGTCTGTGTGTCCTTAGGTATCGGCCATGGTTGATGCCCGTAGCGTTAAAGAGCCCCGGATAGAGCTCCGAGGGAAGAGCGCGGGGCTCCTGGCCCGCAAAGGTGGAGTAAAGCAACGTTTTATCAGGTGGTTACGAGGGGTTTGGGCAAATCACGCCAAGAGAAAAGGTGGGCGCCTGAAGAGTCGCAGCAGGTGATTGGTCCCACCAATTAGCCTCTGTGCTGATTGGATGCTATCAATAAATGGGTGTTCTTCTGGCCGGGGGATAGTTGGGCAAAGCCGCGGGACCTTAGGGGCCGGATGTGAAAAAATGGTGTTGTACAATCAGGTGTTGGAAGGTAAGCCCCGAAGCAGATGTCATTAAAAGGTCGCCAGCAAAAGGCAAAGCACGTTCGCATTAAGGGCCAGCCCGGCCGAGTTGTAGGCACCGCCGGGCGTCGGGTGGTGGTGCGTGATGAGGCGGGTGAGCGGGTCTGCTATCTCTCCGGTCAGCGGGCCGTGGTGGGAGATCGGGTTCGATGGGAGGAGGCTCCGGGGACCGGTGGCAAACTGGTGGGGGTTGAGGAGCGCGAACGCGTCCTGATGCGGCGTGACGTGCGGGGCAAAGAGCGACTCCTTGCCGCGAATCTGAAGGGGATTATCATTGTGGTGACCCCCACTCGGCCTGATTTTGATCCGATGCTGGTGGACCGCTACCTCGTCGCGGCCAGCGCAGGGGGTCTTGAAGCTTGCATCTGCTTGAACAAGAACGATTTGGGGGTCGCAGACGAGGTGCAGGACTATCTCTCGAAGCGGGAGAAGCTCGGTTATTCGGTGTTCTCTATCTCCGCGAAGACCGGCGACGGGGTTTCGGAGTTGCGGGCCGCCATCACCGAATCTACAAGGGGGGACCAGGGGCCTATGGCCCTGGTGGGCCTCTCCGGGGTGGGCAAGACTTCCATTATAGCGAAGCTCCTTCCTGGGGTGGACGTCGGGCCGGTTGGAGAACTCTCCGATTATTGGGACCAGGGACAGCACACCACCACGGGTTCTCGGCTCTTTGAGTTGCCCGAGGGGGGTGAGATGGTGGACTCTCCTGGGATTCGCACCTTCACGCCTGCGGGCTTAACCGCCGCGGAAGTGAGGGACCATTTTCCGGGGATGCGTGGCCTGCAGTGCCAGTTTCGCGATTGCCTCCATCAGGTGGGACAGAAGGGCTGCGAGATTGAAGAGGCGCTGGATGAACTCACCGTGAAGGCTTACCGGCGGCTCATTGAATTTCTGGACATGCAAAAAAAATATTAATGCAGCATGGGGGCGTCGGAGGGGGTCCTGTTGGGGATGGTCAGCAGCACCAGGTTCTGCAGGTTCTCCGGATCTACCCGGGTGCCGGTGGTGGGGAATTGTAGCTCGGAGTTCTCCCAGAAGGGGAAGAAGAGCAGCGGGATGGCCTTGTCGTTGTAGCCCAGCTGCACCAATTGATTGGCGTGAAAATGAACGCAGTTGTTCTTGCAGCAGTAAAAGGTGTGGTCGACACGGTAGAGCCCCTCGGGCATGAGCGGCTCAAGGGAGTCTGCCAGTAGCTCGTCTTTCAGGGTAGAACCGCGCTCATGGAATTGCGCCTGATTGTTTACCCATTTTTGCGGCAGATAAAGGCCAGGGCCCGGATCACCATGGTTGTGAAAATACACCAGCTTCTCAGCCGGGATGTCGTCGATAGCGCGGGATGTTCGATAGATGCCGCAGTTGGGGAGCTGACTCATGGGGGGCCTTTCCATTTAAGGGTGTCTCTTATTTCGATAGACACCCCAGGTGCGGCAAAAATGCAATGGGCATCGTGAGGAGTTTTTGTGGTTCAAGGTTTGAGAAGGGGACTGCTTTGGCTGGTGGTTTTTGGGGTGGCCGCTCAGGCCTGCCGTGAGGCCCCGGAGGCCCCTGGTAGCGTGGAGCCTGGTGGGGCTGCGGGGTGTGGAGATCTGCGTTTGGTCTCGAAGGTGTTTTATGGCACCCCCGAGCCGACCTACTTGCCCCTGAGTGTCGGACAGAAGATGGCCATCGGTCATCTTAAGGGTTGCTCGGGGGCGTTGATTGCCCCGGAGTGGGTTCTGAGCGCCGCTCATTGTGATGTGTCGGACGGAGACTCTTTTTGTGTGACCCTTGAGGGGGACGTGGCCGAGGCCTGCTTTCCTGTTGCGTTTGTGGTGGCGCACCCCGACGTGGATGTGAGCCTGGTGAAGCTTCAGGAAAGTGTGGGGACGGCCCCTTCTCAAATTATTCCGGTTCCGATTTTAAGCACGTCACTCTCGCAGGATGGGGTGGGGAGGACTGTGGAGGTGGCGGGCTATGGCCGGAGGGAGGATGGCGGGAGGGGGGCACGTCGCTTCGCGGTGGAGACGATTGTTGAGATGAGCGCCCGGATGCTCACCGTCGATGGTGAGGGCAGCCGCGGCGCCTGCGTGGGGGACTCCGGGGGGCCTTTGATGGTGCTCGGCGAGGCGGGAAGTGTGCAGATTGCTGGAGTGCTGAGCCATGGGGACGGGTCTTGTGTGGGGCGGGACCATTACACGCGGGTTGATGTGCTGAGCGATTGGGTGGAGCTTCATGTGGGGAGGGCTCCGGGGGAGAGTGCTCCCTGCGGCGCTCTGACGTTTACCGGGAGATGCTTTGGGGACCTTGCCGCTTGGTGCGAAGACGCCAAAACTCTCACCGCGACTTGCTCGGGAACCTCCTCCTGCGGTTGGAGCGAAGAGGCGGAAGCCTTTCGCTGCGTTGAGGGGGAAGATCTCTGTGAAGGGCTCGATGGGTTTGGAGAGTGCGTTGGGCAGAAGGCCAGGTGGTGTGAGGCCGGGGTGGTGAAGAGTCGGGACTGCGGGGCGTGCTCGCAACGTTGTGGGGTCGTCTCCACCGTGCAGGGGGTCTATTGCCGGGAGGACCTCTGTGATGGTTTGGATAAGAGAGGACGTTGCCTCGGCGAGGTGGCGCAATGGTGCGAAGAGGGAGAGTTTCACGGCGTTGATTGCGCGGCTCGGGGTCAAACCTGCGGGTGGCACAGCGATGAATTTGGGTATGCTTGCCTCTAACGTGACTGGTGATGAGACAAGGGAAACAAGATGATGGCGGAAGCGCACGGGAATCGAACCCGCCCAGGACGTTCCTCACGCCCCACAACGGTTTTGAAGACCGCGGGCAGCACCAGCCAACCAGACGCCTCCGCGGGCCGACTTAGCACGAAGGGGGAGTCGGAGCAATTGGAGTTGCGCGAAGAGTGTCAATATATGTACCCGGGAGCTTTAGCTCCTCGGCGCCCTCAATGAGCAGGGTGAGGTAGGAGAGATTGGGTGGCACGGCCCTGGCGGAGCGGTAGGCTTCGGTGACGCGGTAGATCCAGGCGTTCACTGAGGGGCTCTTGTCGAGGGGGTGGCAGCGAAGCGGCTCAGGCCCGCGGGAGTAGCGTTCAGGGTGCCCTTCTTTGGTGTCGAGGGCGAGGAGGGTTGGGGAGTCTACCTCCAGGAGGGCCCCGAAGACCGTGCGCTCGGAGGAGGCGGGCTGGATATTGGCGGCGCCTCCCTGGCGGGCCGGGGACCAATAGTTCCACACGAGTTCAAAGCCCTCAAGTCTGGCAGGAGTCACCCGGTGAATGCCGGTTTTGGGGCTGCCCTGGGCGCTCAGCCAGCGCTTAAGATCGGGAAGGTGCATGTTGGACCCGTAGGCGAACACCCAGTGGAGATCGGAGGCCATTGTTGAGTATACCCCAGCGCCAGTCTGGGCGCGATCGTGATTGACCAATAGGAGGGCCGATGGTAGGACCCCATGACTTTATTGGGAAATTAGTAACCTGCCTGGGCTAACCCCCCAGCCGCTTTGAGGTTTTTTTTATGGACGTTCAAGTAGAGCAAGCTGACAAATTCATTCACAAAGTATCTGTAACGGTGCCCGCGGCAGACGTGGACAAGGCGTTCGCTGACAACTACAAAAAAGTGGCAAAAGGTGCAAAAATTCCGGGGTTTAGGCCTGGTAAAGTTCCCAAGGGTGTT
>JAZAIZ010000083.1:0-1278 GCA_036230545.1 Myxococcota bacterium
TATTGGGGAGCGGCGTGTGAGGCCTGTCCCGGCAGCGCCGCCACCCCCTGCAACAATCACGGTGCCTGCTCGGATGGCAAAGCGGGCGACGGCACCTGTAGCTGCAGCGGGGATTGGACGGCAAATGATTGCTCCCAATGCCCGCAAGGATATGAAGAAGTGAACGGAAGCTGCGTTCAGGCCGGAATCACCTGCTCGCCTGAGTGCGGCACCAACGGACGATGCGTGAGCGACGGCGCCGCAACCAGCTGTGAGTGCAACCTCGGATGGAGTGGCGCCGCCTGTGATGCATGCTCGCCTGGTTTTTTTGGCTCTGCCTGCGACCGCTGCCCTGGCCCAGAGGGCGCTCCCTGCAATGGTCATGGAGACTGCTCGGAGGGACTCTCGGGGAGCGGCGCCTGCACCTGCACCGCAGGGACTGGATGGTTTGGAGATGAGTGCGGGGAGTGCCCTGCCAACTACAACACCGATGATGGCGGGTGTGTCGCCGTCGGGGTGGAGTGTTCACCCGCCTGCACAAGGGGCACCTGCGTAGATGATGGCAATGGCGCGGGCATCTGCGACTGCGATGACGGGTGGGATGCCAGCAACCACTGCAGCTCCTGTTTGTCGGGGTTTGTTGGTGCAAATTGCACCGAATGTCCGGGGGGAGCGGACACGCCCTGCACCGGACACGGCACATGTAAGGATGACGCAACATGTGAATGTGACGGGGGCTGGTTTGGAGACGCCTGTGAAAACACCTGCAACCCCGGGCAGCAGCTCAATATCGACATTTGTGAGGACATTGATGAGTGCGACGAGAACTGGGGCGGGTGCGGCCCTCGGGCACGGGTGAAGTGCACCAACGCTCAAGATTCAGGTGATTCTGCCCTCTGCTCCTGCAGGGATGACTCCGCTCATTGGCAGCGGGAGTTGACCTGTCAAAACCCGGCGGTGTTGGTGTGTCAGGAATATGAAGCGTTTGATTGCAAAGACAGCGCAGGGGCTGTTTTGGCTGCCAACCACGGCGCCTGTGGGCGCATGGGGGAAGGATGCAGCGCAAACGCAACCTCCGGAACATGTGCTCCCCGCATCATCAGCTCTGTCACCTGCGCAAAAGAGGGAGCCGAGTGCAGCAGCGGCGCGAGCAACGGCCAGTGTGTTCAGGAAGTTATTGAGGGCGCCACATGCGCTCAAGAAGGCGACACCTGCGGCTCAAATGCAGAAGGGGTCTGCGCAAAAGAGGTTTTAGATTGCAGCGTGTGCAAAGAGGGCTACTACGGCTCCAACTGTGGA
>JAZAIZ010000084.1:0-15302 GCA_036230545.1 Myxococcota bacterium
CCCCAAACACAGACATCACTGACTTTGGGAGCGAGAAGGTCCAACGTCGAGGGTAAATCATCCCCACCAACGCCCCCACCAACGCTCCCGCCAGAGCCACGGTGACAGGCACCACACTCAAGAGCAACAACCCATCAACGCTCGCGTCAAAGAGCCAGCCGATGGCCAGGCTAGCTCCGAAAAGATCTGCAACAAAGTGCAGCAGGGCGATGCCCGCACCCCACCGAACCGACGTCATCATCAACTGCCTTCGCGTCATTCCCAAACCCTTTTACATCATGGTTATTTTTTAGGTGTTACGCAGATAGAGGTCCCCTTAAAAGGGCGAATCCGCGTCAAAGAGACTCATCTCGGTGGGGTCAATCACCACATTGTCCGGCGTGTACTCCGTGGGCTCAGTGCCCTCACGGTAGTACTCATCCACCGCACGCAGTGAATCCGGTCGAGCCAGCAAGCCCGACTCGGGGTCAATGGAGACCTGCACCACCCCAGGAGGAGGCACAAACTCTCCCTGGTCGATCATCGGCTTAAATTTGGAGTCCACGGTCCGGTCCCGCAGGGCGGCCCCCATGAAATCCACCCAGATAGGCAGCGCTGATTTCCCACCATACTCCCCAACCCCAAGGGGGCGCTCCTTTTTGTCGTGCCCCACCCAGACCCCGGTGACAAGCCCCGGCGTATAGCCCATAAACCAGGCATCGTAGGAGTCGTTGGTGGTGCCTGTTTTGCCCGCCACCGGTATGCCCAGATACGAAGCCCCCACCGCGGTCCCGTTACGCACGACATTCTGCAACAAACTCGTCATAACAAAAGCGGTGGGCTTGTCCAGCAGACGCTTGGGAGGTGTCGCAATGGCTTCGTAGGCCTTGTCCATACGCGTAGCCAAATCGGCCATTGGATCGGAAGCAACCGAGTCATCCTCAATAACGTTCCCGTCCCGGTCAACCACCCGGCGAATAAACTTCAAGGGGCGCTCCACACCGTATTGGTTCATGGTCACGTAGACGTTGATCAACTCGTTCATGGTGGTGCACGAGGAGCCCAGCGCAGTGCCAAGCTCACGCTTCAAGTGAGATTTAATCCCCAAACGACGGGCGTTGCGCAGGATGTCCCGGATGCCCACTGCCGACGCGATTCGAATAGCGGGCGTGTTGATTGAATCCTTCATACAGGTCCGCATCGGCAACTCACCACGAAACTTGGCGCCGGCGTTATTGGGCTTCCACCGAACCGCGTTGGTTGGGTCGTCAAACACCAGCGGCTTGTCCTCAATAATCGTCGAGGGAGTATAATCGAGCTTATCAATGGCCGCAGAATAAACGATGGGTTTAAAGGCGCTCCCCGGTTCGCGGCAGGCCTGCACAGCCCGATTAAAACTCGAGTCCTCAAAGTTGTAGCCCCCCACCTGCGCGACCACATATCCCGTTTTGGGATCAACACTCATCAGAGCACCCTGCACGATAGGCTCCTGCTCCAAGCGGAACAGATCCATCTTCTTTTTGGGGACTGTCCCCATAATCTCCCCGCCATAAATATCCTTGGCCAGCTCTTTGCGGCTGGTCAACGAGACGGTGATGATATCCCCAACCTCCAACACCTTCGCAGCGTCTCTCACATAGTGGGTATAAACCCGCCTGGTGGGGTTGGGGGTTCTGGCCCAGCGCATCCCGGCCAAGGGCAGGGTTCCCTTCTCTCCCGCGATGTTCAACTTAACCTGCGTCCCCTTCCGCACAATGTCCGTCACCAGCGCCAGATAGGTGCGCTCCTTCTCAAAGCGGATCCGCTCTCCCTCCACAAGCCCCAGCTGCTCTCGATAAAGGTTCACAAACAAGCGCTTGAGCTCGCCATCTGCCGGATCGAGATGAGCGAGCGCCCCTCGATATCCCTGGCGCTTGTCCAGCTCATGCAGCCCCTTGGAGACCATCATCTGCCCATACTTCTGATACTCGACGTTCATGGTCGAATAAACCTTCAGGCCATCGGTCAACACGGTCTGCTCCCCATAGCGGTCCACCAGAATCCGTCGTACCTGCTCCGAAAAATAGGGAGCAACCTGAAGATAAAGCTCGCGACGGGGATAAACCGTCAGCTCCTCTTCAGCCGCTTCCTGCTCCTCAACTTCGGAGATGTAGCCATCGATGCGCATTCGCCGCAGCACATAGCGACGGCGGGCGTGAGCAGCTTCCGGACGCAGGAAGGGGGAATAATCACTGGGGCGCTGAGGCAGCCCCGCGAAGGTCGCAATCTCCGCCAGACTCAGCTCCCAAACATTCTTTCTGAAATAATGCTCGGCGGCCGCCTGCACCCCATAGGCCTTGTGCCCCAGAAAAATCTGGTTGAGGTAGAGGTAAAGGATTTCATCCTTAGTCAGCTTCTCTTCAAGATCACGCGCCAGAATCGCCTCTCGGATCTTTCGGGTGAAGGTCCGCTCGGTGGCCGTGGCGTAGCTCTCATTGGCCACCAGGAGGCTCTTAGCCACCTGCTGGGTGATGGTGGACGCGCCTCGTAATTTACTCTCCGGCCTGCGTATCTTGTCGAAGATCGCCTGAGCCACCCCAAGAAAATCGATCCCACCGTGAAGATAAAAACGCTTGTCCTCGGCCGCAATAAACGCCCGGGAAAGTAGGGTGGGGATCTTCTCAAAGGGGACGAGCACCCGTCGCTCCGCCGCAAACTCAGCGATAAGCTGGTTGTCAGCCGAATAAATTCGAGTCCCAAGCTTGGGCTGATAGTCGTTTAAGCTATCAAATTGTGGGATGCCTGGAGCAAAATACAAATAGGTGCCCCCAACAACCGCCAGGGCACCAACTGCCCCCGTCAGCCCCAAAAACACCACCACTCGAAGTAGCTTCGAGACCATGGACCGTCGTGGAGGAGATAAAACTGTCTGAGTGTCGTCTTCGTTGCCGCTGCTCATGGCGAAGCCGATACCATAGGCCGCCCATAGGCTCAATCCGTAACGCTTTTTCAGTGAGTGAATTCCATCTGGCGACCGGGGCTGAACGCTCGAACGGTCACCGCTTTCCCCAGAGCCTCCCGCAGACGCTCACAATCTGCGGGGGTCCCATGCACCACCGAAACCCGCCCAACGCCCGTCGCCTTAACCGTCCGCTTCACTGCCGCGATGTCGGCATACCACCGAAGCCTGAATACCTCAGCGGGAGACTCTTCCCGATGGAGTTGGGGATTCTGCCCAAGCCCGCTGTCGACCCACGCATAATGGCCAAGCTTGCTCCTGGCCCCCGCCAGCCCCACGGCCACCTCCTTGCGTGAGCGGCCCGACTCCCCAAGGGCGCGGGCCAAAAAACCCGTGGGTCGCACCCCGCAGCCCCGGGCACGAAGCCCCTCGAGCACAAAATGCCCCACATCGACGCTCTCGACCACCACCGTGGCAGCCCGCGCCCCCTCCAAGGCATCCCTCACAAAGGGTTCAATGCCTCCCATCACCTCCTCCGGCCCTTCCCCTCGATGCTCTAACGCGGGTAACTGAAGCACCAGATGATCGGCCTGGGGCCAGCGCACATCCTCAACCTGCGGAAGAACCCCTGCCACCAGAACCTTCTCAGGGCCGGCGATCAGGGCCGCTGCCGTGCCAAATGGCCCGCCAAGATCCACAAACTGAACCTCCTGGCCCCCAAAACGCACCCACCGCTCCCAGGCCACCGGGAGCACAGCGGGCTTGTAGCACCCCTTTTCCAAAGCGTTAGACAACGCCATCGGCGCGAGGACTCGCTTGTGAGCCGGAGGGAGCTTTGCCCTCATCGAGGTCAGGATCACATGCTCGTGCCGGGTCTCCGCATCGACCCACAAGGGGGTCCCGCGAATATGAACACCCCGGTCAAAACTTACCCGCTCCACCATCATTCACACCCTCTGCGACCTCTCGTCGCGCCATTGGCCTCAAAAGTTCTCGATACCGGCTACCCCTGACAGGTCAAGCCCCACTCCCTGGCCGTCCTGTCCCCAGTCCCCAGGGGCCCAGGAGGCGTAAATCGTTGCCCAAAGGGGCTTTGCACACCCCGCCCCCCTTCTCAAAGCCCTGCATACGATCATTCCAGGGGAGAAATAAACAGCTGAAAACTCTAATAATCTCAAACACTTTTCGGTTTTCGATCGCCCTAAAGGCACTGCCCCCATGAAAAGCCCCTTCTCCCCCCGAATGTCCCCCTAAACAAGCCCAAAAGAACAACCCGGGAGGCCCTTTTCCATGTATTAAAATAGTACACGTTCACCTCTTCTCTGGACCCGCCAATGCCGCACCGAATGGACTACCGAAAAGCACAGGCCCTCCGCGCCGCCGAGTTAATGGAGCAGGCCCGCAACGCCCAAACAATCCCCCAGACCGGCCCCGCCCCTGCACAATCCCCCGTCGAGCCGGCCTCCGACACCGAATCCACCCCAAACACACGGGAAGCCCCTGCCCATCGCCTCTCCGACCAATACGACAAAAACATCGAGGCCCTCGGCCGCGGGGCAGAAGCCTTCGCGCGGCATCCCGAGAACCCCTCAGAAAAAGTTGTTAAGTCAAGCGGGTCGAACTTTGACTACCCCCGAGACCCCGAATCCCCCAACCGGGGCGTGAACCTGCGCCGGCCCCCAACCAACCCCAAACTACAGCCAGGCTCCGAGCCCAAAGAGCCCATGCACGTTCAGCAGCCCATCGCCTATGAGAAAGCCATCGACCGCAACGAAGAGATGATAGCCGACCTGCAAAACGCCACGACCAAGGGCGCGGTGCAGGAGCTGAGCACCGACTCTGCCAACGGCGCTCCAGGCGCCCCGGAGCAACCGTCCTCTCCCGAGGCCCCAACCCCCAGCGAAACAGAAAGCGCCGAGCCTACTCCTGAGACCCCGGCTGTATCGAGGCCTCCCTTCGATCCTGAGAGCACCAACACACAATTTGCCTACACCGATGAGGAGCTCGCCTTCTTTAAGCTCGCCGAGGGTGCAGTGCTTGAATCTGGCCAGGGCAAAGCGGTCACAGACCACAACCGCACGCAAACCCAAGTGCTCATCCCGGGGCTGAGCCCCGACGAATCCCAGAACGACTAAAACCCCGGCCGACGCCTCGCCATCCCCCCTAACGCGCCCAGCAACTTACCGCGCTCCCCCTGCATGGTCTCAATAACTGCCTGCAATCCTGCGGAGGGGGTCTCCTCCTGCGCCTTGAGCGCCTCATTCAGGGTCCCCTCAAGCGCCCGCAGGCGCGTGATCTCCCGATCACGCATGGTGTTCACGGTGCTCTCAAACGCGACATAAAAGTCGTCCAGAAAATCCTTGTCGCGCAGAACCCGCGTGTCAGGGTAGCGTCCCTCGCTGAGCTCCCCCAGATAACGAGTCACCACAAAGAGGGGGCCACAGACACGATGGGTGATGATCAGCCCCCACAGCCCCAGGGCTACTCCCGCCGCGACGGTCAGGGCCCCCCAGGCGACCAAAAAGAATCGGTCCGCCGCCACCAGCTTCTCCAACAACGCAGGTTGGGCGCTCATCCCCGGCAGCTCCCCATAGCCCCCATGGGCCTGATAAAGAAAAAACCCCATCATTCCGACCACAAGCGCCCCAAACCCCCCAAGCACCCCGGCACAACGCCACTGAAAATGATGATCCACCACCGGAATTCTCCGACGTCGCCGCCGTCCAGCAGATTCTCGCTTCACTTCACACCGCGGTGCTCCCATTTCAACCCCCTGTAAATAAAATTGTTTTCAAGTCTACGCCAGGCGAGTTCCCCAAAACAACTCTCCTCCCCAAAGGGTCTCCTCACGACCTTGTACTAGTGGTTAAATCACGCTAAGAAGCTTGGGTTTCGGGCCCAAAAGAGCTCTCGAAATACAAATAACCAAGGAGAGTAAAATGACACAACCGCTGAAGAAAGTACTCTTGCTGGCGCTGCCTGCCTCAGGAAAATCCGAAGTTCGACGTTATCTCCACAATCTCACGCCCACGCAGTCCAAAGAAGACTTCCACATGGGCCCCACCGTGCAAATCGATGACTTCCCCTACGTCCACATCATGCGACGGGTCGACGAAGAGCTTGAGAAATCAGGTCAAAATCGTCTCTACTTCGGCGCCGAAGGGGACACCTTTCAGGACAAGCGAGACTGGGGCACACTCATTCAACTCCTGAACGAAGACTACGCCGACCTGGTCAACAAGAAGTCGTGGGCCCTGGAGCATTGCGCAAAGGCCATGATGCAGCGCCTCAGCAAGGCGGCTGAGGCTGTCGGAATCCCGGCGCGCCTGACCACCGAGCAGCAGGAGCCCATCCTCAACGCGCTGGAGCCCGAGTGCCGTCAGCTGCTCGAGGACAAAAACACCAACATCCCCGACACCCTCGAAGGCAAGACCCTGGTCATCGAATTCGCCCGAGGCGGCCCGGATGGCTCCGCCATGCCCTTGGCAGAGCCGCACGGCTATCAGTACTCCCTGAGCCAGCTCTCTGATGACATTCTTCACGACGCGTCTATCCTTTATATTTGGGTCAGCCCCGAGGAGTCCCGACGCAAAAATGAGGCCCGCACCGATCCTAACGACCCGGGCTCTATCCTTCACCACGGTGTGCCGCTGAAGGTAATGCTCGATGAATACGGCTGCGACGACATCGACTGGCTTGAGCAAGCCAGCACCAAGCCCGGCACCATCGAGTTAAAAGTGCGCGAAAAATGCTTCTACCTCCCCATCGCCCGCTTTGATAACCGCGTTGATAAGACGAGCTTTATTCGCGATGAGCCCGCAGAC
Organism: Myxococcota bacterium; assembly: GCA_036230545.1. Taxonomy (GTDB): domain Bacteria; phylum Myxococcota; class XYA12-FULL-58-9; order XYA12-FULL-58-9; family JABJBS01; genus CAXGXL01. Next base: position 6,742 of record JAZAIZ010000084.1, read on the forward strand.
TGGAAGCCCGAAGACGTGAACCTGATTCACATGGGTCTGAAGAACGCGCTCGATCATCTGAGCCAATCTCAGACCAACTAGGAGAGGCCGCTCCTGCGCTCTCTGCGCTCCTCCCTCTCCAACCTTCCCTAACCTCTTGTTTTCCCTTGAAAACGGGCTAACCCCCCGTCTTCAAGGGGATTTTTACCTTCTCCCCCAATTTGACCGAAATGACAAAACTCTAACACAAAACCTTTCGGTTCCCCTCAACCTCGTGGTATTTGCCTCCTCAGGAATAGGAGAAATAATGAGTGAAGACATTCTTCATGTAACAACAGATCTCTACGCGTTTGTGCTGGACTCCGAGACTCTGACCAAAGGCAATCGCCCCGAGGCAAACGCGCAAAAATTCAGAGCGTGGGCTGATGACCTTCGACAGCGCTTCTCCCAGGTACGCCAGGACACCAGCCTCCGTATTCAGGAGCAGGTGACAGCCATTGGAGAAAACCTCCACGAGATTCGCGAGGAGCTTCGCAAGCAGCACCCCTGTCGCCAGGAGCTAAAAACCCGCTGGGTTTCCCTGGGACGCAATTATGAAAAACTCGTCCTGCAGCTTCAGCGGGCCTCCGAAAAATTCCCCAAAGCGCTTGAAATTCCCCACCTCAAGCCCCGCAACTACGCACGCAACCTCTTTCATTTCTTCAACTCCCTTTGGGCGGCGCTGCTCTATGAGCTGGTCTTTGAAAAACCGACCATGATCATCATCGCCTTTAGCTTTCTCGCCCTTGAAACCGTGATGGAGATCGTTCGACGCATCTCCCCGGTTTGGAACGATCGCTTCTGCAACAAACTCTTTGGCGCGGTCTCAAGACCCCACGAGGAGCACAACATCACCGCGGCTACGTGGTACACCATTGCCCTGGTCATTGGGCTCATCACCATGCCCAAACACGCCATCGTGGCAGGCACACTGATGCTTGGTGTCGGTGACCCCGTCGCCTCCATCGTTGGAAAAAAATGGGGTAAGCGAAAAATCGCAGGGGGCAAAAGCCTTGAAGGGACCCTTGGCTTTTTCCTAAGCAGCGCGCTCACCCTTTTTATTCTCTTCTCCCTGGTCACCCCCCACATCACGCTGGGAACGAGAATCCTCATCTCCGCTGTGATCGCATTGGGAGGTGCACTAACCGAGCTCTTCACCGGTAGAATCGAAGATAACTTCTCCATTCCCCTCGCCGGTGGCCTCTTTGCCACGATTTGCCTGGCTCTGATCTAAAGAATTACCCCGCCTTTAAGAAACGCTTCGGGGGCGGAAGAGATTTAGCGCCGCCTTCGAGTTGCCGCAGATTCTCCTCTGCCAAAGCCTCGGTCTCTTTTATTCGCGCTTCCAACACCAGAAGAGCCTCATCGAAGGCCTCTCCATCAAGATCTTCGGGCAGCTCAAGCACGGGGCCAAACTGGTAGGCAATGTTGGAGAAGGGCCGTGGAATTTTTGTCTTGTCCCAAGCCTTCACCATCACCCAGGGGTTCTCTGCGACAGCTGCGACGGGTAGAATCGCCGCTCCGGCATGCACCGCGGTTTTGATGATGCCGGGCTTTGGCTTGTGACGGGGACCGCGCGGCCCATCCACCGTGAAGGCGGGGGAGACACCTCGGCTCATCACCTCCTGGAGTTGGTCGCGAGCCTCTTTGCCCCCTTTACTGGAGCTCCCGCGCACCGTCTCGTAGCCCAGCCTTCGACAGATAAAATCGACAAACTCGCCATCTGCAGATTTGCTGATTAAAAAGCAGTAGGGCATGCCCTTTTGTCCTAGCACCCCCGCCAGAGCATGCTCATGCCAGGACGCCAGGCAGTAGGCACCTTGAGGATGGCGCGCACGGGCCGCGTCGAGATGCTCCAACCCAAAATAGCGAAAGCGATAGCTCCAATGAAAGAGCCGCGCGAAGAAGTAAAAAAGATACGACAGTATTTTTGTCAGCATTCCCACACCCCACAGGTCCCTTCTTAACGAAACATACCTTCTTCGTAAGAGACAATCTTGCCCGCAAACGCAGAGGCTGCCACCGTCAGAGGAGAAGCGAGGTAGAGCTTTCCTGGCCCACTGCGCCCCTGAAAGTTGCGGTTAATCGCCGAAACAGTCACCTGCTCTGCGTTGTCGCTGGTGCCCGGACCGCAGCCAATACAGGCTCCGCAGCCTGGATTAATCATGGTCACACCAGCTTTTTCAAAGAGGTCAAGCCACCCCTGACTTCGGGCATAGTCTGCGACTCCCGCGCTGCCAAACTGAATAAAAAAGTTGACGTCGGGGTGCACCCGAAGGCCGCTGTCGAGGGCCTCCTTTACCACCTTGGCGTAATAACCAAAATCATCCACCTTGCCCGCCGTGCACGAGCCGGCGTAGGCGATGTTAATGGGCACCTCGCCGAGATCAGAGATGAGAGCGCCGTTGGTAGGATCGCTCGGGATACCCTCATCGGGGTTTCCGGGATGGGCGACCATGGGGTGGATGTCTGCGAGTTCAATGGTGTGTACACCACCAGCATAGACCGCATCGGGGTCCGGCTTAACGAACTTAGCACGGATCTCCTCTTCTGAGAGCCCGGGGCGAAGCGCCTTGAGCCACTGCACGGTTTTTTCATCGGCCTCCGCGATGCCCGTCTTTGCAGTGCATTCGGTGGCCATATTGCAGAGAGTGGCGCGCTCATCCATGCTCAGTGCCAAAAGCCCCGGCCCACCAAACTCCATGGAACGATCGAGGGTGGCTTCATCACGGGCGAAGGTCGCGAGAATGTGCAGGATAATATCCTTGGCGGTACACCCCGGATGAAGTTCTCCCTGCAACTCGAAACGAATCGACTCGGGCACTTTCACAAAAGTGAACCCGCTGTGGATGGCCGCTGCGTACTCGGTAGCACCGACACCATAGGTCATGGCGTTGTTTCCACCGCCCATGCAGGTGTGGCTATCGGTGGCCTGGATAAAGTCACCAGGATCGATGAAGTGCTCTCGGGCCACCTGGTGGCAAATACCAGGGGAGACGCCATCACGAGCGGAATAATCCCGCACCTGGGTGTGAGCCTGAAACACCTTTTGCAAATCACGCAGGGTTTGAATTTTGTCGGCGAAGCGCATGAAGCGCGGGACCCCGTCGGCGTAGAGCAGGTGGTCTTCAAACACCGCAAGCTTGTCGGGATTTTTCACGCGATAGCTCTCACCAAATTCACGAATTAAAAACTCGTGCACCTGGGCAGTGGTGAACTCGTGGCTGTAGCCTCCGTCGGTTCGAACCAACACCGCATCACCGGGTTTGACAAACACGCCCTGCCCTTCACTCGACACGAGCTTCTGCGCGGTCATCTTCTCAAACATGGTCATGGGACGCGGCTCACACTCATGCTCCGGAAGCGACACTGCTCCAGTGGCGAGGCGCTCAGAGAAACGAAACAGGCCTCCGCTCTCGACGATGCTGCGGGTAACGGGGTCGTAGCCATCCGTGAACGCAGAGAGGGGCAGACTTTCCCCGGCCTGCAGGGCGCTCAATTGAGCGTGCTTGCCCATAAGCTGCCCCACGTTGATGTTGTTGCGTTCGTGAATCGGCGCGAACGATGCCGCGATCACCAACCGAATGCCCGAATAATATTCGCATTGGGCAGCGGTCTCCCGCGAAGAGCCGGTCCCTTTACGGTTGCCGCTTACGATGACCTCAAATCCCCCATCTTTCAGGGCGTTGGGCTTAAACACCTGCTCACCATTGTGCAAAAGGCCGGCGTAGGCATTGGAGGCGATATCTTCGGGGCGATGGTCAAAACAGGCCCACGCAGGTGTCATCACGTCGGTGTTGATATCATCGAGCAGATCGGCAACCTGGAGATCCTCCATACGAAGCTCCAGCCCCTCGTAAAGCTGCTGTCGAATAAGCTCTAAATCTTTGGTGAGAAACAAAACCCGCTTAGCGGGATTCAAGGAAACAACACCATCAGACCAATAATCACTCATAAATAACGACTCCAACGGACCCCGAATCCCACCGGCGCTGGCCCAAACAGCTGCACTCAACGCAGAACCGTCCAGCAAGCCGGTGACTTGAAATCCACTACCGAATTCGAGGGGCTCACCTATCGCTTTGGGAGCCCATCGGTCAACCGGCCAACGCGTGGGATAGGGAGGAAGAGAGACACACACAAGCTGCTGTTATTACATTGGTTTTACTTCCTCGGACCGCTCATCCCTCGTCGTGGGTGGCTTTAACCAGCACAATGGTGGACTCTCCGAAGGTGCAGGACCCACAATCGGGGCCATTAAAGTCTCGCTCCACCTTGTATTCGGGCCTCACCATCTGGGAGAAATAGCCGCTGGCCTCAGAGAGTACCGTAAGAAAAAACACCTGTTTTGCCCCGGCGACCCCATCAATTCGCAGGGTCCCAGTCACGACCCCGCACGCCACCGGACCCTCCGCCACCGGACCGGAGAGAGTCGAGGTTTTGCAGTTAAATTGGTAACTTGTGTTGTCCAGCGTCACCGAGCCCGAGAACCCCTCCACCACGGAGCCGTCCTGATGCACCAGGCTCAATATCACCGACTCTAAACATCCTATCTCGGTGCACACCGCTCCACTTCCACATCCCAAAACCATCGCGAGCCCCAGCACCCAACCACTTCTCATCACGCACCTCCTCCATCATGACGTTTTCAAGTTCAGCCCGGCAAGTAAAGAGGAGCAGCGACCACCTTGGCAAGGTTATGGTCTCCACTTCTACATTGTGCACCAGCCCCCTACCCCCGAAATGAACCAGCCGGAGATTATCCTGATCCCACTGCGCCAAATCATACTATACTTAACGTGAAGGGGGCGAACTGCTTGTTCTCTTCTCTTGGAACTCTCACAGATGTTGTATTGTCGAAAACCCTTAGTCGTCTTTGTTTGCGCCCTGATTACAGCGTCGTGTTTTGACTTCAACGCCGTTGAAGACAATGCAGAATGTCATAAAAACAAGTCCTGTGCCGCGGGAAAGGTGTGCAACAAACATTTCGAGTGCGTTGACATCTGTGACACCAGCGCTCAATGCGAGGCGGGATATATTTGCGACAACAAAACCTGCCTCCAGGATCCTCGTTTCTGCTTAATCAGCGATGATTGCGAAGAGACTGAGTTTTGCAAGAACAAAACCTGTGTCCAGAAGTCCACCCTGGGTTCCTCCTGCATGCAAAGTCAGGAATGCGCGAGTGACTCCTGCGTCGATGGTTTTTGCTGTAACTCGGCATGCGATGAGCTTTGTTTCTCTTGCAGTGCTGAGAACACCGGGGCCGACAACGGAGTGTGCTCCCCCTTAAGCGACGGAAAGGATGACGCCGACGACTGCGTGGGGGATCTGGCCTGCAACGGACAAGGGGCGTGTCATTCTTCTGAAGAAGGAAGCTCCTGTAACGAAGATTACGAATGCACAACCAACAACTGCAAAGGCAATTTTTGTCGTTCTTCACTCTGCGGAAACGGCGACACCGATCCGGGTGAAGAATGCGATGACAGCAACGACACAAGCAGCGACAGCTGCACCAACCTTTGCAAAAACGCAACGTGTGGGGATGGCTACGTCCATGCGACGGAGGAGCAATGCGATTTGGGCACACAAAACTCCAACGAGTTGGCCAACACCTGTCGAGAAGACTGTCGAAATCATCGTTGCGGTGATGGGGTGGTCGACTCAGGTGAGGTCTGTGATGACGGTCAGGAAAACGCAGACACTTACCAGCTTGCCCCCTTCTGCAACACCCAGTGCAACGCCTATTCTCCCTTTTGCGGCGACGACACAGTCAATGGTTCTGAAGAATGCGACACAGGGCATCGAAACTCAGACACCGAGCCCAACAGTTGCAGAACCACATGCAAACGAGCAAGCTGTGGAGACGGTGTCATCGACGCCGGCGAAACGTGTGATGACGGTGTTCTCAACAGCAACGAGGGCGGCGCCTGCAATGAGAGTTGTGAGTTCCCCATGTGCGGAAATGGAATTAAAGATGGGAATGACGAATGTGACAACGGCGCGTTCAACACCAATGCTCCCCTCTCCAGCTTTCCCACGACACCACCACCCTGCAGGGAGAACTGCGCCCTGGCAGGATGCGGTGACACCATCGTTGACACACCTGAAGATTGTGATGACGGAGACACGATAGACAGTCAAAACGGTTGCTCAGAGGGGTGTAAAAACAACAGTGTTTGCGGCAACAACACCGTGGAGCCACTTTTCGAGACCTGTGATGATGGCAATATCATAAGCGAGACAGAGTGTTCCTATGGGACCCCCACCTGCAGTCTCTGCAATGACGATTGCAGCCAGGAGTTGTCTCTGGTTGGGCCTTATTGCGGAGATGGCCAAAAGGCAGTTCAGGAAGATTGCGACGACGGGAACACCACAGACGACAGCAACGGTTGCTCAGAGACCTGCGAAAAAAACAACAACTGTGGAGATGGCAGACGAGAAGATCTCTTTGAAGTGTGCGATGACGGCAACGACACGAGTGCGCTGCGTTTCAACGGCCAAGGGCAGGGTTCATGCGTTGATGACTGCAGCGGCATTCAGCACTGCGGAGACAACATCACCAGCGGAACAGAGGTTTGTGACGACGGGGAAGACAACGGCAAGGGCGACACCTTCTGCCTCTCTGACTGCTCCGCCCGTCAAAGCTGCGGGGACGGCGTGGTTCAAGGCTCTGAAGAATGCGATAAAGATGAAGAAACAGGTTCTTTCTTTCCCTACTGTACCGGGGACTGCGTCAGTCTAATCCACGTAGGAGACGTGATCATCGATAGTCAAAGCGACCTTAACGCTATCGCAGGCCAACGCAAGATCGACGGCAATATGACGGTAACCGAACTTTGGATTTCACAAATCACCATCGACGAGATCCTCGAAATCACCGGTGACCTGACGATCTTCAACACCAATCACTTAACCAGAATTGAATTTCCTGTGCTCACCCGGGTCCATGGCGACCTCTTGATTCTGCCGAAATACATTTCCTCCTCGCTACACGTAATCCCTTACAAAAATGACCTCCTAACCCATGCACTTTTTCCCAGTCTCAATAAAATCGACGGAAAGTTAGAGATCAATGACAATCCAGCATTAGAGCAGGGAGATTTTAACTTTAGCAGCGCTTCGGGAATTGGTGGCAGTGTCATCGTCATTGACAATTCCCAATACTGTCCCAGCCTGTGGTTCAAGACTCACTTTTACGATTCGAGCACCGAGAACTTCAAAAATAATCGTTCCGAAACCGACCATGAAGGGTGCTATCCTCCCATCCCAATGCCCATCCCCTGACTAAAGAATCACTGATTACGCAGACATGGAGCATCGCTCTCCAGCCTCTTTTTCATTGCCTCCGATCTGTGCGACGATTGAAGCAGGGTTATGACTAAATGTGCGCTCATAGCGAGTGGTGGGGGAATGAAAGCCTACGCGTTTCACGTAGGGGTTCTTCGCGCCATGGAGGACTGCGGTTTTCGGCGGGTCATGTGGAATGATGCGCCGCTCTCTTCAACTCCCAATCCCCACGACCCGATCTCCATTGGAACCTATATCGGTTCTTCTGCCGGAGCATGTGTCGCAGGCGCGGCAATTTTCCTTGAGGACATCGACGAGCTTGAAGCGGTGATTGGACTTCGCAAACGCAAAGGCGGTGACATCATCAACCTCCAGAGTATGGCGCGTCTCCCTCATCACCGATGGCCCTTCTGGAAAATCTCCGGACTCTCCCACGCCGAGGGGATGCAGCAATTTTTTAAACGCAACTTTCTCTGCCAGGATTTTACTCAAATCACTCCCGCAGTGTATGTGGTCGCCACCCAACTCAACAGCAGTCGCAAAGTGGTCTTTGGCCCCCGCGACTCCGGCGCCAACAACGATTATGACCCCAACATCGCCTATTATAATGACGTCCCCATGAGTAAAGCGGTCGCCGCCTCCATGTCCGTTCCTGGCATGTTTGAGCCCTACCCCATCATCAATCAACGTAGCGGCGAAAAGATTTTTTATATTGATGGTGAAGTTCGCGAGACCCTCTCCGCGCACATCGCACGTGACGCCGGCGTAGACCTCGCCGTGGTGTCCAACACCTGGGTTCCCTACCGCTACCAAAAAGAAGTCGGCAGCATCACTGACCGAGGCGTATTCTCCGTGATGTTTCAAGCGCTGAATCAATCCATGGAACAAAAGATTGTGAACTTCCGAAACGAGAGCGAGCGCATTCAACAAACCCTCGACTACCTTGAGCGTAAAGCCACCAATCTGGGCCTCCCCCAGGACAAAGTGGAGGAACTCATCAACGGAGCCGCGCTCTCCCTGCAATACCACCCCGTGGACGAGATTCACGTCGAGCCAAGCCCCGACGACACAAAATTCAACTGGATCTCCCCTTGGACCTTTAAAAAGAGCGAGCTGCAGTTCGCCGTGGATACCGGGTATCGACGCGCCTATAAGGCCATCAACACGTGGAAGATTGAGCGAGAAACACGGGAAAAGCTCGCAAAAGCCCGTAAGCCATAGAAGACGTCCAGCAATTGCAGAAAATGAAGAGAGGG
>JAZAIZ010000085.1:0-5388 GCA_036230545.1 Myxococcota bacterium
CTTTGTTCTGCAGGGGGGCCACGGAGTCATCAGCGTCACCTCGAACCTGGTCCCAGCCGCCATGGTGGAGATGATCCACGCGGCCCTTGAAGGCGACGCCCAAAAAGCCGAAGGGCTCAGGGAGGGCCTCACGACCCTCTTCGATATTCTCTTTATCGAGTCCAACCCCATCCCGGTCAAAACCGCCATGGAACTGCAGGGACATTTCAGCGCACACATGCGCCTGCCCCTCTGTGAGATGGGACACACCAACCGGGAGTTGCTCGCATCCACCCTGCGCGCTGCGGGATTAATTCACTAAGACCTTAGGATGCCGCCTGACGCAGATGCGTTATTGCTCCGCGCAGCCGGCGACGACAGCGCTCTTTACCCAGCACCGCCATAGTCTCAAAAAGGGAGGGGGACGCTTTGCGGCCAGTAACCGCGATCCGAACCGGCATAAAGACATCCCGTGGTTTCAGTTCAAGTTCTTTCACCACCTCGCCCAACGCCTGCTCCAAACTGGCCACAGTCACCTCGGCCATGACGTCGATCTTATCCACCACCGCCTTAAACATGGTGGTGGCCTCCTTCACCGTGCGCCCCTTGGGAAGCAGGTTTTTCGTAGCCGCTTCATCGTAGGCGACGTCCCCACTAAAGAAGAACGCGGTCTGGTCGATAAAATCTTCAAACTTCTCAATGCGCTCTTGCACCAAGGGAATAATCTCTCGCAGATACGCGTCGTTCAGCACGCCCTGCCGAATTTGGTTAAAGAGTTCGTCCGATTCTTTGCTGCGCAGATAGAGTCCGTTGAGCCAAGTGAGTTTCTTCACGTCAAAGACCGGCCCCCCGAGAGACATCCGGTCAAAGCTAAAGTTCTCCACCATGTCCTCGACGGAGAATTGCTCCTCCCCATTGGGCATGGTCCAACCCATCATCCCCAGATAATTAAGCATCGCCTCGGGAAGAAAACCAGCCTCCCGATAATAGTTGAGGCTCACGGGGTTTTTGCGTTTGGAAATTTTCGATTTATCCGAGTTCCGCAGAAGCGGCATATGAATAAAAACCGGCGCCTCCCATCCGAACGCTTCGTAGAGAAGCACGTGTTTGGGGGTGGAGTTAATCCACTCCTCGGCCCGCATCACGTGAGAGATTTTCATCAAGTGGTCATCGACGATGTTCGCAAGATGATAGGTGGGCATACCGTCACTCTTTAAGAGCACCTGATCATCAATCTGGGCGTTGTCAAACACCACCTCACCTCGGAGATGGTCCTTAACGGTCGTCTGGCCCTCCCGAGGGACCTCCAAGCGCACCACGTGGGCTTCACCAGCGGCGAGTCGTGCGCTAATCTCGTCTTCCGACAAGCTGAGGCAGTGCCCATCATAACCAGGATTTTCCTTGCGCTCACGCTGCTGCGCGCGCAACTCACTCAGACGCTCAGCGGTGCAAAAACAACGATAGGCGACGCCCTTTTCGAGCAACATTGCAACATGCTCGGCATAAATCGCACCCCGCTCGCTCTGACGATAGGGACCGTACTCCCCACCAACATCCGGGCCTTCGTCCCACTGCAGCCCCAACCATCGCAGGGAATCGCAGATCATATCCTCCCACTCGGGTTTGGAGCGCACCTGGTCGGTGTCCTCGATTCGGAGCACAAACTTCCCCTGATGCTGCCGAGCAAAAACCAGGTTGAACAAAGCAATATAGGCGGTTCCCACATGCGGATCACCGGTTGGCGAGGGCCCAATGCGTACGCGAACACTATCGGTCATAAGATCTCCTGAACCAAAACCATTTCACCATGCGCTCATCACTTAAAAGCAGGGCCCCCGTCAAGGCACCGCAGCGCTCCCCCCGCAAAAAAGCCCCTCCCCGGTCTTGAAACCAAAGAGGGGCCTGCAAAAATCTGTTCATTAATGAGACGCTTAGGAGACCTCAAAGAGGCCAGCGGCCCCCATACCGCCGCCGATACACATGGACACGATGCCATAACGTGCACCTCGCCGCTTCATCTCGTGCAGCAGCGTCGCTGTCAGCTTGGCTCCCGTGCACCCGAGGGGATGCCCGAGCGCGATGGCTCCACCGTTCACGTTCAACTTCTCCGAGGGAATACCCAGCTCGCGTTGGCAATAAACCGCCTGAGCCGCGAAGGCCTCGTTAATTTCAAAGAGATCGATATCCTCCACCGAGAGTCCCGTGTCGGCGAGGATCTTCCGAATCGCAGGCACCGGTCCGGTCCCCATGATATCAGGAGCGACCCCCACCACACTGTAAGCCCGCATGCGTCCGAGACCCTTGACCCCAAGCTCCTCAGCGAGTTGGTCAGAAATCAAGATCGCCGCCGCCGCGCCATCATTCATCGGAGAAGAGTTCCCTGGCGTGACGCTGCCACCCTGAACAAACACGGGGCGCAATTTCGCCAATCCCTCAAGGGTGGTTCCATCCCGCGGACACTCATCGGTGTCAAAGTCGACCTCTGTCACCTCGCCGCCCTTAAACGCCCGAGCCTTAAGCGGGACGATCTCATCCTTGAAACGTCCCTCCTTAATCGCCGCGATGGCCTTGTGCTGCGAACCCATCGCAAACTCAACCTGCGCTTCTCTGCTCACTTCAAAGCGAGTCGCCACCCGCTCAGCGGTGTGACCCATACCGATATACACCTCCGGGTAGGAGTCAACCAGCTTTGGGTTCAGGCTCAGCACATGCCCCCCCATGGGCACCATGGAGGTACACTCCACACCACCGGCCAAGCCGCAGTGCATACCACCCGCCGCGATCGCCTGTGCCACGTGCGCAATGGCCTGCAAGCCGCTGGAACAAAAGCGGTTAATGGTCTCCCCCGGGATGGTGTCTGGCCATTTCGCCGCGAAGACGGCGTTGCGCGCGATATTTAACCCCTGCTCCGCCTCCGGGGTGGCACACCCGAGAATCACATCCTCAATCTGCTCCGCCTTAAGCCCATCGACCTGGTCAAGAGCTCCCTGCATCGCCACCGCTGCGATGTCGTCAGGACGGGTGTATTTCAAGGTGCCTTTATTGGCGCGACCTACGGCCGTTCTCACCGCGCTGGCCACAAGGACATTCATTGGAAAAGTTGGCTCTGACATAATTCGCTCCTAATTCCGCAGTGGCTTATTGTTCATGAGAATACTCTGCATCCGGGCCTGGCTCTTCTCTTCACCACAAAGAGAAAGAAACGCTTCTTTCTCCAGGGCGAGATAATCCTGCTCGCTCAGCTCGGTGCCAGCTGCCACGTTGCCGCCGCAAAGAATATGCGCGACCTTATTGGCGATCAACGCATCATGCTCGGAAGCCCAGCCACCCTCGACCATTCCCCACACCTGAATCCCAATGGTTTTCGCGGCGTCAAGCCCGGCGGCTTTGATGGTACGAGGACGCGGCGGTCGGTACCCAGCGGCGGCCATCCCCAGCGCCCGATGCTTAGCCTGATAAAGCAGGTGGTCCCGATTCAACGAGATCCCGTCCGTTTCCCTTAGGAGACGAAGTTGCCGAGCATTTTCGGCCCCCGTCGACGTTTTAGCCATGGCAATATTCAACGAGCCCGTGCCTACGAACTTCAGCGGGTCTGCACCAGCAACGTTCGCCAAGCCGTCGGTCCAGCGCTCCACCATCCGAAGGCAACCGCATCCCGCGGGAATCACACCTACCCCAACTTCCACCAAACCCATATACGTCTCGGCATACGCCTGGGCCACATCCGCTCCCATGGCGATCTCAGCGCCACCACCAAGGGTAAGACCGAAAGGCGCCGACACCACAGGGACATTCGCATAGCGAAGGCCCTGTACCGCGCCCTGAAACTCATCAATGATGGTTCCTACTTGGTCCCACGCTTTTTGTTGCGCGGCCATGAAGATCATCAACAGGTTCGCACCAGCCCCAAAATGTTCCCCGTCATTCCCAATAACCAAGGCGTCAAAATTACGCTCTGCCTCCAGCACGCCCTCTTTCAAAGCGTTCACCACATCATCGTCGATGGTGTTCATCTTGGTGTGAACCTCAACACAGAGGCACCCGTCACCCAAGTCCACCAAAGTCGCCCCGAGGCTGTCTTTGACGATATTCTTTTTGTCTTCTTTCAGGGCTGCAAGCCGAATGTGTTTCGGGTCATAGCCCACCGGCGCCGTGGCCTTTTTTGAAACATCATAATAAGCCCGCGCTGATTCACCGCCGCCATAAAAGGAGGTGGTGCCAGATTCAAGCATATCCAGCACCCACTGCGGAACATCAATCCCCTCTTCCTTCATCCGCGCAACAGATTCCGGCACGCCGATTGCGTCCCATGCCTGAAAGGGTCCAAGCTCCCAATTGAATCCCCACCGCATCGCCCGGTCGATGTTCACAATATCATCGCAGATCTCACCAACCCGACGCGCCGAATAGCAGAGCGATTTCGCCATCGCCGTCCAAGCGAATTTCCCAGCGACGTCATCGGCGTTCACCAACGCTTTCAAGCGAGCGCCCACCTCATCGATGCCGCGCACAGCACCGAGGGACTCAAACCGCACCTTCTTGGGGTCACGATATTCGAGGGTCTCCGGATCCAACACCCGAATAACCTTGCCCTCTTTCTTATAAAACCCAGCGCGGGTCTTTTGACCAATGCGACCGCTCTCTACCAGCCTTTGAATCCAATCCGGGATCTTAAAAATGGCCCGTTCTTCATCGTCAGGCAAGCTGTCGTAACAGTTCTGTGCGACGTGCATCAACGTGTCGATGCCCACAACATCCGCGGTTCGAAAAGCAGCGCTCTTTGGCCGGCCCATAGGCTTGCCTGCGATTTTATCCACCTCTTCGATAGTCAACCCAAAATCGGACATGGCAGAGAAAGTCTGCATCATGCCATAAACACCAATTCGGTTGGCGACAAAATTCGCGGTGTCTTTGCCATAGACAATCCCCTTACCGAGGAACTCGCCAAACGCTGCAATCTTATCCATCACCGCCGGATCGGTCTTCGGCCCGGCCACCAACTCAAGAAGGCGCATATATCGAACCGGGTTAAAAAAGTGCATCACCAGAAAACGCGGTTGTAACGACTCGGGCAACGAATCCGACATCGCCGCAATCGACAGCCCACTCGTGTTCGACGCGAGGATAGCGCTCTCGTTGATATGGGGAACGATTTTCTCAAACACCGAACGTTTGATGTCCATGCGCTCTGGAACCGCCTCAACGATCAAATCGCACTCGGCGAGCCTATCGAGGTGGTCATCCATATTGCCGGCGGTCATCAATCTGGCGGCCTCTGCATCATAAAACGCCGCCGGTTTCGCTTTGAGCGCCTTTTGAATTCCACCGAGCGCAAAGGCATTGCGCTTAGCGGGATTATCCTTATCGGCGCCTTCGAGGTCCGGGGGCACGATGTCCAGAAGATGTGTA
>JAZAIZ010000086.1:0-5135 GCA_036230545.1 Myxococcota bacterium
CGCTTGATCTTTTGGGTGCGCATGGCTGAGGAGGGGATCAACAAGATTTTTCCCGGATAGATAGTACCTCGGCGGCCGATTCGATTGAAGTCACGAATGGCGCTGATGCTGGTGTTGTAGGTGCGCGCGAGGTCGTAGAGGTTATCTCCCCTTTTGATTTTGTGGGGGAGGTAGTCGAAGCGCTCCTTAGGGGGAAGTTTCTTGATCCAGGCTTGGGCCTTTGGGCCTGTTCCTTTGGGTACACGCACGAAAGCCTTCGAGTGGGGAGGGGTGATGTTTCGTATCAGGGAGGGGTTCAGCATTTTTAGGGTCTTGTTGGGGAGCCCTAGTTTTCGTGCCAGTCGGCGAATATCGAGGGGGCTCCTAACGACGACGGTGTCCCATTCGAGGGGAGGTGCATACTCGACAGGATCAAACCCATAGTTCTCGGGGGTTTTAGCAATGAGCGCCGCCGCGATTAATTTGGGGACATAGTGTCGTGTCTCTTTTGCCAGGCTTTCGGGGTGATGATCTATCAAGGACCAGAAGTCCTTTTTCTTGTATTTCTTCAGGGCTCGGCTGATTCTCCCACCGCCTGCGTTGTAGGCGGCCCAGGCGAGATGCCAGTCGCCAAAGCGGCCGTGCAGTTTCTTGAGGAAGCGGGCGGCGGCCCGGGTGGAGGCGATGAAGTCACGTCGCTGGTCGAGCCAGAAGTTTTGCCTGAGTTTGTAGGCTCGGCCTGTGGAGGGGATAAACTGCCAAATGCCCGCTGCGCTGGCGGAGCTGGTGGCGCTGGGGATGAAGCCGCTCTCAATCATCGCAAGGTAGATGGTGTCTGCGGGGAGGCCCTCCTCTTTGAGGATGGGGAGCATGATGGGGATATAGCGTCCGGAGGTGGCCATCCATTCCCTGAAAAACGAGCGGCCCGGGCCGGAGAAAAAGTCGATATAGGTTTCAACCAGCGGATGATTTTTGAGGGGAATGTCGAATTGCGAGGCGAGGTCGGAAGGAAGGTCGTGCTTTCGCTGGTAGTTGGCGAGGCGGCGCTCGATGGTGATCTTCTCAAGGCGCTCGAGGAGGTCCGGTTGCCGGAGTTGAAAGGGGATATTATTGAGCGCTCCAAGCACCTGGCGCTCAGCGCTTGGGGTGTGGGCGAAGCCGCGTAACAGAAGCTTGCGCAGCAGTGGCGTGGTGGAGTCGATGGTGGAGGAGTTGGTAAACGCTTCGGCGTTGAGGATCGCCTTTAGTGCAGGATCGATCTCCGGTGACTCAGGCGTTTGTGCGTGGCCGGTGGTGGAGGTGAGCAGTGCTGATAAAAGGGCAGCAAATAGCCAGCGCTTCGACGTCTTCAGTTTCCCCATGGCAGCTAAGTACCCTACTTATCCGTGTGATGCGACACAAGGTTATGAACTTTTTTGAAGTTTGATGGCAAAGAAGCCATCGCATCCATGCACATCGGCCCACGTTCGAAAAAATCTTCCACCGGGGATGTCAGGATCTGAATCTCCAAAGGTGGCGGCAAACTCCTCGGGCAGGGGGGAGACGTGGTAGTTCGGATACTTATTTAGAAATTGGGAGATGATCTCCACGCTTTCTTCCCGGGTGAAGGTGCACACTGAGTACACCAGTGTCCCACCGGGTTTTAATATCCCGTGAGCGCTCTCAAGCAATTGACTTTGAATCTGCGTGAGTTGCTCGAGGTTGATGGGGCGGAGTCGAAGATCGGGGTTGCGGCGAAGGGTGCCAAGGCCCGAGCAGGGGGCATCAAGGAGCACCCGTGAGACCGGGGAGCCATCGCCCCAGGCCTTCACCCGTTCAGCGAGGAGCGTGGCGTTGGTGCCATCGAGGGTTGTGGTTTCAATGCCCTTGAGCTGCAGACGCTTCTGCCCCGTAGAGATGAGCCTCACTCGACCGGGATGAAGATCACAGGCGAGGATGGAGGCCTCGTCGCCGGTGAGCTCCGCGATGAAGCTGGTTTTGCCACCGGGCGCGGCGCAGAGGTCCACGATACGTTCACCGGGCTGTGGCTCCAGCAGGTGACAGACGAGTTGAGAGCCCGCATCCTGAACAGAGAAGTGCCCATCTCTGAAACTCTGCAGCTCCTGAAGATTGCCCGGAGATTGAAGATCCAGGGCAAAGGGAAGCAGGGAGCTTGTTTGGTGCTCAATGCCGGCTTCGGTGAGGGTGGCCATCAGGTCATCGCGGGTTGTTCGTTGTTGGTTGACCCGAATGGTGAAAGGGGCGGCCTTTTGGTTGGACTCTGCCCAGGCCTCGGTGTCATCGAAGGGGCGCAGGGTGTTGACGCGTTGAAGGACGCTGTCGGGGAGTGAGGTCTTAATGGCGAGGGCTTCGAGGGGGGGAAGCGCGCCGGTATCTACCTGGGGGAGTTCGTTGCGCTCCTGGCGGCGCCCCAATTCACGCAGTACGGCGTTGGCGAAGCTTCGGAGGTGGTCACGTTTTTTATTCAGGAGTCGGACGGCCTGGTCTACGGCGGAGTGAGCGGGGGTTCGCAGGAAGAGGAGCTCGTAGACCGCCAGCCTCAGGGCCATGATGACGTCGGGCTGGATCTTGCGCAGGGGCTTGGAAACCAGCGCCCGAATCAGAAAGTCAATGTAGCGGTGATTGCGCAGGACGCCGTAAACAAGCTCCGTGGCGAAGGCCCGTTCGCGCTTGTCGAGGGGGGGATCGAATTTGTCGAGGATCCCATGCAGGGCTCGGTCGGCGTAGGCGTCGTCGAGGTAGACGCGGGTCAGTGTTCTGTGGGCGACGCGTCGTCCTGGGGTCGCAGAGGGTCGTGCCATGGGGAGGGGCCTCACAAAAAAAGGGCGCTGAAGCAAACACGAAGGTTGCTCCAGCGCCCTGAATCAATAACCTGGTCTGGCTTAAGCCTGAGCGCTCTCTCCTTCGGAGGAGGTCTCTTCTGCTTGAACCGCGGCCGCAGCAGCGGCTGCTTTTTTGGCTTCTTGCTTGGCTTTCTTCTCTTCAAGGGCCTGCTTGCGGGAGAGACGAATCTTTCCTCCCTCAATGCCGATGACCTTAACGAGAACTTCATCACCTTCTTGAAGCACATCTTCAACACGCTTGACGCGTCGATCTGCGAGCTCAGAGATGTGAATTAAGCCGTCTGTTCCCGGGAAGATCTCGACGAAGGCACCGAAGTCAGTGGTCTTGCGGACGTTGCCGAGGTAGAGCTTGCCCATCTCAGCTTCCTGGGTGAGGTCTCGGATCATCTTCAGGGCCATGTCCGAAGCCGCGGCCTCGGAGCTTGCAACGGAGACGGTGCCGTCGTCTTCGACGTTCACCTGACAACCGGTGCGAGCGACGATGTCCTTGATGACTTTTCCGCCGGGGCCGATGATGTCACGAATCTTGTCAACGCTGATCTTCACCTGAGTGATTCGCGGCGCGAACTCGGACATCTCTTCCGAAGTGGCGGCGAGGGTCTTGCCCATCTCACCGAGGATATGCAGTCGGCCTTCGCGGGCTTGACTCAGAGCGGTCTCAAGCACCTGGCGGGTTACGCCGGTGATCTTGATGTCCATCTGAATGGCGGTGATACCATCGGTGGTTCCAGCGACTTTGAAGTCCATGTCACCAAGGTGGTCTTCATCACCGAGGATGTCGGAGAGGACTGCGAAGTCTTCGCCTTCTTTAATGAGACCCATGGCGATGCCTGCACAGGCTCCCTTCATGGGGACGCCCGCAGCCATCATGGACATGGACCCACCACATACGGTCGCCATGGACGAGGAGCCGTTGGACTCGGTCACGTCGCTGACGATGCGGATGGTGTAGGGGAAGTCATCACCAAAGTTAACCAGAGGCTGCAGAGCACGGTGTGCGAGAGTCCCATGGCCGATTTCACGGCGACCGGGGCCACGCAGGAAGCGGCACTCCCCTACGCTGTAGGGAGGGAAGTTGTAGTGCAGCATGAAGTTGTTGAAAGTGTCGTTGTGAAGTGCGTCGATGCGCTGCTCATCCTGACGGGTCCCCAAGGTCGTTGTAACGATGGCCTGGGTCTCACCACGGGTGAAGAGCGCAGAACCATGGGGTCGAGGCAAAAAGCCGGTCTCCGTGGTGATGGTGCGAATTTGATCGAGCTCACGGCCGTCCAGTCGAATCTTCTCAGAGACGGTCTTGGTTCGGATGAGCTCGGTCTTGATAGCACCGAAGAGGCTCTTAATATCACCTTTGCGCTCCTCAAGAGAGCTATCCTCAGCGATCAACGCGTCGACGGTCTCTTTTTTGACGGCGTCGAGGGCGCTATAACGATCGAGCTTGGCTCGAACTGCTACGGCGTCCTGAATCTTGCCAGTGGCGTAAGCGGCGACTTTGGCCTTGAGGGCCTCGTCGATGACCGGAGCGGTTACTTCCCGCTTGGTTTTGCCCATCTCTTTGGCGAGTTCTTCCTGAGCGTCGAGGAGCACCTTCAGCTCCTCGTGAGCAAAGAAGAGTGCGTCGAGGACTTCAGCTTCGCTCACCTCGTCTCCACCACCTTCAACCATCATAATGGCGTCGCGGCTGCACGTGACGAAAATGTTGAGGTCTGCTTCTTCGCATTTCTCAAGGCTGGGGTTGAGGAGGAACTCTCCCTCTACCCGACAAACGCGTGCTCCGGCGATAGGGCCGAGGAAAGGCAGGTCGGAGAGCATCAGCGCTGCGGAGGCGCCGGTCATGGCCAAGGCGTCAGCGGGGTGCTCGGGGTCTGCCGAGAACACGGTGGCGATGACCTGAGTCTCCGTGGCCCAGCCGTCTTTGAAGAGCGGCCGGATGGAACGATCGATCATTCGGGAGGTGAGGGTCTCGGTGTCACGCAGTCGACCTTCTCGTTTGAAATAGCCACCGGGAATCTTGCCTGCTGCGGACATCTTCTCCTGGAAGTCTACCGTGAGGGGCAAAAAGTCGATGTCGGTGCGGGCGTCTTTGGCGCCTTGAGCCGTGACGAGAACCGAGGTTCCGCCAGCGGAGATCAAAACCGAGCCGGACGCCTGCTTGGCGATTTTGCCGGTTTGAAAGGTGATGGTGTGCCCACCAAATTGTACTGTCTTTTCTACAGGATTCATTTAATTACTTTCCTAACCTAATGTTTCATCTTCGGGGGTGGAGTGTGCTACTGCGTGGCGTTTAATGCAACTATTGAATCAATGTGCCTGAAA
>JAZAIZ010000087.1:0-27266 GCA_036230545.1 Myxococcota bacterium
CACAGAAGATCATCGCGGGCATCGTGGCCCGTCTTCCAGATCAAATCACCGCAAAGCAATTGCTCTTTGTGCAATCCTTCTGGCCAGTCATTGCCGCCGAAGACTACGACGCTCTCCTTGAAGAATCGGAATACGCCGGTTGGATGAGCGCCTTTGGAATTCGCGCCAATCACTTCACGATCTCGGTAAACAACCTCAAGACCTTTGGAAACCTCCAATCCCTCAACGGATTTCTTGAGTCCAGGGGCTACCAGCTCAATGGCGGCGCGCACAAGGTCCAAGGCAGCCCCGAGCAATTTCTTGAGCAAAGCAGCACCCTGGCCAGCACCGTCGAGCATACCTTCGAGGGGGATGAGACACGCACCATCCCAAGTTGCTATTATGAGTTTGCCCTGCGCTACCCGGTCCCGGGGTCGTGGTGCATCTACGATGGCTTTCAAGCGAAGAACGCCGATAAGATTTTTGAATCCACGGACGTGAGCAACTACCTCCGCGCGTCATAATCCTTTGGCGCAGCGAAAGCCAAAATGGGGGTGGCGAAACTCCGGCAGGTAGTTGCCTCGGAACGCGGTATTCAAAAGGTAGCTATCGCTGCTGAAGGCTCCCCCCCGCAAAACCCGATACCTGCTAGCCCCGGAAGCCCAGGTTGAGGTCCACTCAAAGACATTGCCAGCCATATCACTCAAGCCAAAGGGGCTCTTGCCCCGCGGACGACTCCCTCTCTCGGCGGTGACACCTCCGCACTCTCTCATCACAGCACGCTTGCAGTCAGGGGCGTCACTTCCCCAAGGATACCGACGTCCGTCCACGCCACGGGCGGCCTTCTCCCACTCCTCTTCGCTAGGGAGGCGCTTCCCCACAAACGAGCAATAAGCGCTTGCATCTTTCCAGCTAACATCATTCACGGGGTGGTCGCCTCGCTCCACGTCCTCGGCGCTTCCCCGACGCTCGCATCTCCCCGCCTCCACACAGTCACGGTACTCCGCGGCGCTCACCTCCATAAGGTCCATTAGATAAGCGCGGGTGGCACGTGTCTCCTGGGCATCCTCTGGACCGAAGAGAAACTCGCCAGCGGGAATATAGGCCATGTCCTGAGGCAATCCTGCGGGGCCACAAATCCGCCCCCCCGAGCAGCGGGAGGTCGAACAGTCTGCATCGGACGTGCAGGTTTCCCCCAAGGCGAAGCGTGCTCGGGACTGCGCACAACGAAACCCCACATCCGGAAAGCGCTGGCTCGGCGAGCGCCCCATACGACGATGGGTCGAGAGAAATCGCGTAGCGTTGTAAAACCCTCCCCCACGAAACACGCGGGAAGCGCGTCGACTTGAATACCAGGAATCTGTCCACTCCCAGACATTTCCCGCCATGTCCTGAGCCCCATAGGGACTGGTGGTTTCCTCCCCACCCTCCCTTTGGTAATGGCCTGCCGGGGTCGTTCCATACCCCCGACGATTTTCAAAGGAATCGCCGCTCTTATGAAAGTTGGCCCTGGTATTGTCGGGGTCCTCGTCTCCCCATGGAAAGCTTCGCCCGTCGGTCCCCCGAGCGGCCTTCTCCCACTCCTCTTCGGTAGGTAGGCGCTTGCCCTTCCAGGAACAATATGCGACCGCCTCATCCCAGTTCACGTAGTTGATTGGGTGACTGTCCCGCTTTCGGTCATAGGTATGATAGACACCATCACCGCCAGAATAGGAGCACGCCCCGGCCTTAACACACTCCCGGAAGTCCCCGGCGCTTACTTCCCGGGCGTCCATATAATAGGCTCCCAGACTCCGGGTCACGCGGGATTTGTCCGGTCCATAGTGAAACTCACCTTCGGGAATCAAAACCATCCCTGCCGGCGGAGCTCCGCAGACCGGCAGGCCTCCAGCCCCCACGGGGTCACAGCTCTTCTTCCCCATGGGAGCGTTGGACATCATCGCGAGGAGAAGCCCCAACGCCAGCGACGCGACCGTCATCCCGCCACCTCAACCGAGCACCAGACGCAACGACGCTTAACATCACGCGCCATCGAATTATCGCGCCTTCGCAACATTCATACTCCCGAAGAAAAAAGACTTCATCCTCGAAGCCTCCCCCATTGTAAACAACTCTTCTTCGTCTTTTCCAACTAAATCGAGGGGGTGGGGAGACCGCTGCCAGAAACCCACGACAGCGCTCTTAGGTGACATCATCGGTCCCTGTGGGACATGGGAAGACCTGGTGCCCCTAAGAGAGGGGCTCGATGCGCACGGCGTTCTCTTTGAAGAGAGGCACCAGCACCCGATTGCGACGGGTGTCAAAGCCGATGTCGGCGGCCGCATCCACGTCCGCGACGATGTCCTTGAAGGTACCGTCCGAATTCAGCATGTAAACCGACTTACCTCCCCAACTTGAGATGATCGCCCTGCCGTCTTTCAAGAGTTCGATACCGTCAAGCCCGTCGGCGGGTGCCTCGAAGCTCTCCAGCACCGTACCGTCCATACTCAACTTTCGAATCTCATTGCTACCAAAGCTCACGTTCCAAATCTCGTCATTAGCAAACGCGAGGCCATTGGGACGATTCAGGGTGCTTCCTTTAATCACAGTGTCAATCTTCCCCACCCCATCGATGCTGTAAATGGTGTCGGTCCCCGACGCGCTGAAGTCCGGGTTGAGCCCGCTGTCGCTAACGAAGACCCCACCGTGACCGTTGGGCGTAAGATCGTTTAAGAAAGTCGCGTCTTTAAGGTGCAGGGCCCCCTTAAACATCCCCGTGTTCCGGTCAAAGGTACGGATGTGATCAATGTCGGTCACATAGAGGGTGTCCTCCACCAACGCCATGCCCTTGGGCGCGTTAAGCGTGTAGGCTTCGCGCGCACCGTCAACCCACTTCAACTCCTCCACGCTCCCATCGGGCTTGAGTCGAGTAATAAACCCATTGTCATCCTCTCCAGTGGGATTTCCATTAATGTTGCTCACCAGGTAAATATCCGCCTGAGCGTCGTAGAGAACCGACTCGGGGGTGGCAAAACCAACATCCTGAATGCTCTGCGCTTTCTCCGAGATTGTCGCTTCAGGGGCAGGGGTCACAGGGGACTGCAACCCCGCACAGGCCGTACAGCCCAAGGCGACACCAACAATAAGGTTCATCACGTTCTTCATCGAGTTCCTCCAAGCATTAAGGTTCGCGGCCGGACTACCACAAGAACCGTGGTGTCCGCCAGAGGAGGAGACGTATCTCGAAATGCCTCCGCCCTGGGTGTTGTCCCCTACTCCATGCTAGAATCTCAATGAGGCACCCACCGATGAAAAAGGTTGTTATCACAGGATGCTCCACGGGCCTTGGCCGGGAGATGGCAGAGCGCGGACGCACGTCCGGCTGGGAGGTGCTGGCATCCGTCCGTTCCATGGACGACGCCCCTCCACTGGAGGCACTGGGCTGTCATGTTGCCCTCCTCGATCTGCGAGAGTCCTCTTCAGTAAAGGAGTTCGTTTCCCAGGTGACCCCCTGGGCCCAGGGAAAGCTGCATGGACTCGTGAACAATGCCGGCGCGGTGCTGGCGAGTCCCTTGGAACACCTGAGCCGCACGCAACTTCGAGAACAGTTTGAGACCAATGTCTTTGGACACCTTCAGCTAACCCAGGGGCTCCTACCCCTCCTGCGGAAAACGTCCGGGGCGATTATCATGCTCAGCTCCGTTTCCTCAGACCTGACTTTTCCACTCTACGGCCCTTATTCAGCTTCCAAACGGGCCCTTGAGGCGTTGACCGACGGACTCGCCATGGAACTCGCCGATGACAAGGTGCGCGTAGCGATCGTCCAACCAGGCTCCCACTCAAGTTCCATCTGGGAGAAGTGTCACCACCAGGTGGAGCCTTGGGAGGCTGACGCCCGCTATGGAGCCATGGCGCGTGCCCTGCAGTTTTTTGCAGGACAAAAGCGCTTACCGCCCGCAGACCATGTGGCCCAACGTGTGTTTGAGATACTCGAAGGGCGCCGCGGGGGGTACCGGCACATCCTCCCGGCTCCAAGCCGCTGGCAGTGGCGGTTCAGGCGTTGGTGTCCCGACCAGCTCTACTTCCGAGCGGTGCGACGGCTCTTGAACAAGACCGGCCGTGACCTTTAAAGCAAGTGCCGAGCGTGGTGGCGCAAATGGTCTTCCATCAATGTCGATATAAAATAATACCCGTGATCATACCCCGGATGTCGCCTCAACTTTAACGCCTGCCCATGCTCCTTACACGCCGCTTCAAAGAGGTGGGGGTGCAACTGCTCCTCCAAAAAACCATCGCTTAATCCCTGGTCAATTAAGATCTCCGCAGGGTGGCGGGTTGTCCTCACCAGTTCGGTCGCGTCATAAGCCGCCCACGCCCCCCTGTCCTCTCCGAGATAGCCCCTAAACGCCTTCTGCCCCCACGGGCACTGAGAAGGTGCACAAATGGGCGCGAAGGCCGAGATAGAGCGATACTTCCCGGGGTTGCGAAGACCAATGGTCAACGCACCATGCCCTCCCATGGAATGCCCAAAGATAGATTGAAGCCCAGGCCCCGCTCCGGGAAAATGCTGCTCAACCACCGCCGGCAGTTCCTCAGTGACATAGGAGTACATGTTGTAATAGGTCGCCCAGGGAGATTGGGTCGCGTCGAGATAAAATCCCGCCCCCGATCCGAAATCCCAACTGTCCCCCTCCCCAGGAAGCCCTTTTCCTCGCGGGCTGGTGTCGGGAGCCACCAGCTGCAGTCCCATCTCAGCGGCCAGCCGCAAAGCACCGGCCTTGGTCAGAAAAGTCTCCGGAGTGCACGTGAGGCCGGACAGATAGTAGAGCGTCGGCGGGGGCTGCTTGGCAGCCTGCGGCGGTTGATACACCGCGAACTTCATCTCGCCGGCACACTCCTTAGACCCGTGTCCATAAAACCCAACTTTGCCACCAAAACAGGAATGTTCACTGTAGGTTTTGATCTGCATCAATGCCTCCTCTCATTCTTTAGTAGGTCACCACCGAGCGAATAGACTCTCCCCCGTGCATCAACTCAAACGCTGCGTTGATCTCCGGCAAGGGCATGGTGTGAGTGATTAAATCATCGATGTTGATCTTCCCGTCCATGTACCAATCAACAATCTTGGGCACGTCGCTTCGACCGCGGGCTCCCCCAAAAGCGGTGCCCCGCCAGACTCGCCCCGTCACCAACTGAAAGGGGCGAGTGGAGATCTCTTCCCCTGCTCCCGCCACCCCAATAATCACCGACTCTCCCCATCCCTTATGACAGCATTCCAGAGCGTCGCGCATCACGTCCACTTTGCCAATGCATTCAAAGCTGTAATCAGCGCCCCCTTTGGTGAGTTCCACCAGATAAGGAACGAGGTCTCCCTGAACCTCAAGGGGGTTCACAAAATGTGTCATGCCAAACTTCTCAGCCAGGGGCTTTCGAGCCGGGTTGATATCCACTCCGATAATTCGGTCAGCCCCTACCATCCGCGCCCCCTGGACGACGTTCAGACCAATGCCCCCAAGCCCAAAGACCACCACATTGGATCCTGGCTCCACTTTCGCCGTGTTAATCACCGCTCCGATTCCGGTGGTCACCCCGCAACCGATATAGCAAACCTTGTCAAAGGGCGCGTCCTCACGAATTTTTGCCACCGCGATTTCAGGCAGAACTGTATAATTCGCGAAGGTGGAGGTGCCCATGTAGTGGTAGATGGGCTCACCATTCAAAGAGAAGCGACTGCTGCCATCGGGCATAACGCCCTTGCCTTGGGTGGTCCGAATCGCCTGGCAGAGGTTGGTCTTGCCACTGGTGCAATAATCGCATTGCCGGCATTCCGGTGTGTAGAGCGGGATAACATGATCACCCTTCTTGAGGGACTGCACCCCCGCCCCCACGTCCACCACGACCCCCGCTCCTTCATGCCCAAGAATCGCAGGGAAGATCCCTTCCGGGTCGGCTCCGGACAGCGTGTAGGCATCGGTGTGGCAGACCCCGGTTGCTTTAACCTCGATCATCACCTCCCCTGCCTTGGGGCCTTCTAAATCAACCTCTTCAAGGGATAGGGGTTTTCCTGCTTCAAACGCCACGGCTGCCTTTACCTTCATGTCTTTCATCTCCAGTGCGGTTACCAGGTTCGAGATCGCTCAACACCAGCCCAGAGGCCTGCGTGTTTGTGACAATGCAGAAGCCCGCTCGGCCATCTACATCGTCTGAATTTTCCTGCACTTATATAGGCGGGTTTCTTTGTTCCATTCAAGGGGCTCCTCGTGTGGTGAATGCGCATGTCCTGGGCTGTCCGACAGGCTCCCACCTCTCCCGCCATTGCTGCGCCAAAACCATTTATGATTTAATAGCTGGGTACACAGGAGACGACTCTGAAGAACGATGCACCCCGCCCGGCGTGGATAATGGCTTTGCTCGTTATCACCGTGCTGATGGCAACGACGCTTGTGAGCGACAGCCCCTATGGCACACTCTCCGGCCAAGCCATCGGAGGCGGCTGGGGTTGTGGGGGAGGCACTCGTTACGAAGGCATCTGCGGAGTGGAGGGACTCTGCGACGAAGGGTTCGTCTGCACCAATGATCACTGTGTTCTTCCAGAGGTCGCCAGAATCCTCGAGGCTTTTTGGACATGGGATCCCTTCAAGCCTGCTAACCCCCGCTACCTTCGAGACGATCAAGGCCGAGCCATCATCCTGCACGGACTCAACGTCGACGGCTCCGCCAAAAGTCACGGGCATTCCAAGCACCTCACGCAGAAAAAGGCTGAGCGGCAGGTGAAGGAGTGGGGGTTTAATGGAGTGCGTTATGTCATGAACTGGCGATGGCTCGAGCCGGAGCAAGGCGCCTATGACGAAGAATTTCTCGACGAAATGGAGAGACGCATCCAATGGTATGGAGACCTTGGCGCATGGGTCTTTTTGGATATGCACCAGGACCTCTATGGCCCAGCCGTGGGTGGTAACGGGGCCCCTGCCTGGGCCACCGAGACCGATGGTCATACTCCCTTGAAGGCAGACTATGGGCAGTTCTGGTGGCTTAAAAACCTCAGCCCCGACATTATCGCGGCCTACGAAAATTTTTGGAATTACCCCGGTAACCACCCCTACGTGCAGGAGGCTTACCTCGACGTCTGGAGGCACGTTGTTAAGCGTTTCAGAGACAACCCCACTGTCATTGGCTACGACCTAATGAATGAGCCCCACGCGGGCAGCCTTTCCAAAGCACTGGGACTTGGAGCAATCATTGGGCTGGGCGGAGAATTTGAGCCTAAAGGCTTAATCCAACTCTACCGCCGCTTAATCCCCGCGATTCGAGAACTCGATCCGGACACGTGGATTTTCTTTGAGCCTCAAGCCTTCGGGATCAACTTCGGGCTACGATCTGACCTGCCCGCGGTCCAAGATCCGCGCAAGGGCGACAACCATCTGGTGTATGCCCCTCATCTCTACCCCGCCTTCATCCACGAGGGGGTGGACTACAGTCGCTTTGACAGGGAACAGGTTGCGGGCTGGGCGATCAAACGCACCATCGAGACGAAGCGGCACAACTCAGCCCTGCATGTGGGCGAGATCGGGTCCTCGGACAATACCGGGGGCACCTTACTCTACTTCCAAGAGATAACCAGCCTGCTCGACTATATGGGCGCCGGCTGGAGTCTCTGGGCAGGCGACCCCAGTCCGTGGGGCCCCGTCAACCACCAAGGCAAAGAGAACCCCAAGATGGATATCCTGGTCCGCACCTATCCACAAAAAGTGGCCGGTGACCCCATCTCCTTTTCGTATCAGCATCAGAGCAAAGCATTTAAGCTGGTTTACAAAGAGAAGTCCGGAGTCAGTGGGCCCACGGAGATCTTCATTCCCGCAGCCCGACATTACCCTAATGGCTGGGTGGTAACCTTCTCAGATGGAGAGGACAATTGGGACCAGGAGTGGGACGATGACACGCAGGTATTAAAGCTGTGGTATAGAGGAGACCAGGAGAAACACACCATTCGAATTAAACGCACTCCCTGAAGCTCTCCTCCCTCGCAACTCCATCAAGACATAAGAGCCGAAAGAAACCTCCCCCTGCCGCTCGCGCGACCAGGGGGAGAGAGAATCAGGATTCGTCCAGAATGGACTTGATAGCAGAATTGTATTTTGCTTTCTGTCGCAGGCTGTTGGCGCAAAAGCGCAAGGGGTTATCTTTCTTGTATGCTTCGTAGGGTCGCCCTGCGGGAAGCGTCAGACCGGCATCTGCAGCCTCATTAATAAACGCGTCCACATTAAGCGTACCCTGACGACCCTCGCTCTCTGTGATCCACCCAGACGCACATAATTCATTCCAGGCTGCTCCAGCTTTGCGAATCAAAGTCACGTTGCTGGTCATATCTTCGGCGAGTTCTTCAGAGCCAATCAGACCTCCCAGAATCTTCGCTTCTTTTCGAGTCTCAATCATCAACGCAGACAGACTCACGTCAAGAGTCGCCTTACCCTCTTTAGCGGCCTTCTTCGCCCGCTTTAAAAGGAGGACTCGAGGGTCAATGGTGTTCCCGGGGCCACTTGAATCGTGGTCGAGGACATCCAGGTTGATAGTCGCCCGGGCAGAGTCGGATGCATCCGGTGTCAAATAACCAAGCTCGCAGAGGGTGGTCCAGGCTTGCTCAACCAGCAACTCAGCCTGGGCCGGGTTTAAGAGCGCATCATCGATAGGGCTGTGCTCCGCCAATGCCTTAACCTTCGCCTCGATGGCGCTGCTCAAGGTGCCTTTGTCCACCACAGAGACGCCCGCATCACGGAGTTTCAAAATTTCATGTCCCATCAGTCCACCGCAGGTGATCGTCTGAAGATCCACCATCCGCTCAGTGAGATGCTCGCGAAAAATCTCGCGCTCCTTCGGCATGGTAGTGACATAGTGCATGATTCGGTCTTTCACGAGGGACCATCCCTTCACATCCGCCTTCTCGGGCTTGTAATAAAAGGGTTTTCCCACATTCATAAATGCGCGGTATTTGTGGTTCCCATCGCTTCGTTTCTCGCCCGCGATTAGGTCGTAGTTCAGTCCAACCGGCACAACCGGCGCCCCGTCCCGACTCATCTCGAACACACCATTATGGAGATAAATGACGCGACCATCGGTACACGTGGTCCCTTCGGGGAAGATCAACACCTGAGTGGGAGTCTCCTCATTTTGCAAGTCCCCTCGAGCGCTGGCGATGATATCTTCGTTATAATTTTTCGCTTCACGGACTTTCGCGGCGTCTGTGATGTTCGCCACGCGGGGACGCTTCACCTGGTAGGCAAAAGGGCTGACAGGTTGCAGCATCAACCACAACAAAGGGTCCTTGCTGGCGTCCATGGTCTGCATAATCGCCTTAAGACCTGCCTTCGTTTTGTTGAGTGAAACAAGAGAGGGCAGAACGTTTATGAAATCATAGGTCGTCTCGTGCTTTATTGCCCAGACCGCGTTGGACTCAATCACCCCTTGTGCGTCTTCGTGCACCTTCAGCACCAGCGGCGCCGAGATGTCTTTTTGCCAACTCCGCAGAAGCTTTGCGGGGAAGGTCTGCACAAAGGTCTTGTATACCCCCTGATTCCAGGAGTTGCGAAGATAGTTTTTCATATCACCGGGCATGGCCCTGAAGGCTTCGGCATGGGAGCGACTCTTCTCTGCGTGAAGGTCGTAAGGGAGCAGGGTTCCATTTCCGGGGTGGTCAACCAGACAGCTTCGAGCAGGGGTTGTGCTCAAGGTGTCAACGGTTCTCGTAGCCTCAGAGGCTTCCGGCCGGGCGGCTGTATCGGTATCTGAAACTGTTTTCTGAGAGGGACCTGTTAAGGCTTGATTTATTTTCATGGCGGCGCTCCGTGGCAAAAAGAACAGAAGCGGCAAAGGACAGATAGGCTGTCCCAAACCGCCCCAAGGCTTGTGGTTCTCTTTGGTTATCGAGTGCTCGAGAGAATTGGTGCGCCAATTTAACGTTTACTTAGAGCGAACTAACCCACTGAAATATATAGCCATTTATGGGTGTTCGGCTTGTTAGAGGGGCCTCTCCTCCTGGGAAGCGCTCCATCATGTGCTTCGCTCAGGACTTGGAGTCCCCTTGCATGGCCTGGGTTACATCAATGATGAGGCTGGCGGTGAGGCGGGAGCGGTCGACAACCCCCACAAACTTTTTATTCGCATCCACAACCGGCAGAAAATCGAGGTTCCAATCCTCCATCCGGGTCAGGGCCTCCCTCTTATCCGAGCCATCGGTCAGGGCCTGACTCACTAGAATCGCGTTGGGAAGTTTGGTTAGTTTCTCCTCATTTCCCTCGTTGAGCCACCCCGCAAATTTGTCGTAGCCCCTCTCTGCACGTGCATCGAGAGCCATCATCAAGTCATGGGACTTCACTATTCCCCACAAGGTTCCGTCCTTTTTGTTGATCACAATAAACTTCAAGAAAGGATGCTCCGAGAGGCGCACAAGATAATCGTGAATCGCCGGCCCCCAATACCCGCCGTGCCCCATGCGAAATTGAAGCGCTTCGGCTTTGGAGTCAATCAGGCGTGGAATTCTGTCAACGGCACCTTTGCGGTTGGCTCGAACCGGCGTCACGGGCAGACCACGCATGGGGGTAACCTGAGCAGCAATGGGAGTCTGGGATGCCTCCACAAAGGCCGAGTCGATCTTCACAAAGCCGAGTTCCAGTGAGTCGATTCGCCCCGTAAAGAGCAGAAAGAGCACCACCGGCACCAGGGCCAGCGCAATCTCCGTGTTTTTTGCTTCTATCCGGTTGTCGGACAACAAGCGCATGGCGATCAAGCCACTCAGCGCCACAACGAAAATCCCCAGGCTGATTAGAATCGATGAATCCATGTGTACCCTCCAAAAGTTTGCAGGGCACTGCCATAGTGGAATCCCGGGATCGCCACAAGTTTCGGCTTCTCCGGCCTTCCCCTCCGAGACACTCGTCGTCACCGCGGGCTTGCTTCAACTCAGGGTTCGTTGCAAGAATGGTAAGGTTTCGTTCGCTAAATAAGAATAGGAGAAAGAAAGATGGTTAAGGTTAAGGGTACACAGCCTCCTGTGCAAAATCATCGGGAAGCTGTCGGTATAACCTCCCAGGAGCAACTCGGGATAGAGTTATTGGGAAACGATTGGAAGACCCGCATTGAACAAATCTCGGATCAAGATCCGCATTTTCCCGAAAAGCTTGTCCTCGCGGTCATCGGGGAAGCGGTGAATTTACATCAGGAGGTCAAAGCGCTCCAGGAGGCGGGTGCCAATAACACAGAGCCTTCGAATTGGAGTTCACGCTTCAGCCTCTTTTATCGATTTGGGAATCAGGTGGTCACTCGCTCGGGTCGTCCAATGATGTCGGGCCTGCACCTCGCCAAGATCATGCACACAATGCTTGAGAATGGAGAGCTCCTGGCGGAGGGAGCTTTCATCTCAGATCTAAAATCCTGTACCATTCAGGAGTTCAAACACAAGCGCGGGGTCACGCCATTGAAGGCCCTCGCCAAACCCATTTTGGGCGCCAGGCAACACGATTTGCTTAAGATGCTTGGGATAGGCTAAGGCCCCGGCGCGCGAAAAAGCTCAACGCTTTGGCTCACCCTCGGCCACATGCTCCATGACATTGTTGAGCAGCTGCAGGACATGGTCATCGTCAAGGGCGTAATAAATATGCTTCCCTTCCCGTCTCCGGCTCAGCAAGCCCTCCTGGTGCAGGACCTTCAATCGTTGAGAGATGGTGGGCATTCCCCAGCCCAGCTCCTCGGCGAGTTCACCCACGCACGCCTCGGCGAAACCCAGGCGCTCCAGCAACCGAAGCCGCTCCGGCTCTCCCGCCGCCCGAAGCAGGGCCGCCGCCTTTAGGATAACCCTATCAGGGCTCCCTTGAAATCCAGAGGAACCGTGTTCACAATCCAGTTCTTCATCGCTCATCTTTTCATGCTCATGGGTCATGGTCTATCCTCACCGGGCTTTACCAGCCTGCAAGTCTCTATTCAAGGAGAGTGGAGTATAGCGCCGTCAGGACTTCTCCGCCACAGGAGGCGGGGTGGTGTGATGAACGGGTCGGATGATCTGCTCAACAACTCCCCGAGGACCTTGTCGAAACAACGACGCCACAAAGAGCCCCACCAAGCCAATAAGCGCGCCACACTGCCAAAGCGAGATGTCATGATGTTCCTGGGAGTGCAGGTCGGTCAGGACCTCCACAGCGAGCAGGTCAATAGCGAGCCCCGCCAGGACCGCACCAAGGGTGACCACAACACCAAACGCCACAGCCACCCGCCTGCCATGCAGACGACTGAGTATCCCAAACGTCGTAACATTAGTGGCGGGCCCAGCCAGCAGGAAAGCCAACCCGGCCCCGGGACTGATGCCCTTATGAATGGCAATAGCTGCGATAGGCGTAGCACCGGAAGCGCAGACATAGAGGGGAATGCCAATCAGGGCGAAGAGTGGGACCTGCAGCACCGTGGGCACCTCTTGAAACAACTCGTGTCCCAAAATGGGTTCAATCCACGCGGCGATCAGAAGACCTGCAAGAACCCAGGGCATGGTGTGGTCAAAAAGGTCGACCAGACCAAAGCGCAGCCCCTCTTTAACTCGCATAGCGAGGGGGCGGTCCACGGTGGACTCGGGGTGGACTTCACAGGTCGCAGGCCCAATAACTTTTGGTCCAACAAGCAGAGCTGCACCCATGGCCACCATAAACGCCGCTCCCAATCGCGCGAAGGTCATCTCCTCTCCCAGCAGCGGAATAGAGATCAGGATGGCATCCAACCCGAGTTCGGGGGTCGCCACGAGAAACCCCATGGCAGCAACACCCGGCACGCCTCGTTTGACCAGTGACTCGTATACCGGCAGGACTCCGCAGGAGCAGATGGGCAGCGGCAGGCCAAACACCACTCCGCGCAGGGCCTGAGTGCCTCTCGAGCCTCCCGCCATCCACTGTGCCCGTGCGGGGGTGATCACAACGCCGATCAGTCCGGCAAGAAAATAGGCTATTAAGAGCGCAGGCGCAGTTTGGAGACTCAGGGTTAGAAACGTGTCCACAAAGCCCACGTCATGCCCTTCATGCTCGTGCCCAAAGCCCAGGGCCAGCACCAGAGTCGCCACTCCAAGCAGCGCCCCCGACGCGGCCCAGATGGTGTCAGTGCTAATAGCATGGGAGTGCCCATGGTCATGTTGATGGTCTTCCTCTGCGGGAAGTTCGTGAACATGCCCGCACCCTTTCTCGTGTTCTCCGTCCCCCAACAATCGATGTGAGAAAGCGACGTGCAACAACGAGCCTCCCACCAGGGCCTGAAACCAGGCGACCCCCGCGGCGGAGACCCCATGAGACAGCGCCTCACCCCAAATAAATCCCCCGAGTGTCGCGGCCATCATTGCTCCAATGGCCGCCCATGCGTGGCCATTACCGAAGCGGTGTCGCACGAGAAAAAAGAGCAAGAGCCCGACGGGCAGTCGGTGTGCAGCGACAGCCACTCCCAAACTCATCACCTCTTCGGCCGCCCCGATAGCCAGGGCCGCGCTCTCAATGGCGACGTGCGGAATCAACCCCAGCAGAAGAATCAACACTTCCCCACGGCCTCCCAACCGCTCAGCATAGTGGTGGCTCCACAGCGGCAGCAGAACCCCCAGCGCAGCAAAGCCGACCGCCTCAAGCCCCCCATACTCCATGGCCTCAGGGATCAAATGGAAAGCGGCCATGCCTCCCACAGCCACGAGGGTGAACCCATCGAGTGCCGTCTGCCACCGTCCAACATCCCGTCGAATCTGCAAGAGAATCGGTCCAAAGAGGAGCCCGGCAAGTGCGGCGACCAACAGAGAGGTGTTAAGGGACATGACAATCTTCCGATATTCTTACAAAGCGTTCATAAACACCCCCGCACACGCAAGACTCCTCCGCCACGGGCAGTGTTGTTCGCTCTCCCCTACCAGTGGTTGCCGCGCAGCGCCAGAGCGCACAGGACTTCCATCCTCCCAAGGGCCTTCCCCAACAATTTCCCAAACCCCAAAAAGCAACCAAGAATCCCAAAACCAACAACGATTCAACACTTTAGCTCATCACTCCACCCAACCAAGTCCCATCAAACTCCCCCTCTTCTTTCCCTCTATCTCCCCCCCCCACTCCGACGCAAAGCTGCGGAGCGGACGACGTTGCCAGCGCTCCCGACGTTAGTCCAGGGGCGACCAAGGGGAGCGCCTGGGCTTACGACGGGTCGCGCAGCAGCAGAGAACGTAGTTCGAACCGAGTCCCCAACGGAGCCCAATCCAATGACCTAAGGTATTATATGAGGGGAAAAGAAAGTTTGGAGCGGACGACGAGGTTCGAACTCGCGACCCTCAGCTTGGGAAGCTGATGCTCTACCAACTGAGCTACGTCCGCGTCCAAGGCGGAGGTTCTTAGCAAACTCACCCCGGAAGTCCAAGGAAAACCCCCAAAAAGCCCGAAAGCGCGCCTCGCTTAGAAAAACAGCTCCGCCAGGGAGTCTGCAAACCTCATCCCCAGAGGTGTTGGCACAATCTTCTCCCCCTCCCGTCGCACCCATCCCCGCTCGAGCGCCTCAACAACAGCCCCTTCAATCTCTCCCTCCCGCTCCTCCAGTTCAAAGCGTCCCAGATCTACCCCATCGCTGGTCCGCAGCCCAACCATCAGCTGCTCGGAAATCAACTGCTTCGGGGCCAACGTCTCTGCCCACTCACAGCTCTCATCCCCCGCCTCCGGTAGCCTGGTTTCTTTCAACTCCCCCCAATACTCCCCATACGCACGTGGCTTGCGAATCCCCTCCCAGCGTCGCCTCTCCCCCGGCAGGAAGCTGTTTGCTCCCGGCCCCACCCCTAAATAAGGAACCCCGGTCCAATAGGCGTGATTATGCTTCGACCGAAACCCGGGCCTGCCAAAATTAGATACTTCATAATGCTCGTAGCCCGCTTCCACCAAAGCCCGCTCAATTCTCTCCATCATCTCAGCTTCAACATCATGCTCCACCGGCCTCACCCTTCCTGAGCGTCGCCACGCTTCAAAGGGAGTCCCCTCATGATAGGTCAGCGCATAGAGCGACACATGCTCCGGAGCCAGGTCCACCACCTCCGCGAGATTCTTTTGCAAAGCCCCCATGGTCTGCCCCGGGATGCCAAACATAAAATCCACGCTGATATTTTCAAACCCGGCCTGCCGTGCCAACTCCAACACCTCTCTATTCTCCCGGGACCGGTGTCCCCGTCCGATCACCTTAAGGAGGCCGTCGTCGTTAGACTGCCACCCCAGGCTCAATCGGTTCACCCCAGCCGCGCGCAGCCCCTGCAGGTATTGTAGAGTCACCGTCCCCGGATCGGCCTCCAATGAGATCTCCAGCCCCTCACTCACCTCCACCGTGTCGCGGACGTGGTCCATAAACGTCGCAATCTTCTCACAGGGTGCCAGAGAAGGCGTCCCGCCCCCCCAATAAATCGTTCGAAGCCTGCCCTTAAAGAGAGCGCGCCGTGAGTCCCACTCATGGGTCAGCGCCCGAAAAAAATCCTCCCACTGCGTGGTCCCCTCTGCACGGTTAGGCACCACATTAAAATCGCAATAGGGGCACACGCTCTTGCAATAAGGAACGTGAATATAAAGTCCAAACTCACTCATGAAACTCAGAGGCTCACCCGGGCAACCTTCAGGCTCCCAAGCAGCATTACCACCCGGGCCTGCTCTGCCGGCCCGCCTTGCGCGAGCTTGATGTGGGTCGCATCAGCGATGGGCTGATTCCAGGTGGGGTCCACCGCATACCACTGCTCCCCAATCTTCACCTCCGCCCACGCATGCCAGCCAAATCCCTGTCCAGCGGGCCAGTAGGCGATCCCCACGGCGGTCCGCGCCGGGATCCCAGCCGCGCGAGCAAGGGCTACAAAGAGCACGCTGTGCTCGGTGCAATCCCCACGCCTGCTCTTCAACGCCTCCATGGCGTTAGAGAACGCCGCCACGTATTCATCCTTAATGTGGGTGTACACAAAAGGCACCAGCCGCTGCACCGCAGTCCAGCGGTCCTTCGCGTTGCCAATGGTTCGCCAGGACGCCTCCACAATCTCGGCCGCCTCACTCTGAATGAAAGGCGTCGGCGCAGTATACTCCGTCGTGGGTTCCTTAACCTTCAGGGACACCACCGGCGGCTCTTTATCCCGGGTTAACACCAGCGTGGTTCGCTCCCCCTTTTTTGTTGCCACCTGGCGGGACGACGCTGGAAACTTAAAATCCCCAAATCCCTCAAAGAGCACCTCAAGCCCTGCGAGAGACTCAGCGTTCTCAATGGGCTTTGGTGTCTTCACCACCGCCGAAATTAACAGGTCCTGCTGGTACTCCGCCCGCTTGGCCACATCCCGTGGTTCGAGTCGAGCCACAAAGAAGCCGCCCACTTTCGTCTCAAGCAGTTTTCCGGAGGTGTCGTACCAACTCGACTCCGTCATGCCCATCTCGGGGTACACCGAGGTAACCTCCACCGTCGCCACCTCTACCCCGCCAAAGAAGCGTTGCTCAACCGCGTTAACCTTGTGGGTGACCTTCAGTAGTTTCAGAGCCGAGGGGTCAAAGCGCACTCCTTCACTGCCGCTCCCCACCTTCGGAGCAGCCACGAGCTTCTGCAGAAGCTGCATATCCCGGAGGCTCTCCCGCGCCGGTGCCGACTTTCGGGTAGTAACGTCCCCGGCGATAACCTCCAACTGCAGAGCCTCTCCCACAAGCTTCCCCTTGATCGTCACCTCCCCGGTAGCCGCGGACTGCATAAAGTCCACCCCCACCATCAGCCCATCGGAGGCGCGGTAGGTGCGCTCCTCCTTAAGGTCAATCTGCGACACGGTCCCCATCCCCGAAATTCGGGCCTCCATCTGCACCTTGACTTTCACCGCCTCCGAGGTCCCTGAGGTCTGACTGTTCATCCATCCAATCTTGGCCCCGTTCAGGTAGATCCCATAATACAGGTCTTCCGCTTCAAGGCCCCATCTCCTCAAGACGTCTGACCCCAGCCCCTGAACGGAGGCCTCGACGACCTCGCCAGACTGCCCTCTTGGCGCTTCCTTAGGCGTCGCGGTCGCGGCGTCCTTGCAACCGAGAGACACGATAAGAGAGAGACCCAAAAACAGGGCCGAAGCTCGAAAAAAAGTAACGTTCTTGCTCATGTCCTCCCTTTAGCCTCAGCGGCCCCTAAAGTAAATGCACCAGTCTCTCTCCCACTGGTTCCCAAAAAACATCGCTAAAACAATACTCTGGAGCCTCATCGCCAGCGTCTCCGGGACTGCACCGCCCCAAGGGGGGAGTTGACAGTCTCCTCGAGAAGCATAAGAGTCCGCCCATGCAGATTAAGGTTGTTTTTTTGGGGGGCTCGCGGGTGCAAAGCGGGGCGCAGGAAGAGCTGCTGGAGGTCCCCCCGGGCACCACGGTTCAAGACGCGGCCGCTCTGCTCGGTCAACGCCATCCGACCCTCGCTCCTCTCCTGGGCAGCGTCCGCTGGGCCCTCAATTTTGAGTTCGCTCCTTTAAACACGCCCCTCAACGCGGGGGACGAGCTTGCCCTGCTTCCTCCCGTTCAGGGGGGAGCTCCCCGCACCCTCGTCACCGAAGCCCCCCTCCTCCCGGATACCATCCTCGGGTGGGTTCAGCACCCCACCGCCGGCGCCACCACATCATTTGTGGGAACGGTCCGCAACCACAGCCGGGGCCAGGAGGTTGTTCGACTTGAATACGAAGCCTACGTCCCTATGGTACAGCGACAGTTGGAGCTCATCTGTGATCACTGCGAAGGGGTCGCCGAAGGGACGCGGCTAGCCATCGGGCATCGCTACGGAACCCTTTACATCGGCGACATCTCCGTGGTCATCGCCGCCAGCGCCCCTCACCGGGAAGCTGCCTTTGACGCCTGCCGCCAGGCAATTGAACGCATCAAAACAGATGTCCCTATCTGGAAACAGGAGTTCACCACGGATGGAGCTTCCTGGGTCGGATGGGGTGGAGGTTAACCCATGTTAGATCCCTTTTTCACCGCCGAAGGCCTGATGAGTCTCCTCACCCTCACCGCCCTTGAGGTTGTCCTGGGACTCGACAACATCGTCTTTATCTCTATCCTCGCAGGGGACCTCCCCAAAGAGCAGCAACCCAAAGCCCGTCAATTAGGGCTGGGCTTTGCCCTGCTCACCCGCCTGCTTCTGCTCTTTACCATCTCGTGGTTTATGGGACTAACCACCCCGCTCTTCAGCGTCATGGGTTTGGAGATCACAGGGCGGAGTATCATCCTCCTCCTTGGAGGAAGCTTCTTGGTGGGCAAGTCGAGCTATGAGATCTACGAAAAAGTCGAAGGTCACCCCGAAGGTTCCAGCCCCTCCTCCCGGGCAAACTCTATGACCATGATGATCGTTCAGATAGCCCTGATTGACATTGTCTTCTCCATCGACTCAGTGGTCACCGCGGTTGGTATGGCTGATCACCTTAGCATCATGGTGGTGGCCATGGTCATCGCTATGATCATCATGGTGGCCTTCGCCGGCCCGGTCAGTGATTATGTCAACGAGCACCCCAGCATGAAGGTGCTGGCCCTGGCGTTTTTGATGCTTGTCGGCGTACTCCTGGTGGCCGAAGGCCTCGGACAGCACGTTAACAAAGGCACCATCTACTTCGCCATGGCCTTCGCCCTGGCGGTGGAGCTTGTGAACATCCGCGCTAAAAAGCTGGAGGCCAAGGCAGCGCCCTGAGCTCAGGCCTCAAATTGCAGGGACGCCAGCTTGGCGTAGAGTCCCCCCTTGCGCATCAGGGTCGCGTGGTTTCCCTCCTCCACCCAATGCCCGTGTTGCAGCACCACGATGCGATCCACCTCCCTCACCGTAGAGAGGCGATGGGCCACAATGAGGGCAGTGCGATCCTTCATCAACTCCCGGAGGCCACGCTGTAGCCTTGCCTCGGTCTGCAAATCTACGTTGCTGGTGGCTTCATCCAGCACCAACACCTCCGGATCAATCGCCAAAGCCCGGGCAAAGGCCAGCAGTTGGCGCTCCCCAGCCGAAAAGTTGGAACCATATTCCTGAACGCTGGTGGCGTAGCCCTTAGGCAATCGCTCAATAAAATCGTGCGCCTGTACCACCTTGGCCGCCTCCTTCACCCGCTCGGGAGACACGCTCCCGTGCAGGGAGAGGTTCTCCATCACCGTCCCCGTGAAAAGATGCACATCCTGCAGCACCACCGCAAAGAGCCGCCGCATGCTGGTCAGGTCCAACGACTTCACGTCCTGCCCATCCAAGAGCACCTGCCCTCTTTGCACGTCATAAAGTCGGTTTAAGAGCTTCAGGATGGTGGTCTTTCCCGAGCCAGTGGGCCCCACAAGGGCGACGTGCTCCCCAGGACGAACCTTCAAATTCAGCCCCTGCAGCACCCAATCCTCCGGGGTCCGATACGAAAACCACACATCGCGCAATTCAATCCCCTCCTGGAGGCGGCGCGGCTTGGGTGCGTCGGGCTCTGATTGAATCAACACCGGCTCGTCGATCAACTGAAAGATGCGCTCAGCAGCGGCAAAGGCCGACTGGAGAAGAGTGTACTTCAAAGCGAGATCACGCACCGGGATGAAAAAGCGTCGAATATATTGAATGAAAGCCACCAGGGTTCCGGCACCCACGGCACCGGTGCTCATGTCCACCGCGCCATTCCAAATCATCACCGCCACCGCCGCAGTGGCAATGGCCTCCACCACCGCATAGAGCGACGCGTCAAACACAATCGCCGAGCGGTTCGCGTTGCGATAGGCGTCGTTCAGTTCATAAAATTCCTCGGCAGTGCGCTGCTCCTGCCCAAAGACCTGCACCACGTTCATGCCCGCGAGGTGCTCCGCGAGAAACCCGTTGATGCGGGACAAATGCCGTCGCACCGCACGAAACGCTCGACGAGCCAGGCGCTGAAATCCCCAGGTGATCAAGATGAGAGGTGGAACCACCACAAACGCGAAGAGCGTCATGCGCACGTCAATCCACACCATCATGCCCACAATCGCAGCCACGGTGATCAGATCCGAGAGCATCGTGACCGCCCCGCTCGAGAAGAACTCGGCGAGGGCCTCCACGTCGTTGGTCAAGCGAGTCAGGATCCTGCCAGTGGGGTTGCGATCAAAATAAGACGCCCCCAGGCGCTGAACCTTGGCAAAGCAATCGGAGCGCAGGCTCTTCATGGAGCGCTGTCCCAAAACGGTCATCAGATACTGCGAGAAGAAGCCGCTGGCGTAGTCCACCCCAAGCGCCACAAGATACACCCACGCCAGGGTACCCAGGAGATCCAAGTCCCGGTTGGGCACGGCAACATCCAGCATCTGCGCCACCAGCCAGGGGGGAATCACCACACTCGCCGCGCTGATGGGGTAGAGGATCAACGTCGTCACAAAGAGACGTTTGTGGGCGCCCACATAGCGCATCATGCGCCGCACAAGCTCCCAATCACCAGTCAACGTAGAAGGTTTGTCCAATGAACTCATGCCGTCACTTCCGCCTCCAGCGCCTGCAGGCGCACCATGCGCGCATACGCTCCGTCAGCGGCGGCGAGTTCCCTGGGACTGCCCCGCTCCACCACCCTGCCCTCCTCAAGCACCAGGATTTGATCCGCGTGGGCCACCGCCGAGATCCGATGCGCTACTATCAGGGTGGTCTTGCCGCTCCGATTTTCACGAAGACGCTTTAGAATGGCCGTCTCGGTGTCACTGTCAACGCTTGAGAGGGCATCGTCCAGCACCAGCACCGGAGGCTCCAGCAGCAACGCCCGGGCAATGCAGGCCCGCTGCTTCTGTCCACCGGACAAGGTGATCCCCCGCTCTCCCACCAGGGTCTCGAGACCGTCCGGCAGAGAAGGGTCTTCGGGTGAAAAAGACGCCACCGTCAAGGCCTCCCGCACCGCCTGCTCCCCTGCCTTTGGCATGCCAAAGGAGACGTTCGCCTCAAGGGATTTCGAAAAGAGAATGCACTCCTGAGACACGTAGCCAAAGTTTTTTCGCAGAGACCCAAGCTCCAACTCCGTGACATCCACATCTCCCAATGTGATCGCCCCCTGCGGCGTCTCCACCAGACGCATGCAGGCCTTCAGCAAGGTGCTCTTGCCGCTCCCGATAGGTCCTACGATTCCGAGGGTCGTGCCCCCAGGCACCTCAACACTCACCGACTCCAACACCGGCGCTCCGTCGTAGGAGACGCTAAGGTTGTCCAAACGCAGGGCCGGCTCAAGCTCGTCTCGGTGGGTTGCTCCCGACAGTATCGCGGGCTGATAGTCAAGAATCTCGCCCAGGCGCACCATCGCCGCCCGACCCCGCTGCATCACGGCGAGGACCCACCCAAGGGCAAAGGTCGGCCACGCCAGCAGCGCCATATATTCCACCATGGCCACGACCTCCCCCAAGGTCAACTTGTCGGTAAGCACATCCTGAGCCCCAAAGTAGACCCCGATCAAAGTGCTAAGAGAGGCGACGGTCATCACCACCCGAAACATTCCACTCCGCACCCAGGCCAGCTTCAACCCCGCCTGATAATAGGCTTCATTGAGCTCTTCAAAGGCCTCCTGCCGCTCAGCCTCGATACCAAAGGTGCGGATAACGTGGCCCCCGGCCAGGGACTCCTGCACCATGGCGGAGATGTCTCCCATGGCTTCCTGCTGCGCGCGGTTGCGCAGGTAGAGCTGTCGACCCAGGTAGCGCATCACCACCAGGGCCACAGGATAAATAGAAAAGATGATGGCCGTCAGCTGGGGCGAGATCATCACCATCAGAGGGATGGAGCTGACGTAGGCGATGGAGGTGTTCACGATGTTCAAGAAACCCGGGCCAAAGAGCAGGCGCACCTGGGTCAGATCGTTGGTGGCGCGACTCATGAGGTCGCCGGTGGAGTTCTTCTGGTAAAAAGCCGGCTCAAGGGTGGTCAGAAACGAATAAAACGAGGTCCGCAGCTCAAGCTCGACATC
Organism: Myxococcota bacterium; assembly: GCA_036230545.1. Lineage (GTDB taxonomy): Bacteria > Myxococcota > XYA12-FULL-58-9 > XYA12-FULL-58-9 > JABJBS01 > CAXGXL01. The sequence goes on from JAZAIZ010000087.1 coordinate 21,884, forward strand.
CCGGGCCGCGAAGAAAATATGAATCCGGCTCAGGGTCCTGAAGCTCGCACCCGCGATAGCCACCACCACCATGGTCCAGGCGATCTGCTTAATCGAATCTACGGACTCACCGTTGATGATCCCATCAATAGCAAAGCGAGTCAGCTGAGGCAGTGCCAGGGCCGCCGCGTTGGTCAGGAGGAGCATCAGGATCCCCCAGCCAAAGCGCCTCCAATGTTGCCTAGCATAAAACCACAAACGCGTCATGGGGCCACCCTCTGTGTTCTCTGCACAACTGTCAAGCCGAGTTCCCCACAAAGCACAAAGTTTGCACTTGCCTTGCGGGAGACTCCCGACCCTTCTTACAATCGGGCATGGGGACCAGTGAATACCGCCTATCCAAAGAGGTCGAGCCGAGGGCCTACCGAGTGGAGCTCACCGCCAGCCCCAAACGTTCAACCTTCGACGGCTCAGTGGTAATTCACGCTCGCGCCCGGCGGCCCCTGAAGGAGATCACCCTCCACTGCCGAGACCTCAAACTCCTGGATTGCCGGTTCAGGCAGGGCCGGCGGCGCCTCAAAACCCGCTCCAAACCAAACGCCAGCACCGAGACCCTCACCCTCGAGTGCACTCCAGCCCTCCATGCTCAGGACTTCACCCTTGAGATAAAATACCGCGGCAAGCTTAACCCCGGCATGCACGGCCTCTACCTTGCCCGGGACGGGCCCGAAACCGCCATCGTGTCTCAATGTGAAGCAGCCGACGCCCGGGCCATCTTTCCCTGCTGGGATGAACCAGACTTCAAGGCCACCCTGCAGTGGACCATCCATACCGATCCGGGCCTCACGGTCGTCACCAACGGCCTGCTTCAGAGTCGTCGCCCCTCCCGAGTCGCCCCCGGGAAAGTGGCCCACCGCTTTCGCCCGACCCGACGCATCTCCACCTACCTCGCCGCGCTGACGATTGGTCGCTACGACCTCTCACCCAGGGAGCGGATCAAGGGCACCCCCTGCCGGGTGGGCGCGGGCCGAGGCAAATTACCCCAGGCTCAATTTGCCTCGGAGGTGACCCGCAGGGTGCTGCCCTGGTTCGAGGACTACTTCGCTCACCCCTACCATTACCAGAAGCTCGACCAAATTGCCGTGCCCGGGTTTGACGCCGGCGCCATGGAGAACGTCGGCGCCATTCTCTATCGTCAGAACCTTCTGCTTATGGACAAGACCACCACCAGCTGGTCGGCTCAAAAAAGAATCGCAGAGGTCATCGCCCATGAGATCGCCCACCAGTGGTTTGGCAACCTCGTCACCATGCAGTGGTGGGACGACCTCTGGCTCAATGAAGCCTTCGCCACCTGGATAGCCAACAAAGCCATCGACGCCTGGCAGCCCTCCTGGCGCATGTGGGACGATTACCAGGAGTCTAAAGAAGCCGCCCTGCGGGCCGACGCTCTCGTCAACACCCACCCCATCTACACGACGGTCCGCAGCCCCGCCGAGGCCACCGAGCTCTTTGACATCATCACCTACGAGAAGGGCTGCGCCGTGCTGCTCATGGCGGAGCGCTACCTGAATCCCGAGCGCTTTCGTGCCGGCATTCGCCGTTATATCGATCGATTCCGAGAGGCCAACGCCACGGGAGAAGACCTTTGGGGCTGCCTGGGGGAGGCCTGCGAGGAGCCCATCGGCCGTTTGATGAAGAGCTGGGTAGCGCAATCGGGGTTTCCCCTGGTCAGCCTCAGCGTCACCCGACGCCAGGGCCGCTCGTGGTTACGCCTGCGTCAAAAGCGCTTCTTCGCCGATCGCGCCGAGGCCACCAGGGACAACGCTCAGCTCTGGCTCATCCCCATCGTTGTGCAATATGGCACCGCCTCCGGGGTCCACACCACGCGGCTCCTCCTCGACCGGGACGAGCAGGAAATCGAGCTACCGGGCGATGAGCCTGTTCAATGGCTCTACCCCAACGAAGGTGGTACCGGTTTTTTCAGACTCGCGTTCTCTTCCGCCACGCTCCAATCACTTCTCCGACGGGGCCTGCCTCACCTGAGCCCCGCCGCCCGCTGTGGACTCCTCCAGGATCAATGGGCACAGCTCAGAAACGCGTCGACCTCCATGGAGGACTTCATGGAGGTGCTTCAAGCGTTTCAGCAGAACCGGGACCCCATGGTGGTTCGCGCCATGGTGGGGCATTTGCGGTACCTCTCTGAGCACCTCGTCAGCGAGAGCGCGCGCCCGCGACTTCAGCGCTTTACACAATGGCTCTTTGAGGACCAGCTCAAGGAGCTTGGTTGGTACGGCCCCGAAGGAGAATCCCCAGAGATCGCCGTTCGGCGCGCAGTGGTCATCACCGCGCTGGGTGAGGTCGCAGAGGACCCGGGGGTCCTCCGACAAACGACCAGGCTCGTCATGCAAGAGGAGCACATGCCAGGCTCCGTGGATCCCAACCTCGCGCCTGTGGCGATCCGCCTCTCGGCCCTCAAAGGAGCTCCCAGGCTCTTCCGTCGCTACACCCAAATCTACCTCGACCGTAAACACAGCGGCGATCCACCGGAGTTGCAAAATCGGTACCTCGCCGCCCTGACGGCCTTTGAACAACCATCCCTTATCAAACGTGTTCTAAAGTTTCTTAAGGACGGCACAATCCCCCAGGAGCAGGTGCGCACCATCTTGTGCACGATGCTGGCACGTCGCCACTCCCAACTACTCACGTGGACCTTTATCCAGAGGAACTGGCCCACCATCACCCCGCTGGTGGGGATCATGGGGCTTTCCCGCCTGATTGAAGCAACCGGCGCGCTCCCCCCCCAGCAAAAGGCCAGGCTCCGCGCCTTTTTTACAGCCAACCCCGTCCCCGAAGCCAAGCGTGCTCTGCAAAAAGCGATTGAGGCAATCGAGCTGCGGGAGGAGTTGGAGAAGCGGGAGGGCAAGCGCCTCGCCCAATGGCTGAAGGCTCACGTTCCCTTAAGGTAGCGTCTGCCCAAAGGACTCAATTCCCTCCAACACAAAGCGGTTAAGGCTCTTGCTGTCGCGGGATTCGAGGAAGCGATGGTCGACCATTCTCAGGGTCCCTCTCTCGGCGTAGCGGCTCACCAACCAGGCGCTCCGAACCGGATCAATATACGGGTGAGTCCTGGAATGAATCACATAGATTCTGCCCTCGGAGCGCTGCCCCTGAGTGATTAAATTAGCAAGCCGCGTGATGTCCGGCATGGCCCGCTCCATGGCTCGAAAACGCGAGCGCAAATCTCGCGGGGAATCCAGGATCACCCCCGGAGACTCTCCCGGCACCGCCAGCTGATTCACCAACGGGATCCTGCTGGCGAGCTTTCGGACACCGTTCTGCCAGCTCTTTCCCGCTCCAAGCCAGGGCGACACCAGCACCGCGTTCAATCCCCGAGGCATTGGCCGACCATCCAGCCTCAGCCGCCCCAGATCGTTGAGGGTCAGCGCCCCCAAAACCCCGGCGCTGGCCCCAAGGTTTTTTCCCAAAAGAGTCACCCCGGAGCCGTCGAGATTGAAATACTCCCGCTCCACGATGCGATGTGCAAACTCCGCCACCGCCGCCACGTCCCTTGCCACCCCAAACCCCGAATCCAAATGCCCCTCTCTGCCCTCACTGTGACCGGCCCATTGATGATCCATCAAAAGAACATCGTACCCCAGCTCGTTAAATCTTTGGGCAGACTCATAATAATCGCGTCCGGTCCTTCCAAAAGGGGGGGAGATCACCAACACGTGCCCCAGGGCCTTTCCCGCAGGACGAAAGCGCTGCCAGAAGAGCTCTCGAGGTTCAATGCGATACCCGTCCACGCTGCCGCTGGCGGTGAGAAAGCCCTCCGTCACCTCGGCAGGCGTTCGGGCCAGGCGCTTCAAGGTGATGACCTTGTTGCTGGCGAAGAGCTCCCCGTGACGAAATCTAGACAGCTCCACCGCCGTCACCGCCTGCCCCCATTGGGACTCGCACTCCACACGAAATGCAGCGAGCCGGCTGCGGGCGCGCTCATACTCTGCCCGAGCTTTCCCCAGAGACAGGACGCTCCCACCGGATGCCGCCACGGGAAACTTTCGGACATACAACTCCTCAAGGCTCCGGGCGAGGGAGGTGACCTCCAATCGACTCCCCCAGGCTTTGGAGGATTTACTCTTCAGGGACACAAGTGCTCTCCATCATGCAGTGACGTTCTCCCCCCCTCCTATTCCTCCCCCGCCGCCCCCGCAAGGCCGACGTTGCTGCCCCCGGCCAAAAGAGCCGCCGTAAAAGCGGTTCGCAGATAAAACCCAAGGGGGAGCGTCTTTTGAGGCCCACCAGCCCCAGGCGCGATGGTGCGTACGCTGGCGTTTGCCGCCTTGGGCCTCACGTGCAACACCCTCCCCTCCCGCGCCGTGAGAGTCCCCCCGCGGCCGCTCCCAATCGCCCCCATCAGGTCCTCCCAATCCGAGCGTAGCGCCGCCTCTGCGACGGCGTCCGGGCTCCAGAGCACCGGGCTGCCGATGCGCCTCTGCGCCAACTCCCGCTTTCGGGCCGACTCCACCGGCACCCAGAGCACCCGCTGAAGCCGCAATCGCAAGCGTGAGCTCTCCCAGAGTTCCTGATCGGCCTGTGCCATCTTAATCGAGCAGCAAAAGGTGGTCTCCGTGGGGCGGCCCTGGTCATTGACGGGGATGGTCTTCAGTTCAACCCCCAAATCGACAAAATCGGGCCGCGGACCGGCCTTGGGATCTGCCCCGAGGGCCCGCTCAATCAACTGGCCAATAAAGCCCTTCGAGCGCCGGTTGTCCTCGGGGACCTCCAACCCGAGGGCCCCAGCCAGATCTCCAATGGAATATCCCCTGAGGGCTTCCGCTCTGACGCGCAACTCTGCTAAGGACGCCGGAGCGGGTCTGCGGACAGGGTCAGAGTTTGAATTCAAGCTGCTCATCATTCATCCCACCTCAGGCTCTCCATGACTCCAACAAAGGGTTCATCATGTCTTTACTGGAAATTGCACAAGTCGGCCACCCTGTCCTGCGACAGAGAGCCCGCCCCCTCCTCCCCGAAGAGCTCGCCTCCGAGGGCATCCAGACCTTTATCGATGATTTGGTGGAGACCATGCGCGCCGCTAATGGTGCAGGGCTGGCGGCCAATCAGGTGCATAATCCCATTCAGATCTGCGCCCTTGAGGTCAAAGACAACCCCCGCTATCCCTACAAGCCCAATATCCCCCTCACCATCCTCATCAACCCCCTAATCACACCAATTTCCGAGGAGACCTTCTCCAATTTCGAGGGGTGCCTGAGCGTCCCCAACCTGCGGGGAAGAGTAGAGCGTCACGCCGAGATCCGGGTGCAGGCCCTCGATCGCCACGGCGCTCCCTTGGACTTTGAAGCTCGTGGGATCACCGCCGGGACTTACCAGCATGAGGTAGATC
>JAZAIZ010000088.1:0-1141 GCA_036230545.1 Myxococcota bacterium
TTGGTTTCTTTGAGCCCGAAGGGGAGGAACCAGTGCGAACCTTTCCCTACCGGGGGTATGTGAGCCCGACCTTTGGCAGCCCCTTTTTGAGCGACGAGCGGCAGTTTAATCTAATGTTTCGCACTCAAATCGGCGCCGTGGACGTCATGGGGGACATCGCCTCCTACGCTCAGGAGAATAAGGACCAGGAGGGCTCTGAGCTGCGGGCTGGCATTGACAAGCTGGTGAAAGACAGCGCGATTTATCTGCGACCGGAGACCGCGCAGGCCATGTTTGTGCAGTTTCTCAATTGCCAGCAGACCATGTCCATGAAGGTCCCCTTTGGGATCGCCCAGATGGGGAAGAGCTTCCGCAATGAGATCACCACCGAGCACTTTATCTTTCGCTCCTGCGAGTTTGAGCAAATGGAGATGGAGTTCTTCGTTGAGCCGGGCACCCAAAAGGAGTGGCTGGAATATTGGCGGGAGCGGCGTTTGGACTGGTGGCGATCCCTCGCAAACAACCCCGACAAATTCACCCATCGGGCCCATGATGACGACGAGTTGGCCCATTATGCGGACGCCTGCTACGACATTGAGTATGAGTACCCCTGGGGGTTTGATGAGCTTGAAGGGGTGGCCAGCCGCACGAATTACGACTTAAACAAGCACTCCGAGCACTCCGGGGCCAAGCTGACCTATTTTGACCCTCAGAAAGAGGACCCCGAAACCGGGAAGAATGGTTGGCGCTACACTCCCTACGTCATCGAGCCGGCGGCGGGGGCGACCCGGGGGGTGCTGGTGTACCTGCTGGATGCCTACCACGAGGAGACGGTCCTTGACGCCAAAGGCAACGAGACCACCCGGGTGGTGCTCAAGCTGCACCCTCGGCTCGCGCCCATCAAGGTGGCGGTGTTGCCCTTGATTAAGAAAGAGGGGATGCCGGAGCTGGCGCGGGAGTTGGTTTCAAAATTCTTCAAAGCGGGAATTAACGCCCGTTACGATGAGCAGCACGCCATTGGGAAGCGCTATCGTCGGCATGATGAGGCAGGAACTCCCTACTGCATTACCATTGACGGTCAGACCAAAGACGACGGGACGGTGACGATCCGCGATCGAGACACCATGAACCAGGAGCGGATCCCCATGGCGGAGGCGCTGGC
>JAZAIZ010000089.1:0-1545 GCA_036230545.1 Myxococcota bacterium
ACCTGATAGGCGATCCCCTCAAGAGCGGCGCGCGCAATGTGTCCGCGGGTGGTGCCCCTGGTTAAGCCACAAAGGAGGCCTCGTGCCTCCGGTCGCCAATGGGGTGCACCCAATCCCGTCAATGCGGGCACAAGGATAACCCCGCCGTTGTCCTCAACACTGGCAGCCAACGCTTCGATCTCACTGCTGCTCTTGAAAAACTGCAGACCATCCCGAAGCCACTGAACCACTGCTCCAGCAATAAAGGTGCTCCCCTCGATGGCGTAGGTTGTCCTGCCCCCCAACCTCCACGCGATGGTCGTGAGCATACCGTTTTCACTCGGAACCGCGCGGGAGCCGGTGTTCATCAGAGCGAAAGCGCCGGTCCCATAGGTGCATTTCGCCATGCCCTCTTCAAAACAAGCCTGACCAAAGAGCGACGACTGTTGATCACCCGCTATCCCCGCGATGGGGATCCCATCGGGCAGCACCGACAACCCCTCGGTGGTTCCATAAACATGACTGGAGTCACACACCTCCGCGAGGAGCGTCGATGGTATCTCTCCCAGAATACCACATAACTCCTCATCCCATTGGTTTTGATGAATATCATAGAGCAGAGTTCGAGAGGCGTTGGTCGCGTCGGTGACGTGGGCCTTCCCCTGCGTCAGCTTCCAGATCAACCAGGTGTCCATGGTGCCAAAACGAAGCTCCCCCTCATTAGCCCTCGCTCGAAGACCTTCCACATTGTTGAGAAGCCAAGCGACCTTGGTCCCCGAAAAGTAGGGATCCAGAACCAACCCGGTACGCTCTTTAACCATATCAAGGTGACCGGCATTTCGCAGCTTCTCACAGGTGTCGGCGGTTCTTCGATCTTGCCAGACGATGGCACGGGCCACGGGGTTTCCGGAGGTGTCCCAAAGGCCGGTGGTTTCACGCTGGTTGGTGATGCCAATGGCCGCGATATCCTCTCCCTTAATTCCTGCAGTCTCCAGCGCCCCCACAATAGCGTGGGTGGCCGAGTCCCAGATCTCATTCAAATCGTGCTCCACCCAACCCGGCTGAGGAAAATACTGGGGAAACTCAGCGTAGCCACGCCCCTCTACCTTGACGGATCGACTCTCCCGGGAGCCCATATTAACCACTAAACACGTAGTCCCCGTGGTACCCTGGTCAATCGCGAGAATATAATCACTCATAAAAAAACTCCCATAAAGCTGGCTTTTGACCCCCCGGCCTGAAAGATGTAATTCCCCAAACCACAAAGCGCAGAATCCTGCAAACCCTGCGGGGATCCTGAGAACAAAATCCTTCGTCGCGACATCCCGGTCGCGGCGGGAACTCAAAGGGACGGGCCCGTGACAAATTTTTCCTCAACAACGATGCCACACCACCTGATGACGACATTGCCAAACGGCCTCGTCACGCTCCGTGGGAGCACCATCGAGTGGGCCAACCCGGCCTTCTGGTCCCTGGTCCTCGGCAACAAGGCCCCTCTCCAAGACGACAGGGATTTTCTCAAGTGGGTCTCTCCCTCCGACCAGGCGACGCTACGACGCTACCTCG
>JAZAIZ010000090.1:0-5825 GCA_036230545.1 Myxococcota bacterium
GTCAACGACCTCGGCGGCACCCTCATGAACGAGAGCATCTCAACCACCGCAGGAGCCACCCATGGCCAGTTGGTATCACCGGCCCGCCTGCGCGAGATCATTCGTGCCGCGGGAAGACAACCAGTTCAAAGAACCACCACCTACACAACTCTCCGCACCTTTCCCGCTACGCTCAACGAGGAAGCCACAAAGATTGAAGCGCGACAGGAACCCCTGAATCGGGTCATAAGCCCGGAGAAGACGTTTGGTTCCTACTCCCAATGGACTCACGATGAATCCCTGCACTATCAATTTGAGCGACCAAAGAAAGTCCCTTTAGCGGAGCGCTTTCAGCCTGCCACCGACGCCAGACCCAATAATCTTCGGGTAGATCAAGATCAAACCCGGTCCCCTTCAACTTAACAACGTCGTAACTCAAACCAGCCCGCTCCATACTCCGTCGATGAGCCCGAAAACTACCCGGCTCACCCAGGTGAATGGGAGTTTTCTCCAGAGAGCGAAAACCCAAAAGGTTGGTCCCGCTCCCTCGTCTATCGGGAGCGATCACAACGTCGCAGTGTTCCAGAGCCCCCACAACCCTCCTCAACTCTTCCACCCCAAGAAAGGGCAAGTCTCCCATCACCATCAACCCGGAGTCGCCCCCTCTTTTCTCAATATGACGCAATCCGGACTGCAGCACCTGCGCCAAGGAATCTCCGGGCTCTTCAAGGAGAACCTCCACCCCATATCGTACCGCCCAATTCCGTACCCCCAAAGCATCCGTCGAGATCAAAACCCCGGCAAACAAGCCACTTCTCAACAACGACGAGACCACATTATCGCAACAGGTTTTAACAAGTTCTCCCCGCTCCTCCGGCGACAGCATCTCCTCAAGACGAGACTTCCCTCGAGTAAAACACTTAATGGGAACCAGCGCCCATAACGACGTCATCGCAAGGTCTCCGCAAACTCCAGAACCTCCCGCGCGAGCCGTTCCCGATCCTGGCGGCCCCCCATTATTGTGTTTGTCCCCAACACAGGAAGGGAGGTGATAGACGTGTGGTCCCCCGTCTCGGTCACCATAGCATCCAACAACGTTCCATAATGCTCCACAATCACCGAAGCCGAGGGGGCCTTACCTGTGAGCGCAGGGATCATCGCTCCGAGGGGGCCTTTCACCGCACGCCCCTCCACAATGGGGCTCACCCCAACCACCCTTTTGCGCTCCAGAATCTCCCGAACACCCTTAAGGGACAACACGGGGTCAATCGAGACATAGGGATTGGAGGGTGTAAGCACAATGAGATCTGCCTCCTCCAATCGCTGTAAAACCTGCGGAGATGCCGTGGTCTCCCCCTCGAAAAAAACACGACGAAGGGCTGGTTTCCCCTGACGTCGAACGAACCACTCTTGAAAATCGAGGGTTCCCTCCTCCAATGTTTCAATTCGCGACTGACAGGGCAAATCACACATGGGTAAAATCCGGCATTTTACCCCAAGGGATTTATTCATACATGCTGTGACCTCCGTCAGGGACTCGCCAGCCCGTAGCCTCGAGCTTCGGGTGATGTGCGTCGCGAGATCCCGATCTCCCAACTTAAACCACGACTCTCCCCCAAGGCGCGCCATCATTCCCATGGCCTCGAAGGTTTCCCCTGCCAGCCCCCAGCCCTGCTCGGGATTGGAAACCTCCGCGAGGGTGTACATCACGGTGTCCAGATCTGGACATACCCACAACCCCCAATGTTCAAAATCATCCGCGGTGTTGACCACCACATTCAACGCGTCCCCGCCAAGAGCTCCGTAGAGCCCGTGCACAAAGCGCGCTCCCCCAACGCCCCCGGAGAGGGCGACCACCGATTTAAAGGGCGTTGACATGCCCCCCTCCTTCCCGGGCGTAGAGATCCCGTCCCTCATCACGCAACAGGTCCACCGCCGCGCTCTCAACCATCGGAAACCTCACACCGCGCACCAGCACAGCGCCACGACCTTCGCTCCCCTGCCCCAACACGAGGTCTGCGCTTGCGGCCAGTTGATCTGCGAGCGCGGTCTCGGTGTGCTCCAGGGAGCGCTCAAATAGATCTTCCTGCCCTCGCTGATCCCAAAGAGCAGGAACGCCCGAAACCCCAATGGCATGCCCTACGGTCCCGAGGCGAAAGGGCCTCCCCAGGGAGTCTGCAATGATGACTCCCACATCCACACCGAAGCTCTCTCGCAACCGATGTCTTATCTCCGCTGCGACACCATCCGGGTTTTTCGGCAAGAGCAAAACCCACTCCCCTTCCGGGTTCCTCGGCCCCACGTTGCTCGCGTCAATGCCGGCATTCGCGGAGATATGTCCAAGCCGATGCCGCACAATCAAAACCCCGGGGCATCGCCGAGAGATGTGAACGCTCTCCTGTAGAATAAGCTCCACCAAACGAGGATCTTTCTGCACCTCCGCCGCGAGTTCCTCCGCCTCAGCCGAGACCCTAAGCCCAGCGAGGTTCACAAAACGCCCCTCCGCCCGAGAGACTAATTTGGAGGCGACCACCAGAACATCGCTATTTCGCGCAGCCAGGCCGCAAGCGAGCATCTCCGACACAAGCAACTCACTGAGATCATCTCCCGGCTGAACCACAGGGAGGCCTTTAATGGCGTGAAACTCCACCTTCTCGTCACAACCGTGCCCGGAGACACCATCGTTCAAACCTGTCTCTGCTACCATTCCATCAACTCCCTCCCCGCCCCCATAGCCCCCCTATAGAGAACCCGCAACCACCCACCAGGCTCCAAAATTTTCCTTGGCAAGGAAGATTATCCAGCCTATAAGGAAAAACTAGAACACGTTCTAGTTCTTAGCTTAAGGAGGCGTCATGCAGATTGGGCTTGTGGGAGGAACCGGCAAAGAGGGCTCAGGACTCGCCATGCGCTGGGCTCAGGCCGGGCACAGCGTTCGCATCGGGTCACGGGACCCTATCCGAGGTAAGGAGCGTGCCCGAGAGCTCTCCGAACAGGCCCAGGTCACCATCGAGGGGGGAGATCATCAACAGGCCATCCAAAACTCCGAGGTGGTCATCGTGTGTGTGCCCTACAGCGCCCACGCGGCCACCTTTAGCGCTCTCAGGGAGTTCCTGGTCCCTGAGCAGATCGTAGTCGACGTCACCGTGCCCCTGCGCCCTCCCAAGGTCAGCCGCGTTCACTTACCCCCGGGGCAGGCCGCCGCCTTGGAGGCCGCCGAAATTCTTGGGGACCATGCACGCCTGGTGGCCAGCGTGCATCACATCAGTGCACCTCACCTCGCGGCCCTGGAGCACCCGATTGATTCCGATATCCTGGTGTGTGGTGATGACAAGGATGCCAAACAGGCCATGATCACCCTGGCCAACGATCTTGGCGCGCGGGGACTGGATGCCGGGGCGCTCGCTAATTCGATCGCCCTGGAGGCATTAACCCCCGTTCTTATCCATATGAACAAGGCCTATGGGTCAAGAGGCACCGGCGTTCGAATCACCGGCATTGATAAGGAAAGCTAAGCAAACACACAGCTCACAACGAGCTTCGCCCCCTTAGAACTCCTTGGACTGAAACCTGCCAGACGAATCGATGATCGTCGCCTGAATATCGTCCTCGGTATCACATTGTTGATCTGGCCCGCACGAGAGCAAAACAATCGCCCCACTGCGTGTCCTCCCCATTTCCCACTCCGTCTCCCAGGCGTCGAGCCCCGGATCTGTGCCCTGACTGTCCATCATACCTCGCGCGAACTCAACAATATCGTCGGGCAGGGGCTCACCAGCGATCATCTCCAAGCGAATCGTCTTTACGATCCCCGTCATCTCGGACATGGTCTTAAATTCTAAAACCGTATCAAACATCTCGTCGGCGACCCGTGAAAGTTCATCTGCCCCCCCACCGGCGGCCCCCACAACGGCCATCAATGGAACAAGCTTCGACATAGTACCAATCATGCTCTTCCCCTCCCTCGGCGCTCATCCGCCTGTCGTTCCAATCGAACTCCCGCCGTAAAATTGCGGGTCATGATCGACTTAAAGTGACTCCGATCCAGCGAGAGAACCACCGTGGGCTCTGTCGTTCGCACCGAAGCCGTCCGAGGGACGTCCCATAAAAGCGCCATCTCCCCAAAAAACTCACCGGGTCCGAGGTTGTTGAGCACCGCGTCCTCGTCATCACGCTCAACGCTCACCTCGCCCGATTCGATCAGATAAAAGCGGTCTCCCACGTCGCCCTCCCGAACGATCACCGTGTCCGCCTGCACCTCCTCCCGATCCAGCATCTCGCGCAGCTGCCGCAATGCCGAGGGAGTCATGTCTCCAAAGATCGTCGACTTTCGAATCGCGCTTGAAGAACGCAGAATTTGAGTAACGCTTTCGAGGTCCTGCCCGGACTTCTCCAGGGCATTAACAAAGTCATCCCGGCTGAGGGAGAGGATCGTCATTGGGCCAATCGCTCGGATCGTCGCGTTGCGAAGGCCCCCTTCTTCAATCAACGCCATCTCACCAAAACTGTCACCATCCCCAAGAGTGTCAAGGACTGTCTCCACCCCGCTGTCGGCGACGCTAATGACGTCGGCTTCCCCTTCCACGATCATGCAAAATCGATCGCCCTCCGTACCCTGAATAACGATATTGTCTCCCTCCTTAAACTTGAGGGTATGAACCATCGCCGCCAACTCCCCATGAACCGCGGAGGACATTCCTTCAAAGAGAGGATTTGCCTTGATTTCCCTCGCGACCAAATCACCGTCGCTCTCCACTTCCAGGGGCTTGCCCCACGCTGGAGCCCGTCCCCCCATGACTGCACGGACAAGGTAGATCCCAAAGAGCATCAAAAATCCACCCACAAACGCGGTCAACATCATCGCCATGAAGCAGATGATCAACTTCTCCAGCAGGTTATTTACCATCATGGCTTCCATGAGCTTCTGAGCCAGATCCATCTCTCGAAGACTCGGCAGGAAAACCCCCGCGAGCATACGAGAAGTGAAGAGCAGGCTGCCGTAGAGCCAGCCCAAACTCAAAACAACCAACATGATAATGTTAAACTCGCCCTTAAAGAGGTCCCGGTCTTTAAAGCCGCGAACATAGCGTTTTTTCAAATAGGCGTTCGCGTGCAACCTCGCGTCCCCCGTAGAAAACATCCGATCCAGCAGAATGCCACCATCTGACTCAAGAAAAGGACAAAGCATCGCCAACAAAACGCCAGCTGCGCCCAACACCGACAGCGCACAACCCTGGGCATTCCACAAGAGGTGAGTCCCTCCCTGCTCAACCCCCAGCAAAAGCACCCCCATGGTCAGGGTCACCCCTGTGATTCCAGCCAGAGCCATCGCCCGCTCGCCCTGACGTCCGGCCCTGAAAATATGCCGTGTATCAAGATGCAACCCGAGAATAAACAAGGGCGCCTTAATCCCTGCAGAGGCCACCGCACAACCATGTCCCCCCAGGGCCCATCCTCGAAAAATTTCACGAACACTCAGCGCCAAGACGGCGCCGAAGTAAATATACAACGCCCCCATGCCATAACTTCCTCCGACATCCATGGGGCGCCCCCCAATGGCATCCAGAAGAAGCCCTTGAAACATCGCGATTAAACCCACCCCAGTAGCCAGCAACACCCCCAGCAGCGGGAGAACTGGTTTCAGCTTCCCAACTCCTCGAAAAAGAGGCGTCATCCCTTTTCCGAGCCCTTTATTCGACACCTTTAAATCCAGAACGCCATGGATAAAACGCTCTATCCTCGAAAAAGCAACGGCCTTTGCACCAAAGCCCATGCTCTCCAATTCTACCATCGAGTTCTTTAAGGCCCCTGCCCGCCCCAGCTTTTCAACCACCGCCACCAATCGG
>JAZAIZ010000091.1:0-1844 GCA_036230545.1 Myxococcota bacterium
GTAGCCCCGTACTCATCTTTTTCGGGGACAACCAGGGGGAGCGAACGCATAATCGACGCGACGCAGGCAGAGCCCGTCCTGATGGGAGACAAGCGCCCCCCCCGGAAGAGGGAGGCGAAATTAGACCGCGAAAGCCTTTATTGCGCCACAGAGGTGCCGACGGAGCCGAGGTCGGCGAAGGCTTCCTGCAGACGAGCGACCATGCCCTCTTCACCGGCACGCATCAGTTTGCGGGGGTCGTAGGTCTTCTTGTAGGGCGTGCCGTCGTCGGGGTCGATCTGGTATTGAAACGCCCGTGGGTTCGCCTCCACATAGGTCCCCACCTCTTTGGCGAAGGCAAACTGTGTGTCGGTGTCGATGTTCATCTTAAAGACACCATAGCCTACCGCTTCGGTGATCTTGGACTTCTCAGAGCCGGACCCGCCGTGAAACACCAGGTTCAAGGGATTCTTCTCGGTGTTGCAGGTGGACTCAATCAACTCCTGAGACGCCTTGAGAATCTCCGGGCGAAGCTTAACATTGCCGGGCTTGTAGACCCCATGCACATTGCCAAAAGACGCCGCCACCGAGAAGTGCCCCAGGGGATTCAAGCGCTTGTAGGCCTGCAACACATCCTCGGGCTGGGTGTAGAGCTTGGAGTTATCGGCCCCCTCAACAAGGTCATGGCCCACGCCGTCCTCTTCCCCACCGGTGACCCCAAGTTCAATCTCAATGCTCATGTCGATTTTGGCCATGCGCTCCAACAATCGGGCGCATTCATCGAGATTGTCCTCAATGGACTCTTCGGAGAGGTCGATCATGTGGGAGCTGTAGAGAGGTCTCCCGTAGCGCTCATAATGCTTCTCGCCCTCCGCCAGCACCGCGTCAATCCAAGGCAAGAGCTTACGATTAGCGTGGTCGGTGTGCAGAATCACACAGATCCCATAGCGCTCGGCGAGCAAATGCACATGCTGAGCCGCCGCTACCGCACCCAAAACCCGGCCCTCGAAATCATCGGGGTAGCCCTTGCCCGCGTAGAACTGCGCGCCACCATTGGACAATTGGACAATCACGTCAGATTTAGCCTTCGCCGCCGCCTCCAACACCGCGTTGACGCTGTTGTTCCCAACGACGTTCACCGCCGGCAGCGCATAACCGCCCGCCTTCGCCGCGGCAACCACCGCCTCATAATCTTTGCCGCTCACGACACCTGGTTTTACTGCAATAGCCATCTTTGCCACTCCTGGTTAGCTTCCGTGCGGGCCATAAAGCCACGTTTTTAAGATTTTACAAGTCCCTGGGACGAGAAAGAGCGCACTTGTTCCTTCGGGAATCAAAGCGCCTCCGTCCTGCATGACCGTTAGGGAGCGGTCAGTTCCTGCCTGCCCCAAAAAGGGCAGGCAGGCGATTCAAACCACGTCTACGCCCAGACGATGGGCTTGCCGGCGTTGTACCAGCCATCAACGTTCGCCTCGGAGGCGTCTTCAATCGCGGTCCTGCGGATCTTCATGGTGGGGGTTAAGAAGCCATTGGCGATGGACCACTCATCGGAGACCACCACCATAAACTGCAGCTTCTCATGGTGCTCAAGAGAGGCGTTTACCCTATCCAGCAACGCCCCAAGGGCATCCTCCACCTCTTTTTTGGTGGAAGGCTCCGAGAGATGTTCACGCAGGTCCTCCGCCACAACGATCTGAGCATAAGGCTGTGGGAAACCGTTGCCAGAAACACAGCTCAACTCCACGTGGGAGTCAACGTTGATGCTGTTCTCGATGGGGGCCGGGGCCACATATTTGCCCTTGGAGGTCTTGAAAATCTCTTTGACCCGACCAGTAATCTTGAGCAGTCCGCTCGCTTTGCGCTCT
>JAZAIZ010000092.1:0-2776 GCA_036230545.1 Myxococcota bacterium
GTAACGAACCTGAGTGGTGTCCCAGAGGGTCGTGAAGTGGGCGAGGATTTGATCGGGGTAATGATTGGCGATGGCCTGGTAGGTTTTGGCGAGGTCGAGATCTAAATAATTGCGTCGGTTTAGATCCAGCTCCGGAATCCAGGCAGGGAAGGCTCGCTCAACTCCCCAGGAGGGGAAGCTGTCTTTGAAGAAAGAGTCGGTGATGATTCCGGTGGCCGAATCGCTGAATTGGACGACGTCGCTTTGGGGAAAGTATTCCATTAACCAGCCAGCCCAGATTAGGGAACCATAGCCTCCGGCGCTGCACCCCGTGACTGCGACTTTAGAGGGCTCGGTGATGTTGTCGGCGATCCAGGACATGGCCGAGAGGCTATTGTTGTAGCCGTTGTGTTGAATGGTGAACGACCCGTAGTCTTCGACGTTGTTTCCCCAATGAACATCACCGGTGCAATAGGGCACAAAGACGTGGGTCCAGTTTTGAAAGGGATTGTCAGGGTTGCTGTGGTCGTAGATCCCCTCTTTGTAGATGCCGACGGTTTGGCGGACGGCATCAACGGTTTCGGTGAAGATGGCCCCGGCGATGGAGCAAGTGCCGGTGTTCCAGCAGGCGCCGCCCCCCTGAAATTCGACCAGGAGTTTGTCAGTGAGGCCCGGACGAACAAAATAGGAGTATTCGCCCCCTCGGGAACAGCGGGTGTCTCCACCGGGTTTGATTTCGAGCCAGCCGTCTGGGTGCGTGATGACCTCACCGGCGAAGGGAGGCGGGGCGAGCCTGCTAAGGGAGGTGTCTTCTTCGGAGTCACAGCCGCTGAGGCTTTGGCTTAGAACAAGAAAGAAACAAAGTAGAAGTCCGGTGGTGGGTCGTCGCATGGGGGAGGTCCTTTCGGGGAAGGGGTGGTGCGAAGGTTTGGAGGGTAGCCAATAAGCGCGTTGTCTTGCAAGCCCCCCTTGGGTTTTATCGCGTTCAGCGGGGAACGCAGGGGACGTCGTCGCTCTCCCGCCAGGTGAGTTGAGTGGAGCCCAGGGTCAGGGTGGGGATCCGCGCGCGAAATTTAGGGTCGAGGTCTCCGGATTCGATGAGGTCGTCGATAAGATCGAGACCCACAGGTCGGATGCGAACTTCGATGCTGACTTCGTCGGGGATGCCCCCTTCGACGGGGTAATAGCGCACGACGTGGGTTTCGAGGTAGGTGGGATCGAGGGGGGAGAGAGCGGTGGGGCCCGGTAGGAGTTGGCTGCGGTAGCTTTCGGCTTCCCAGAACATGGAGACCTCTTCGCCCTCAGCATCGAGTAGCCAGTCTCGGAAGATCCACAGGGTGGGGTCGTCTTGGGAAGAGAGGGCTTCGCCTTCGGGGACGACGCCACTCTCAAAGAGCACCGCGCCTTCTTTTCGGGCGACCACTTGAACCCACGCGCGTCGGTCGGGGGTGGAGCCACTTGGCCATCGGTGTCCTGCTCCAATGTTTTCGAGGGTCACCACGACGTTGGCGCCGCTGCCATCGGGGTAGACGCAGAGCTCTGCGCTGAGGGTCGAATCGAGAGCGGCCTGGACCTCCTCACGCTGCTCGGCTGCGAAGGGAAAGTCGGTGAGGGCGAGGTCGACGCCGGGCGCGCCGTGTCGGTGTCGCCGTCGCACCGGGGCATTGGGGACGGAAGCCACCACTTCGTTTATCCCCTCAAAGTGGCAGGCGGTGCAGGTGAGGAAGGGTTGGGTGTCTTCTTTGGAGTAGAGAGTTTCTTTCCATTCGGCGAAGGTGCGCTCAATGTGCACGCCTTTGGGGGTGACGATGTCATGACAGCTCCCGCAGAGGTCGGCGGAGGCGAGGTTGTCTCCGTCAAGGTGGGGGGAGTAGGCGGATGCATGGGCTTTGGTTCGCATGGGATTGGAGATGCCCCCGCGCATTACATTGTCGTTGGCCAGAACCAGAGGGTTGTTGTGGGTGCCCGCTACCTCCTGGACGTTGTGGCAGAAATAGCAGTTGACTCCCTGCAGGTGGCTGGGGAGCTCTTTGAGATTAAGGCCGTCGGTGGTCTCCCCGAGGGCGACGGCAAGGGGGGCGTGGCAGCGGACACAAAAGTCTCCGAGGGCGCCGTTGGTTTCGCGCTGGCCTCGTTGGTTCATGGCTATGAACACGGGATCCTCGGAGGCATATGCGTGCATGCTTCCGCGCCACTCGTCGTAATGTGAGCGATGGCATTCAGCGCAGGCTTCGGGCTTCATCATGGCCTCACCGGAGAGGGTGTAGGTGCGCTCGTTGCAGCCGAGGGCCAGCAGGGTGATGGCGATGGAGAGGAGCAGCTTCATGGGGACCCTAGCTTTCGATGCAATAGCCCGCGTCAAACACTGCGCTCGCGCCCTCGGGGGTGGTGAGGGTCAAGGTCATCAACCAGGTCCCAGGCATGAGGAGGTCAAAGGGACCGAGGGTATAATGGCCGTCGCTATCGGTCGAGTTTCCGGTGAAGGTGGCGGGGAAGGTGCCGTGCCCATGTCCGGGCATGAGGGGCTCAAGAACCAGCGTGGCGTCATTGACGGCATCCCCATTGGCATTCAGGAGTTGAACGGTCCACGTGTTGTCGCCGCGATCAATGGGTGAGGGTGAGGCATTGCTGATGGTGAGGGTGAACGCCTCGCTGCTTGAGGGGAGAGGCACTCCGAGTTGAAAGGGGATCGTCTGGCTGGAGTCGTCGCACATATTGCCGTGGCGTTTGTCGCCCTCGTCCGCACCACAGGCGAGTGTAGAGAGGGTGAGACAAAGGGCGGTAAGGAACCGGATTG
>JAZAIZ010000093.1:0-1568 GCA_036230545.1 Myxococcota bacterium
AAAGCTGTAATTATTTTTTTGCGGGCGCCCCCAACCGCCCGGGGGCCCCCCGCCGCTGCCGGGGGGCGCCCCTATGTAAAACGCCCCTTTGAACAACCCACGGCCTTTGCCTGGAACCTCCTCTAAGACCGAGCAGGTTAAAGAAGCGCAGTGAGCACTGAACGAGCTTAGCCGAGCAACGAGAGCGCCGACTGCGGCAACTGATTGGCCTGGGCCAACACCGCAACCCCCGCCTGACTCAGGATTTGGTTTCGAGTCATCTGAGCGGTCTCGAGTGCGACGTCCGTGTCTTGAATCCGACTCACCGACGCCGAAAAGTTTTCGGTCATATTGGTCAGGTTGCTGATGGTAATGGAGAGACGGTTCTGAGTCGCGCCCAGGGTCCCCCGCATGGTCGCGATGCTCTGAATGGCCGAGTCAAGGGCGTCGATGGCCTGCTGGGCCCCCGTCGCCATCGAGAGGGACTCGTCGTTGAGCCCCAGGGCCGTGGCGTCCGTGTCCACAATGGTCAAGCCAATCCTGTCGTTCGCGGTGTTTCGCATGCCCACCTGAAAATCCACCCCGCTGGACATCGCGCCGTTGATCAACTTCTGGCCGTTGAACTCGGTCACCCCGACGATACGGTTTAATTCGCTCTCGAGCAGCTGGAATTCCTGGTCGACATAAGCACGCTCATTCGAGCCCAGCGCCCCATCATTGGCCGCCTGCACCGCCAGCTCTCGCATACGGGTCAAGACGTTGCTCAATTCCCCAAGCGCCCCTTCCGCCGTCTGAATCACGCTGATGGCGTCGTTGGCGTTGCGGGTGGCCTGCTTGATACCACCAATTTGGGCATTCAGGTTTTGCGTGATGGACAACCCGGCGGCGTCATCCGCGGCGCTGTTAATACGGAGTCCCGAAGAGAGCCGTTGAATGTTCGTGCCCAGCGCCCCCTGGGTACGACTCAGGTTTCGCTGCGCATTTAATGACGCGACATTGGTACGTACTGAAATCATGGCCTGCTCCTCATATTCCCGGACTCCATCCGGAAAATGCCCCCTGGTAATCTCCATCCTCCGATGGTGATCGCTCCCTTGAGCCCTTGTTATTTTGGGAAGAGTTCAGGCCGAACGACCTAAAAGATTGAGGGCCACTCCCTCACCACACTCCACACTCCCCGCTGGTTAAAGGTGACATCGCCGCGGCCCGCGAAAACCTTTAGAAAAAAAATCCAGCGCTGCCCCTTCGTGGGAATATCGAACATCAGCTTAAGCAGTCACCTATCTGAAAACACTTGGTTTTTAAACAACCGCCCAAGGCAGGAGCCCCCCGAAAAAAATCCCCCACAGCGGTTTTGGTTCCCCAAAAACCGAGGTATGCTCGGGTATGCTAAGAGATGTCCTCATCGCGCTTGCAGCCACCTTATCCGCCTGCTCCTCCCTCACCCCCACTCCACCAAAGGCCCCCGCTCCCAAGTCTATCCCCTCCCAAAACGCCCCCGACCTCCCCCAAACCCACCTCCTCAAAAGCGACGCCCCCAACAATCGCAACGGGCCGCACCCACCGCGCCCCCCAGACGGACCCATCCC
>JAZAIZ010000094.1:0-7261 GCA_036230545.1 Myxococcota bacterium
AACTATTCGGTGTGCTCAGACACCTGTATTCTTTTATGGGTTAACCGTGCCGCGTGTGGGGCCCTCCCTTGCGAGAGGGAGTCCACCCGTTGCCTCAGGACCATCGTCGGATGTGAGAGAAGCTTAAGGAGGAAGGGAGTGTTTTTGTGGGGGAGAGGGGAGGAAGATCTTAAGGAAGAGGCTGAAAGGGACTCCGCCGCCCCGGGACTCAATTCAGAGGGGCGGGGGAGTCGGAAGGGCGAGTGGAACGATTATTTGCCGGCGCTTTTACACTCTGCTTTTGGGGTGCTCTCGTTGGTGCTCTCTGCGGTGGTTGCTTTGTTGCAACCGTCGCAGGGGGCCGCGCTTCCGGTTTTGCTCTTAAAACAACCCTTGCATGCGATTTTCTTGCCTTCGACATAGCCTACGCTGCAGTGGTCGCACCAGGTGGCGTCGCCGCTTTTGCCTTTGGCACAGGAACCACATCCGCTGGTTTCAGCCGCAGCGGTGGGGGCGTGGTCATGGGCGGTGCCAGTGGTGGCGCAACCTGCGAAGGTGAGGGCGCAGATGGCGAGTAATCCAAAAAGTGATTTCAGGTTTAACATGGGGGAACTCTCTTGTTTCAGGGTTGAAGGGGTAAAACTCTTTGTGGCGCTTTTAAGGCCTTTTTTACTCATTTGTCCAGATGGTGAAGTGTTTAATTGCCTCTAACCCCAGGCGTTGGAGAAGTCGCCGATGGGGTAGGTGGGGTCCTGGTCTTTGTTGTACCACTCCCGGGGCACCTGATGGCTATCCCATTTGGCCCGGCCCGTTTTGGAGTCGTGGCCACGCACCAATTTGACCATATTTTGGCCCAACTGATTGGCGCTCTCCGTGAAGAGCTCACGGAAACGGATGACGTCAGGATGATCCGGGGGCAGGCGGGGGTCAAAAGGGGCGTTTCGTTCGTGCTCAAATGCCGCGCAGGCAACCCGGAGCGCTGTTAAGGTGAGGGTCCGATCCTGTCCGCTTTTGCACTGCGCAGACAACGCGATGTTGGTCTCGTCGAGGAGGTGCGAGAGGAGGATGAACTCTTTGCCTGGATCACGGGGTTGCCGAAGGGAGGTTCCGGCGCTGTCGTGGCCAGTGAAGATCACTTGTAAGGCGTCGAGTACCAGCTGTTGTTTTGGGGAGAGCGTCAGTCGGGTCGCCTGCATCATGGGGCTGTTCCAGAAGGTATCCTCTTCGAGGGAGGGACCTTTGCCGATGTGGGCGTTGGTAAGCATTTGGGCGATAGAGCGCCGGCCGTCGCTCTCTTGAATCCATTGCGAGAAGAGCTGCAGTGCAAGGTCTAACCCGGTGGGGCGATTAAACACGCGGTGGGCGTCGATGTTGCGGGGGGTGTTGGATTGGCCCGACATGGTAATATTGAAAAGCAGGGGACGGGCGATGGTCAGTTCAAGAGCTTTGCCTTGGTGAAGGACCGACCGCGTGATGCTTTGCCTATTCTGAAATAGGTTTCGGATGGATTCCTCGATGTTGGCAATGAACTGCCTTTCGTCCTCTCCCTGGGGAAGAAGCTGGTTTGCGAAGCTCTTCAAGGGAGAGAGGTCCATCGCGGTGGTGAGGGCCATGCGAAAATAGGGGGTGTTCGAGTAGGGATCGGTGTGAAAACCAGTGGCTTTGCTGTAATCTCCCTTTGCCGCCGACAGTGAGGAGAGGGCGTTAAAGACCAGCAACTCCTCGAGTTTGCGAGCGGTGTCTGTACGTCCCGAGCGACCACAAATGGTGCGGGTCCCCTCAACGACGGACGCGAGATTAGCGTTGTAAAAGAGCATATACTCGTTGCCCATTTTTTGGTCGTTTTTGACGGCGATGCTGCTGAGGGTCGTGTCCGGGGCGAGCTCCATACTGCCGGAAGGACGGGTCAGCATCTGCCCACAGCGCTGAACATAAATTGCACCATTTTGCCCCACGCGATCTGTGGGGCGCCTGACGAGCCCCACGAGGTCCTGGGTGAGGAGGTGGGTCAGCTGCTTTTGCTTGAAGAGCGACTTTTGCCGTCGTTCGGAGGGAGCCTGCACCTCCGGGGGAATCTCCGTCATATAATATTGAAAGCGTGGGTCTTTCGCGATGATCTGACTGGCGAGCCAGTATACTTCGTCCTGGGTAACCTTAAATTCTTTGAGATGGCGGCTCGTGAGTTGCTGCAGGTCAGGATAACTCAACGCTGGCATGGCCGGGTTTGCCACCGAGAGGGATGTGGCGCTGCTTGCGTGGGATACGGCGGTGCGAACCCCCGTGTCGGATGCAGGGAAGCCCGGATCGACCGATGGGCGATGGGGCCTTTCGCTTCTGGGTTGGTCGCTTCGGTCAAGAGAAGGGCCCGGTGTGGCGGGGGATGGGGTCGGCGGGGGAGCTGCGGCCGTGTCGCTGGCGTCGTAGCCCGGGGGCTTTGATTTACCAATCTTTGGGGACATGGTGTGTCTCATCGTTGAAGGTTGTTGAAATACAGCGCCTCTTCTTCAGTTTACGCTCATTTCTGTGGACGACCAAATTCTGGCAGGGAGTGTGCGAGGGCAGGGGGCAAGTCCCTGTATTGGCGCTTGTTTTTTCAGGGGTGGCCGCTTGCCTTCGTCGGGGGTTGCGTTGGTTAGAGGGAAGCCTTTATGAGGGGGCATGACGCTAAATTCTCAGGACCTCTCGGACCTCTCCGAACGAACGATTCAACATTATGATGGGCGCGCCCAGGGCTTCTGGGAGGGCACCCGGGACCATGATGTCTCTCAGAATATCCGTGCCCTCTTGGGCGCGCTTGAGGGAGATGGCCCCTTCAAAATTCTCGATTTTGGGTGCGGCCCAGGAAGAGATTTGCTCACCTTTCAAGCGGCGGGGCATCAGGTGGTGGGGCTTGATGGGGCGGAGGCATTTTGTGAGATGGCCCGCACGCGAGCCGGGTGTGAAGTTTGGCATCAGGATTTTCTGGAGTTGGTTTTACCCCCGGGGGAGTTTGACGGCGTCTTCGCAAACGCATCGCTTTTTCATGTACCGACTCAGGAACTCCCCAGGGTGTTGGGGGAACTCAACGACTGTCTCAGGCCCGGGGGGGTTCTATTTGCGTCCAACCCTCGGGGTCCCAACGTTGAGGGATGGAATGGGGAGCGCTACGGTGCCTACCACGATTTGGGGGCGTGGCGTGAGTTTATGAGGGCCGCCGGTTTCGCGGAACTCTCGCATTATTATCGACCAGCGGGGCTGCCTCGCGCGGAGCAGCCGTGGCTCGCGAGCGTGTGGAGGGTTGTGGGTTAGGGGAGTTGGGGAAGCTTTATCCCGATTTGGGAATCTGTTAAGACAGGTTTATGGTTGATCTCTTGATTCGCTGGCTCTTTCTTGGCGTGGTGCTGGTAGCGTTGGTCGGCTGGCTGGTGGGAGGGTTTCTCTTTTCGGTGGCGGGAACATGGCGCGACCGTGATCGAACGATTGTGTTGCAACAACGAGGGCCCTTTATCTGGGGGAGTTGCCCGGTGGCGGGTGGAATCCAGCGCTACCTTGGTACCATTTTCTGGGGGGCGGTGATTTTGCATCGACGAGATTATGGAGAGAGGCATTTGCAGGGGATTGGGTTTAACCAGGCGCAGGCGAGGGTTGTCTCCGGAGCGGTCGTGGTTCGTCTCAAAATGCGATTAAAGGGGGATGCCCTTGAGGGGACTATGCGCGGGACCCGGTTTCAGTTTGCGTCGGGTTCGGAGCGCCTGGTGTCATCCAGCGCTACGGCGGTGGAGACGCGGCGCTGGGAGCGCGTCTGAGGGGCGGCTTGTTCAGGCCGGAGGGGAGTGGTAGATTCAGGAGGTCGCAGGAGAAGGGTCTCTGATGAACGTAACGCCTAAACTGGGGGTGACCCCCAGCGCCCACTTCTCGGTGCATCATGCGCACCCCTACTGGTATATCGCCTGTCAATCCTCGGAGCTTGGAGACCAGCCTCTCTCGGTGCGTCTCTGGGATACCCCCTTGGTTGTTTTTCGGGACGAGGCTGGAGCACCCCACGCCCTGGTGGACCGATGTGCCCATCGCAACGCACCTCTCTCGGGGGGGCGCTGTCGAGAAGGGCGTATTGAGTGTCCCTACCACGGCTGGCAATTTGATGGGGAGGGGGCCTGCAAAAAGATCCCTGCATTGGTGGGGGAACCCGCGGGGAAGGCGCGGCGTGTTCCCGCGTTTCCCGTCCGGGAGCAGCAGGGGTTTGTGTGGGTTTATACAGACACCGCGACGAGCCCCAACCACGAGCCTTTTAAGTTTCCCTGCCTGGAGGATGGGGCTTATACCCACGTTCGCCACGTGGCGGATTTCAAATCCACGCTGCATGGGGCGGCCGAAAATATTCTCGATGTGCCCCACACCGCGTTCCTCCATAAGGGGCTCTTTCGCGGAGGTTCGCCCAATTCGGTACAGACCGTGGTGCGCCGCTATGAGGACCGCGTGGAGTGTCAGTTTATGGGGGAACCGCGGCCTTCCGGCTGGCTGGCGAAGGTGCTGGCTCCCGGTGCCGGAGAGGTCGTGCACTACGACCGATTTATCCTGCCTGGAGTGGCGCAGGTGGATTATAGCGTGGGGGAGAGTGGGCATCTGGTGACCACGAGTTGCCTCACCCCGGTCTCCGATTTTGTCACTCGGATGTATTCAGTGCTCTCGGTGCGGCTCGGGAAGTGGGTCCCCATGCTTCGCCCCGTGATTGTCCCGATGGTTATGAAGGTGATTCAGCAGGACGCCTGGATGCTGGAGAAGCAGAGCAGGGCTATTCTGGAGTTTGGTGGAGAGCAATTTGTCTCCACAGATGTGGATTTACTAGGACCCTCGATCACCCGCTTGTTAAAGCAGGCGTCCGCCGGACAGATGCAGATTCACCCCTCTGTGGAGGGGCAGGAAGCCGAGCTGGTGTCTAGCGGTGAGTTGTTGGCCTGACTCAGGAGGGCGAGACCTCTTTGAGCTCCGAGCGAATCAACGCGTAAAACGAGTCTGGCGTTTTGGCGGGGCCGATACCGTCAAAGAACCAACCCAGGTGGTTGGAGCACTGCGCGCAGGCGCACACCTGCCAGGTGTAGTCCGGAAACCAGGTGAACTCATCACAGGGCCGGCCCATGATAAGGAGGTTCTCGGCGTGGGTCAGCGTGATAACCTCGAAGAGGAGCCCGCGGGGGTTGGCGAAGACGCGAGCGCTTTGTTGGCCGTCGCTGGCAAAGAGATGACGTGCGTTGCTGACGGTGCTTTCACATAGAGCGCAGAGAATAGGGGACTCTGGATGAATCTCCGGAGAGGGTTTTGAGGTTTCGCTCACTTTGTGCTGAGCGTCGTTATTGGGGGCTTTCTCAAGAAAGAAAAAAGGGTGGTTCGCACGGGCCGGTGGAGTGTGAAGGGCAGGAGTCATAGGGGGATGCTTGACCTGGATGGAGCGCGGGATCAAGGATTTCGTTGAAAAAGGGGAGAGAGCCTTAGCGGTGGGAAACTCGACTAGTTCTGGTACTCTTTGAAGTCGACGTTGAGGTGATGCATATAAAACGAGTACTCGTCTACGAGTTGTTGGATTCGCTCCTTCAAGGGGGTGCCACCGCCGTGGCCGGAGTTACTGCTGGTGCGCAGTAGAACTGGCTGTCGGGAGATGCTGGCGGCCTGTAGCGCGGCGACCATCTTGCGGGATTGCATGGGATCGACCCGGGGGTCATTCTGACCGGTCATGAACATCATGGCGGGGTAGGGGGTGTCGCGCTCGACGTTGTGGTAAGGTGAGTAAGCGTGCAGCGCTTTGAAGTGCTCTGGGTTTTGAACCGTGCCGAATTCGGTGATATTGAAGGCACCGTTGGGTGAGAGTTCGACTCGGAGCATATCGTAGATGCCCACGTGGGAGACCACGACCCGTGCGAGAGTGGGGGACTGCACGACGGTGGCTCCCATCAAGAGGCCTCCGTTGGAACCGCCGCGGAGACCGAGCTTCTCGGGGTTGGTGTAGCCACGCTCAATGAGGTGCTCCGCAGCTGCAGAGAAATCATCAAAGACGTTTTGCTTGTTGGTGAGGTTGCCTTCTCGGTGCCATCGCTCACCGAACTCTCCTCCGCCGCGAATGTTCGCGATGGCGTAGCCGATTCCCTGCTCTAAAAGGAGCGCGGTGGAGGTGCTGAACCAGGGTGAGAGGCTGACCCCGTACCCGCCGTATCCGTAGAGGATAAAGGGGGTGTTGCCCTTGAGGGTGACGTCTTTGGGGAGCAGGATGTTGATGGGGATCTTCGTGCCGTCCTTGGACGTCGCGAATTCGCGAATGACCTGGACGCCATCAAAGTCAATGGAGGGGACGGTCGCCAGGGGAGTGGCGACCGTTGTGGCGGAGCGCGCAATGTAGCGATAGACCGCTGTGGGTTGGGTGAAGGAGGAGTTGCGAAAGAGGATGTCATCTCCCTCGATGGGGACGATTTCGCTGACCGACGAGACCGGGAGGACTTTCGGGCCGGTTCGGGCCGGGGTTCCGTCGTGGTAAAAGCTGCGAATCGTGGAAGGCCCTCCCTGCTGGTAGAGAACGTAGATGAAGTTGGGTGTTGCGCGGATGGAGGGGGCATCCCAGAAGCTGTCGATGATGGTGTCGCTGGATTCTGATATCAGCACCCTGGCCCTGGCAGGGTTGGGGTTGGTAGCGGAAGTCAGAAGCACTTTTCCGCGGGGAGCGTTGTGGCGGGAGAGGAGGTAGAGGGTGTTGTCGGGGCCAAAGTTCGCCTGGATGATACCGTCGCCGAAGGTACTGAATTTTTTCCAGTGGCCTTTGGGGGAGCGCACGTGGTGTTCAAATTCGCCGCCGTCTCCTTTTTGAATGGAGGCGATGACCCGACCGGTCTTGGAATTTAGAAGGACCCTGATTTCTGCGATGCGGGGGAGTTGTTTGCCTAATTCATAGCGGTCATTGTTGGGGTTGGTGCCCAGGCGGTGAAAGTAGAGCTGCTGGTAGAAGTTCATATCCTCCTGGGGGCGCTCTCCCGCTCGCGGGTAGCGTGTGTAATAGAACCCTTTGTTGTCCGGTGCCCACGCGAGGTCGCCCCCGGCCGTCCCCCCATTGACCCGGCTGATGGTCTCATACACGCGCTGGCCCGTGGCGACGCTGTAGATGGAGACGTCACCGGACTCGGTGCCTCCTTTGGAGAGGGAGACGGCGACGAGTCGGCCGTCGTGCGAGGGCACATACCAGTCGATGGTGGTGTGACCCGATGGGTCGAAGCTCTCGGGGTCGAGTAGTTGGCGTTCGCTCTCAAGCTGGTCGAGATGGTCA
>JAZAIZ010000095.1:0-3372 GCA_036230545.1 Myxococcota bacterium
TCGGAGGTGGGGCTGCTCTCGCAGGTAGTATGCTGCTTGCGTTTGGGGCGCCAGCTATTGGAGTCCTCGGCCTGGGTGTGGCAGCCCTGATTGGCCTCGGCGCTTTGGGTGGGTACATCCACTCCAAGATAAAAGGGGACAACTCAGTCGAGCCGGTGACCGCAGATCCGGAAGCGGCCGAGCTGATTAATGAGACAGTAAACAAGGGAGTGACAACCAAAGACCACGTTAAGAAAGGCACCAAGATCGGCGGAATCGTCGGTGGTGTGCTAGGTGGCTTAACCGTTGGTGGCTGGGCTGTTATCAGCGCAGGCCTCGCAGGAGCTGCGGGCGCAGAAGGTGCGGCTGTTGTTTTGACCTTTGCCAGCGCGGCCTTTCTGCCCGTTGGTTTAGGCGTTCTCGCCGGGATTGCGGTGTGTGTTGGGTTTGGTGCTCTGTGTGGTTACATTCACTCCAAAATGAACAAACAAAAAGATTAACGCTGTTTTAAACTGAGAATCTCTTGAAGAGGGTGGGTTTTTCCCACCCTCTTTTTTTTTGTCTGGGCGAAGGAGGTGGACCGACCGATGTCTGAACGGGAGGGGCGATTTAGGGGGGGGATAACTCTGAAGGGTGTGTGCCCATGGAACTCGCTATTTTCAGAGCTGCCGGGTCCCACAGGGACCCGACGGCAGGCGACCTGCAAAAGAAAGGCTATTCCACCAGTCCTACAGCGCCGGTGAACTTCAGGTAGCCGTGGCTGTGGGTGAGGCTGGGGTTGCGCAGCTCCCAGATGGTTCCTTCGGGGAGGTTGGCTGCTTCGCTAAGGTCGATGGTGGGGAGGGCGACCTTGCCGACTGCTTCGGTGAGAAGCTCGGGGAGCACCTGAGGAACGAGCCCTTGCAGGACCGCCCCGGACTCCTGGGCGAAGGAGGCGTCATTGAGATCAAGGATGTGGAAATAAAACTCCGGGCTCGGATCGACGATGAGGTTGAGCTGGTTGGTTGCAGGGTCTACCTCGATGGCTCCGCCCATAATCATTGAGACGTAGAGCTTGAGGTCAATGTAGTAGGGCTCGATGGAGTCTGCCGGGGTGCCCTCGTCAGCCATGAGGGTGGCCATGTCGAGACGCCCCTCGATGAGGAGGTCTCCCACTCCGATGTCTATCACGTTCGTCTCAGTGCCGGGCATCACCACAGGGGGGAGAGTGGCGTTGATGGAGAGGCTCTCCACGCCCGCGGGGAGCATCTCGGCCAGGGGGGAGTCGCTGATGTTGAGGTCGAGTCCGCCACCATACCACAGCGCCCAGAAGAGCTGGTTGAGGGTGTCATCCCGAAGGGCTACGGCGAAGGAGTCGTCATCGTTGCTGAAGATAGGGAGCTCGCTGCTGGTGGCGAGTGCTCCACGCGCATCTTCGGGGATGGTGTCTCCCCGGGTGGCCGGGAAGAATTGAGTGGTCATCCCCACCATGGCCGAGCCGGCGGCTTGAGTGTCGTGGCAATGGTCGGGGCGGTCGAAGTCGCTCTCCTCGCCGCAGAAGACCACGGTCTCGGGCTCCACCACCGCGGTGAGGACCATGTTGAGGGGGGAGGGGAGTTCGATGTCCTGCTCGAGGTTAAAGCTCTGCAGGCTCTTGGCGAGAAATGCACTGCCGTCGTTGCGCACCTTGTCGGCGAGGGCATCCACGATGGTGCCTTCAACCAAGTCTTCGATGGCGTCGGTGACCGGACCACAGGCAAAGTCGAGGGCACCGCAGTCGAGGTCGATGTCGAGGCCGATGACCTCAGTGTGAAACGAGCTCAGGTCCACCTGGGGGACACCGTCCCAGTAGGTGAGGCCGAAGGTCCCTTGAACCGCCAGATCTTCAAGCCCCAGGGTCGCGCCCAGGGTGATATCTGCCCAGGTTATTTCGGTGACGACGCAGGTGTTGGCGGTGGCGTGAATCTCCAGGGGGAAGGAGACGTTGGAGAGATTCATCTTGAATTCAAACCCACCGTCGATGGCCTTCAGCTCATGCAGAGTGGGGCGGTCAAGGGTGATCTCAGCGTTGGGGTCGGGGTGCCGTGCGATGCTGTAGGAGGCGTGGGCGTTGTTGCCGGCGCAGTTCTCAACCCAGGGGTCCTCTTTGAGGACGGTGCCTGCGGGGATGCGGCTGTTGAGGTCGAGGGCCCCCACCACGCTCTCCAGCAGGGTCGCGAGGTCGTCGATGTCCTCGCGGTCGTGGTCGTTGATGAAGTCCTGATTCAATTGCACGATGACCCCGTTAACCGCTTTGGCCTCGTCGTCATGGTGCAGGGTGGGGGCATAATAGTTGCCGCCACGCAGGAAAGAGTGCGCGATGTGTCCCACATTGCCACAGGCGTCTTCCGCGGTTCCCGAAACAACCGAGAGGCCCCAGCGGCTTGGGTGAGTGGTGTCAATGTCCACCGTGAAGGTGTCGCCGGGGACAGGTTGCGGAGTGTCGTTGACGTTGACTCGGACGATGGTGCTCATGGCGTCTACGGCCACACCGGAGACAGTGACGTCGGTGGTCGCTTCGTCCCCAAGGAGGAGCATCTCCCCGCGGGCGGGCACGCCGATGGTGACGGTGGGACCGGTCTGGTCTACGTGGACGTTGCGGTAAACCGGCTCAATGTCAGCGCCGGGGACGGTGCGGTCGTTCAGCGAGATGGTGAGGTCGTAGTTGCCTTCGTGAGCAAAGCGCAGGCCGCTCAAGGCGTCGCCGTCAACGCCGGTGTCCGGGATGACCGTGGCGCTGACGTTGGGGCGAGGGATGACGTTGCCATAGGCGTCAAGCACGGTGACATAGAGGGGCAGGTGCAGGTTTTGCTGAAAGCAGTTGGTGTCCTGCAGATCCACGTTCCACGAGTGGGGGAGGTTGGGGCGCACCTTCAGGGAGACCGGCGACTCATCGGTGAAGGCACCGCTTTTGGCGGCGCAGTGCAGGGTGTAGGTGCCGGCTTTGGTGGGGCGGATGGAGTAGGTCTCTCCGTGGGCTTCTGTGGCGAATTCGGGAGTGACGTTCAGGGTGGTCGCGGGCCCGGTGGTGATGTCGCCGGCCTTGTCGAGGTAACGACATTGGATTTGCACGGTCTCTCCGGCGAGCACCTCAACAGCGGAGAGGAGCGTGTCGATGGAGGCGGCAGGGAGGTCGCTGCTAATGACGTGGGGAGGCAGATCGCTGGGGTTGAGGACGTCAAGGGAGGATTCGGTGCAGGCTGGAGCCAGCAGCGCAGTCAGGATGACGAAGAGGCTGGGAGCCAGCGAGCGAGGGGGGAGGATATTCATGGGGATTTCCTTGAGTTACTCTTATTCCGGGGACGTGAGAGTGCGAATTGACACGTTGATCCGCGCTCGAAAAGCAAAAACGATGCGTGCGGTTCAATAATGCCG
>JAZAIZ010000096.1:0-15727 GCA_036230545.1 Myxococcota bacterium
TGGTGGCGCGCTTGGCGATGTCTTTCGCTTCTAAAAAGGCTCGGGCGGCTTCGCTGCTATCTGGAATATATTGCACGCCTGCAGTATGCATTAGGAGCGTCGATCGAGCAATCTAACCCTCTCGAAATTGAGACTCTTTTCCCTCGGGACGTACATCGGAGAGATGACTTATATAAGTGATGCGGGAGGCAGAAGAATCGGTGTCGCAGAATAAGACAGATTTCGTTTGCCGTTGACAGAGACCGGCTGCCCTATTATGGGCCGAATATGACTCAATTCTCTCTTAAAACGCTTATTTTTTGTTGTGTTTTCGCATGTGCCCCTGCGGCGATGGCGGCGTCTGTTTCTTTGAACGGTGTGCCCATTGATGGGGTGACTGGGAAGCAGTTTAAGGACTGTACCGTGGTTATTGATGAAAATGGTGACATCAACATCATCGCCAAAGGCTATTCGGCTGAGCGAAAGCCGGCGAAGGCCCCTCTTGGGAAGGCCAAGGTGGCTTCGGTGGCACCGGTGGCGTCCGACGGGAACCTTGGAAAGCGCTATTGGGTGCTCTCGAACCAATCGGTGCGTGGGGCCACTGATTATGAGATCGAGCTCTATCTCAACAAGAAGCGGGTTCGGACTTTCTTCTCCGCAGAGAAAAAAGTGGTGTTTGAAATCACAAAATTCTTAAAGCCTGGTCGAAATCAGGTTAGTTTTATTGCGACGAAGAAGATCGGCCTGGAGGGAAGAAAGTCCAAGTCGGTCGGGGACTTCTTTCGCCTGGTGATCGGCGAAGGGGACTCCAAGGGGCGCAATGTTATGATCACCAAAAAACTGCTCGGCTATAAGCGCACCGCTGGTGAGATGAAGAATTTCAGAGACTCCGAGGTGCTGGTCGCGCGATAAGCAGGGGGACGTTATGAAGCAGGGGCGCTGGATGCGATGGGGGCTTTGGGTTGTGTTGCTGATGGGGGTGGGGTGTACACCGACCATCACGGAGACCGCTCGGGCCAGGGCTCAGACTTACTACGATCTTGGGGTGGCTACCTTTAGCGCCGGTGATCCCCGCGGGGCGCTTAAGGAGCTGCTTCATGCGGTGAAGCTAAACCCGGAGTCCGCCGACACGCATCACGTGTTGGGGTTGGTGTATCATCAGTTGGGGCATCTCGAACCAGGGTTGAAGCATTATCAGCAGGCGCTCAAGTACCGAAGCGGCTTCTCCGAGGCACAGAATAACATGGGGGTGCTCTTGATGGAGCAGGGGAATTATGACGAGGCGATCGCCTCGTTTGAGGTGGCGTTGGGGGATATCCTCTACCGAACACCCTCCTCCGCTCAGGGGAATATGGGCTGGGCCTATTACCGAAAAGGAGAGGTTGAGCAGGGGGTGCGAAATCTGAGGAACGCGGTGGCGATTAACCCCAAATTTTGTCGAGGTTATGAGTGGTTGATTCGGATCAATCTGGAGCGGGACAGGGCTGACGATGTCTACAGGGATTACAGTCGTTTTGACCGTTATTGCGCGTTGGATGAAAACATCTCCAAGACGATTCGACCGGATTACTTGCGGCAGATCAAATATTATTATGCCCTGGCGCTCCTGAAGGACGGTCGACAGCAGAGCGCCCGTGAGGTCTTGCAGACCTGCGCTACTACCGACCTGGAAGAGACCTTCGGCTATAAATGCGCTTCAACCTTGAAGGCTCTCTAGGGGGGGGCAGGTGTGTTGTTGTTGTGAGTCGTACGTCGAGGGCCAAACAGGAGATTGAGGGGGTTGTTCTTCATCTGCGGGATTATCAGGATTCTCATCGAATCGTGGAGTTCTTCTCGCTTGAGGAGGGCCGTCGCTTCTTAATCGCCCGGGGCGCGAGGGCGTCTCGCAAGCGTTTTGCCGGGATTCTGGACCGATTCTGCCGGCTCCGGGTGGTGGCGAGTCCGGGGCGCGAGCTGTGGACTCTGCATGAGGCCGCCCCGATAGAGCTTCATTTGAGCCTTCGTCACAACCTTGAAGCCATGAACCGTGCGAATCAGATTATGGAGTGGTGTCGCTTGCTCCTGGCCGAGGGGGAGGAGACCCCGGTGATTTATCGCTACGTGACTCACGCGTTGAAGCTGCTTTGTGAGGGGGAGCTGGCTCGGGCAGTGGGGATGTATCCCCGTGTTCTCGCCGCGGCCGGGATGATGCCGGAGTTGGGGGTTTGTGCCCGCTGCTCGGAGCCGGTGGAGAGTTCACCGGGGGGGCTGGTGCCGGGATTGGGAATTGTTTGTGGGGGGTGTCGCTCGGGACCACCCTCATTATCTCCCGCGGCTCTTGGGGTGCTTCGGGGTGGTCGTTGCGATGAGCTATTGGTGGCTGAAGAGGTCGAGCAGAGGCTGTCGGCCTGGCTGGAGGCTGAAGCTGGCCTGCCTTTACGGGTCGTTCGTCTTTAAATTCTCTCTGGAGTTTGCGTACGAAGGCGTATAGCGTCCCGCTATGCTGAATTCTTTGGTGTGGGCGTCTTTATTCATGGTGGTGTCGACTGCGCCGGACTCTGCGCAGACGACGTTTGCGACAGATATTCGAGCCCTCGCGACGGGGGTTGACGCGGTGTCGTTTGATCCTGCTGCGGCGGGGGCGGTGGAGGGCCTGGAGCTTCATTCCCGTTATGGGGCCTTGGAGGGTGAGCATAGCCCCGGCGCCGCGGGGCTTTATGGGGTGCTGCCCCTTGGGGACTTGCAGCTATCTGCGGGCTACGATTGGCTGGCTCACCAGGGCGAGCGCTTTGAGCGGTCGACCGTGGGCGGGAGTCTGCGGCTGGGGGAGACCACCTGGGTGGGGCTGGCTCGTCGCTCCTTTCGAGAGCGTCAGGGCGCGGAGCCCTTCGGGGCCAGTTGGGACGCGGGAATCTACGCGCAGCCGAGCTCCTGGTTGGCGTGGTCTGCGGGAGTGGAGGCGTTGAACGCGCCGATGGATGGTGGGAAGACTCGAACGCCCACCTGGAACCTTGGGCTTGGGGTGCAGCCCCTGCGTGGGACGCCGTGGCTGAGGCTGGGTGCGGACCTGCGCTGGGGACGCCGAAACACCGAGGCCTATTGGGGGGAGCTGGAGCAGGCTCGCGGGCTCTTGGAGGTGGAGCCCTTGGAGGGGGTGAGGCTTCAGGGAGCCTGGGTGTCGCGTCCGGAAGGAGACCAGCTCTGGCTGGGGTTGGCATTGGAGTCCGGGGGGGTGGAGGTGCGCGGTGCGCAGGGCGCTGGCGGGCGCGTGGGGGTGTCTTTTCGGAAGGCTCCGAGGCGCTCGTTGCTGAGGTCGGGGAAGCGCACAGTTCATCTTGAGCTCAGCGGTGATTTGCTTCCGCAACCGACGTCTTTATTTCATCCAGGCGTGCCGATCTCTGTGGTGACCCTGCAGATGAACGAACTCGCCGGGGATGACTCCGTAGAACATGTGGTCTTGACGGTGGGCAGGCTAAGAACCGGTTTGGCACAGGTGGATGAATTAAGGCGTGGGATCGCCCGTCTGCGAGAGGCGGGAAAGACCGTGCATGCTTATATTACGCAGGTGGAAGACAAGGGGTACCTCGTGGCGGCGGGGGCGAACAAACTCTTTTTAGATCCCATGGGGCAGATCACCCTCGACGGGTTTGCGATCACGCGTCGATATTATGCCGACTCCCTGGAGAAGCTGGGGGTTCGCTTTGAGGCGGTGGCGCTGGAGAGCTACAAGACCGGGGCGGATTCCCTCACCAGAGACGCCTCCCGGGCCACGGAGCGGGAGAGCCTGGGTCATCTCCTGGACCAGGCTTTTGTCTCCCTGCGGAGAGGGCTTCAGCAGGATAGGGGGCTCAGCGAGGCCCAGGTGGATGCGCTGCTTAAAGAAGGACAGTTTGGCGCGGCGCGCGCCATGGAGCTTGGGTTGGTGGATGAGCTGACCGGCAAACTTGAGCCCAATGCGCTGCCCCGGGAGTTGCCTCGGGCGCTGGCTTTTGGCGATACTCGGCGGGCCACCCGGCGGTGGGGGCCTGCCCGGAAGATCCTCGTTGTCCCTGTGGTGGGGGCTTTGGTGGGAGAGGGGGGAGGCAGCCCCCTGCTGGGGGAGTCTGTGAGCGTGGAGGAAGTCTTTGCGTTGTTACAGCGCGCTGAAGAGGACAGGGAGGTCGCGGCGGTTGTGCTTAGGATCAACAGCCCCGGAGGAGAGTTGATGGCCGCCGAGCGATTGTGGAGAAAGATTCGCGCCCTGTGCAAGGAGAAGCCGGTGGTGGTCTCCATGGGCAACGTCGCCGCCAGCGGTGGCTATTATATCGCGGCGCCGGCTCATGCGATTTTTGCGGAGGAGAATACGGTGACGGGCTCCATCGGTATCTTCTCCCTTCGCCCGAACCTGGCGGGGTTTTATCGGTGGTTGGGGGTGAACAATGAGACCACCATTCGCGGTGAACAGGCGGATTGGGCAGGGGACACCCACGCTTTGACCTCCGCGGGGAAGGCACGCTTGGAGAAGAGCCTGCGTCGTTATTATGACACCTTTGTGGGGAAGGTGGCGGCCGGTCGCAGCATGGACTTAAAGGCGGCTTATGAGGTCGCTCAGGGGAAGGTCTTTTCGGGGCTGCAGGCGAAGAATAATGGTCTGGTAGACGAGGTGGGGGGGCTGGTGGACGCCATAAAGAAAGCAATGAGTCTGTCTGGCTTGTCTGATGATGGAGAAGCGGTTATCTACGTCGCGCAACGAAGTTTTGATTATAGCGCCGTTCTGTCGAAAGCGGTTCAAGGGCCTTCGACAGTGCAGGAGGGCGTTCAAACCTGGCTTAAGGCCATGAAAGAATGGGAAGACAACGTGTTAGCATTAATGCCCATGGGATATGAGGTGGGGCCATGAGCTTTCGAGAGTCCCTCGGTCCTCGTTTTATTGGCGCCGAGGTGCTGGTTCAGATCGCGCAGAAGCGTTTGACGGGTACCTTAACCTGGAATGACTCGATCACCTCCCTCGAGATTATCTTTGTGGTGGGGCGTCCGCAGGTCTTAATCGACGCTTCCGGAGCGCAGCGTAGGGAGAGAGAGAGCGTGGAGCGCGCCCTTGAGGGGTTGGCCCTGGCGTTGTCCGGGTATTGTCTCTTTGAAGATCTCGAACTCTCTGACGTGGCTCATTATGAGTCCTTGCGTCTGGACACTCCGGGGATGATTCTCAAAACCGTCCTCCACGATCTCAGCTCCGCTGACATCGATGCCATCTGGGAGGCGAGACTTCGTTATGAAGTCCGCGCGACGTCGCTCTTTGAGCGGGTCAGCGCTGCGGTGGGGAAGTTTAATGGCACTCGTCTTGAGCGCCCCTCCCTGACTCAGACCGTGGGCCAGTTGCTCGCGGGGACGTCCTGTGACGTACGCCGCTCCTGGATTGCGCTTTTGGTGATGGGGGCCTTTGATGTCGTGAGCATCCCCGAGCCTGATCATGTGGTTGAGGAAGAGTTGCCTTCTGCGAGCAGCGAGTTGAGTGAAGAAGAGATCTCCCGCCGCCGTGTGCTGGCAGATATTAAGGACGCTCATCGTCAGTTTCAGGGGGCAAATTATTACGAACTTCTGGGGGTCGCTCAGAATGCTCCCGTGGAGGCGGTGAATCGGGCATTTGGGCAAAAAGAGAAGCTCTGGAACAGCGACCAGTATGTTAGTTGCGATTTAGGAGACGCCCGGGGGCTTCTGGATGAACTTTATCTGGGGGTTCAGGGGGCGCACGACGTTCTCGGCGATGCGGAGAAGAGGGCCGCTTATGACGCCATGCTTGAGCGTAAAGCGAAAGGTTTTGCCGTAGATCCTAAGGTTATTTTCGAAGCAGAGGAACTCTTTCGCCGTGGCCAGGTGCTGGTGCGGCGTGGCAACGAGGAGGCCGCCGAGCCGCTTCTTCGAAAGGCCATTGAACTTAATAAGGGAGACTTCGAGTTTTGGGCATACCTTGGTTTCGCCACCTACGGCGCCCGGGGACCCGAGGCGGTGGAGGAGGCGCTGCAGCTTCTGAACCACGCTGAGGAGGGAGACAGTCAACTCGATTGTGTCTATGAATTTCAAGGGCGGATCGCTCGCTCGGAGGGGAACTTCATTATTGCGAAGGAGAAGCTGAGCAAGGCGCTTGTGATGAACCCCGAGAATTGGGAGGCGGAGCGCGAACTCCAGGTGGTGAATACTCGTCTTGAAGACGAGATCCCCCCACAGTGGAATCTGCCGAACGCCCTTAAGGGCTTGCTGGGGAAGCGGGGTCCGGGGGCTTAAGTCCCATGGTGTCGACGTTCAGGAGCAGCTGTCGATAAAAGCGAACGCCGTCTGCCAGGTTGTCCACTCCCACACGCTCATTGAGACCATGAAAGCGGGCCCGGTCATCGGGGCCTATGTGCTGCGGGGCGAAGCGATAGACCTGATCAGCCACCTGCGCGTAATGGCGGGCATCGGTGGCGCCGACGGTGATGGAGGGGGCCACGAGGGTGTTGGGGAAGATTTGCTGAATGGTTCGGGCGATGGTTTTATAGGGGGCGCATTGATAGCACGAGATGGGCGATGCGTTTTGTCCCTTGAAGGCCCGCACCCGAACCTCCGGATTGTTCACCACCTCTCGGACATGGGCCACGATGGATTCCTGGGTATCACCGGGGAGGATGCGAAAGTTCACAAGTCCTCGGGCTCGGGTGGGCAGGACGTTTTCTTTCATGCTTCCCTCCACCATGGTGGCGGCCTGGGTGCTGCGCACCAGAGCGTTGGTCCCGGGCTGCCGGCTTAGCTGAGCGAGCAGCAGGGGCTTAAAGAGCCACAGGTTGGCGAAGACGAGCCGTTTGGCGAAGGGGAGCTCCGGGCCCACGGCGGCGAAGAGCGCCTCTGTGGGGGGGCTGGTGTGTGCCGGCATGGGGTTGTCTTCAATTCGAGTGATGGCTTTGGCCAGCACGCCCACCGCGGTGTGGGGAGGCGGCATGGAGCTGTGGCCACCCTCGGCTTCAACGCTCAATTCAAGGGTGACGTACCCCTTCTCGGCGAGGGCAATGAGGGCAAGGGGGGCTGGCAGGCCCGGCATGATGTCGTGGGTGATGGGAAGGCCCTCGTCAAGGACCATGGCGAAGTGAACGCCTTGTTGTTTAAAGTGGTGGGCGATGGTTTGGGCACCCTGCTTGCCCATGATCTCCTCGTCGTGTCCAAAAGCGAAGTAGAGGGTGCGTTGGGGTTTGAAGCCGCTGGCCAGCAGGTGCTCGCAGGCTTCGAGCCAGCCGATGACGCCGAACTTAAAATCAAGGGTGCCTCTTCCCCAGATAAACCCCTTCTCGATGGCCCCTGAAAAAGGCGGGAAGGTCCATTGCTGCAGAGTGGCTTCGTCGGCTGGGACCACGTCCTGGTGGGCGAGAAAGAGCGCCGGTTTGAGGGAGGGGTCACTTCCTTGCCAGCGATAGAGAAGGCTGGCGCCGCCGAGGGTTTGGGCAGAGAGCTGAGTGTGGACCCTGGGGTAAGTGACGCGAAGGAGGTCGTGCAGTTCAAAGAAGGCGCTGAGGGAGGGCTCGGGGTCATTGAGGCTGCTCTGCTCTGAGAGTGTCTTCAGCTGCACCGCAGCGGAGAGGTTGCCTGCGATTTGGTGTTGGTCCAGTGGTAGAACGTCCACTGGCGTGACTTCCAGCTGAATGCTCGGGGCGA
The DNA here is from genome assembly GCA_036230545.1 of Myxococcota bacterium. Taxonomy (GTDB): domain Bacteria; phylum Myxococcota; class XYA12-FULL-58-9; order XYA12-FULL-58-9; family JABJBS01; genus CAXGXL01. The sequence continues at coordinate 7,618 of JAZAIZ010000096.1, forward strand.
GTAAGGTGCGGGTGACGAGAACCGTCGTGAGGACGAGGGTCATCCATCCAAGGGTCTTGAGTAGTGATCTCATGAGAGCTCCTCGCGAATGGCGCTTAAGTAGTCGAGGGCGGCGGGATGATCGTGAAGAAGGGGGCAGGGGGGCAGGCTCTTAAGAAACACTTTACCGTATCCTTTTTGGGTCATGCGCCGATCTAAAATGGCGATGAGGCCTCGGTCGGTTTTTCGGCGAATCAGCCGCCCAAACCCCTGTCGCAGGAGAATCGCGGCTTGGGGCAGTTGATATTTGGAGAAGGGGGAGAGTCCGCGGGACTTCAAGTGGTTGAGGCGCGCGGCCACGACCGGATCTCCGGGAGAGGCGAAGGGAAGTTTGTCGATGATCACCAGGCGAAGGGCCGCGCCGGGCACGTCGATGCCCTGCCAGAAGCTCATGGTGGCCACCAGCACTGCGTGGCCGTCCTGTCGGAAGGTGTTGAGCAGTCGGGTTCGGGGGGCCTGTCCCTGGAGAAGCACCCGAAAGGGGGTGTGGGTCTCCAGGGCGGTGGCCATGGAGCGAACCATGCGTTTGCTGGTGCAGAGCACAAAGGCGCCTCCGCCGGCCTGGTTGACCAAATCAATGGTGCGTTGTGCGGCCTCGTCGGGGAAGTCCGGGTGATTGGGCTCGGGGATGTCTTTGGGGAGGTAGAGTCGGACCTGGCTGGCGTAATCGAAGGGAGACTCAACGAGGGTCTCGCGAACGTCGCTTTGATGGGCGAGACCGACTCGGCTTCGGTAGTGCTCAAAGGAGCCCTTCACCGCGAGCGTAGCCGAGATAAACACCGAGGGGATGGCGTCGAGGGTGTATTCCATCAGGGGCGCCACATCGAGGGGACGTGCCACCAGGCTTCGGTTGCGCTGGGAGGACTCGGTGAAGCGCACATAGGGGACGGGAGGTCGCCCCGGATCGGTGTCCTCGCCGTCACAGTCGTAGACGTCTCCCACGGGAGTTGGATCGTCGATGATGGGGCTGAAGTCCATGGTTGAGGGAGCACCGAGGGGTTTCTCAATGGAGGCAAGGAGCCCGCTGCGACCGGGTTGGTAGAGCAGAAATGCAAGCTCACTGGAGAGCTGGGCGGCTCGGCGACAAAAAGACATATAGTCGGGGTTGTCCAAAGCCCCCACTTCTGCTTCGAGTTGGCCAAGCAGTTCGTCGAGTTGGGCGAAGCGCCCAAGGATGTCGTCGTTGAGCGAATCGTGGGTAAAGGGCTCCCGGTTGTCGTGGCGTGGGATCTCTTCAAAGAACTGCCGGCCCTTAATCTCAATCTGTCCAAGCAGCGCTGAGAATCTGGCCACCATGAGGGGGTCGTGGGCGATGTCTCGACTGAAGTCCCGGGTTAACTCCATGATGCGTCGGTCGGAGACCTGAATGCCGTAGTGCTGGGCCGCGACCTCGTCGAGGTCATGGGCCTCATCGAAGATCACCATATCGTGCGTGGGGATGACCGCCAGTCCGCTCTCCCCGGAGGAAGACGCGGGCTGTTGGCTGCGCAGCATGGCGTCGGCGAAATAGAGGTGGTGGTTAACGATGATAATTTGCGCGTTCGCGGCTGAGCGGCGCATCTGCGTCACCCAGCAACGCTCGTAGTCGGCGCAGCGTCGCCCAGTGCACTGATCGGAGGTGGCGGAGACCTCGGCCCAAAGGGGGGAGTCGTCCGGCAGCTCGGAGAGCTCCGCTCGGTCGCCGGTGGTGGTCTCGTCCTTCCACTGCTGAATGCGGTCAAAGAGTTGCTTTTGGGGCATGGAAGGCAGGTAGGGCTGTTGGGCGAAGCGCCCGGCCCGCAAGTGACAGAGGTAATTGGAGCGCCCCTTCATGAGCTGAACGTGGAAGCTCTTGCCCACCGCTTTTTCAAGGAGGGGGAGCTCCTTCTCGATGATTTGGTCCTGGAGGGTCTTGGTGCCCGTGGAGATCACAACCCGCAGCCCTGAGGCGATGGCGGGAACGAGGTAGGCCAGGGTCTTGCCCGTTCCTGTCCCCGCCTCGGCGACGAGCTTGCCTTGAGAATTGATGGCTTCGGCGACCTCGCGTGCGATTTGAGATTGCTCGTCCCGGGTCTCGTAGCGTTCGATGGTGGACGAGAGTGGTCCCTCCATGCTGAAGAATTGTTCGATCTCGGGGACCTGGAGGGATGGAGAGGATGTGGTCATGGTTTAAAGCTTAAATTCTTCGTGGAGGTCAGGGGATGGAGGGAGGGGCGCCTCAATGGGTGGCGCGGGCGTATCGTGAGCGGTGGTGACCTTGATGGGCGTGGGGGTAAAGGTGATCACCAAGAGACAAAGGGCCACCAGGGCGCTGAATCGTTGGCCGCCGCTGAGAGGAATGGATTCATCGCGGACGGGGGGATGGCGCAAGCCAAAGAGGGAGAGAAGAATAGCCCACACGCCCCAGATGAGCCCATCGGCTCCCAGGGTGATGGCGAGGATCATCAGGGCCATCACGACACCGCGGCTGAACCAGGTGTGGTAGCGACCTAGGAGGGCGTAGGCGATGTGTCCCCCATCAAGCTGCCCGGCGGGGATGAGGTTGAGAGAGGTGATCAAAAAACCGACCCAGCCGGCGAGCCCCGTGGGGTGCAGGAAGACGTCGGTACCGTTGGGGCTGAACACCGTCTCAAGAAAGCCAAAGAGAAGTGATGAGCCAAAGACGATGGTGGAACCGCTGAGGGTTTGAGGATCTACGGGGGTGGAGTGGGCCAGTCCCCAGGCCGCGGCGGGGAGCGCCAGAACCATCCCCGCGTAGGGGCCCATCACCGCGACGTTAAAGAGGGAGGGGCGGGAAGGGGGTTGAGAGCGGATCATAATGACTGCGCCCATGGTGCCAAAGAATGTTCCCGGAGCCGGGATAAAAAAGGGCAGGCTCTGGGCGACGCCATAGCGCCTCGCGGTGATGTAGTGCCCCATCTCATGGGCCAGAAGAATCGCCATGAGGGGCAGCGAGAACGAGAGCCCTCCAAGCAGGCGAATGGGATCTGTCAGGGGCCCGGTGACGAAGGCCTCCCAGGGCGTTTCTCCGGGAACGCTGGTGGCGAAGGGGAGCGTCGCGGAGACAAAGGTCAAGACGAAGAGCAGCAGGTGCAGCCACGTTCGTTCTTTTTTCACCGGCGGCGCAGGGGGAGGTGAGGGCGCAGGGGGGCGCAATCGTGGTAGCTGTCCCTCGTCGCTGGAGGGGGCGTTGTGGGGTGATTCCATCGCGTTTGATCCGGGCTCGATTATCCCTGGGGCCGCTTATAGAGTTGAATGCTTTTGTCGGCGATGGTGAGGGTGTAGAGCATCCGGTCTGCTTCGCCGTCCTGGTTGAACTTGAACGAACCGGTCACGCCCTGAAAGCGTGTGGTGTTGAGAAGCCCCTGTTGCAACTCCTCGCGGGTGGCGGGGTTGGTGCTCTCAAGCACCCAGCGGAGGAAGTCGGCGGTGTCGTAGGCCTGGGCGTCGTTCAAGCGAGGCTTGGCCTGGGTGACTTCGCTGAAGGCGGCGACAAAGTCGCGTACCTTGGGGAGGGGGTTGTCGGAGTAATAGCCATCTACAAAGACCGCGTTTTCACAGTAGCGGTCGCAGCCCTTGAGAATGCGGGGGCTGTTCCAGGTGCTGGCCCCCAGGAGGGTGACGGGGTGGAGGTCTTCGTTGCCGGTGGCCTTGCGGATTTTCTCAAGGGTCTTGGGGTTGTGGGTCATGACGATGTCTTCAAAGGCAAGGGCCGGCGCGATGAGTCCTATATTGCGACCGGAGTCGGGGATCACAATGGCGTCAAAGTCCACAATGGGGGGGAGGTTCTTTTTCAGCTTCTCGAGGCGCGAATGAGCCTTGTGGGGGGCGAGCTCGAGGGTCTCGATCTCCTCCTTGAGGAGGAGAAAGTCGGGTCGGGACTGGCGATACCAGCGCCCCACCAATTTTTGGACCGGTTCGCGGAAGGTGGTCTGGTCGTGCTCATAGGACTCAAAGCCCCGGACTTCTCCGCCCCGCTTGATGACTTCATCCCAGAAGGCGTGGGCGAAGCTGCTCCCGTAGCTGCTTCTCGGGAATAGGATGGCAAATGTCTTGAACTCGAGGGTTTCAAAGGCGGTCCGAGCCAGGGCTTCGGCCTGTGCCTTGACGGTGAGGGCCGTACGAAACACGTAAGAGCCGACCTCGGGGATGCCTTCCCGGTGGGAAAGGGCGATCAGAGGGATGCTTAGCTCCTCTGCTTTGAGGGCCGCGGCGTGGGCAGATTTGGAGAAGAGCGGTCCGATGATGGCGATCGCGTGATCTTCAAGGACCAGGTCCTCCACCGCGCTCGCCGCAGTGGTGGGGTCTCCTCCGGTGTCGCGTACCGCGAGGGTGAAGCGGGAGTCGTTGCCGAAAGCGAGCTTCATGGCGGCGAGGGAGCGCTCTCCATACACTTTATAACGTCCGGAGAGGGGAAGCAGGACCCCAATGGTTTGGGGGTCTACCTCAAAGCGGTCTCGGAGCCGCTCGTAAAAGCTGCGGGCTCGGCGGCCATATTGACTGGTGGGGTAGCGGGTGCTGAAGAGCTGCAGGATCTCCTCGGCCCGTTCGTAATCGCGGACGTGGTAATAGATCTTGGCGAGTCGAAAGGCGAGAGCTGGTTGGACAAACTCCCAGCTCTTTTGAGAGCCGTGACGCTCCCAGAGGCGCGTGGTTTGGGCGACGGTTAAGGGGCCTGACGCGATTGCGGTGGCGCTCTCTTCGGCTTCGGCGCGTTCGTTCATCCCGAGGCTACCGTTGTTACGTCGGTCTACCATTAACTCCAGGGCCTGGTCGTGGTGGCCGGTGTTGACCAGGGATTGGGCAAAGAGGGGCGCGAGCTCATTGATGGTGCTGTCCAACTCGGCGTTAGCGTAGAGGAAGCGGAAGGTGTTCATGGCCTCTTCGTCGTATCCAAGCTCGAGGCAGAGTTTCCCGTAGAGGACTCGAACCTGGGTGGTCTTCTCGAATTGGGGGCGATAGAGCAGGAGCCGGGCGAAGTGATCCTTGGCCTCCATGAGCTCCCCGAGGGCCTGGGCGCTCTTTCCCCGCTCGTAGAGGAGCAGCGCTGCAGCCTGGCTGGCCGGGTAGCGTTTGAGCAGCGCCTCTTCTTTTTCCTCGGCCCGGGCGGGGCTAGAGATACGTAAACGTGTGATCTCCCGACTCAGAGCCGAGGCCGCGTGCTCGTCTTCCTCCGAGGGAGCCCCGAGGAAGGCGACTGGAGCACCGTTTTTGTCGGTAACGCGGGGGACGGGGGGCGGGGGGAGGCAGGCCATCAGCCCGAAGCACCCTATAAACAGGCTTAAACCCTTTTGCTTGATTTGCCTTGTAGACATGAACCGAATCCAACCTCTCTTGACAGCGCCTGCGAACGCACATTTTTTCGAGAATTCACTCAGGTTACGCTGATGTATATACCTGTCCAGCGGGGTTTCAACAAGGTGGCGTCCTCCTTTGGCGCCCTCCTCTTCGCCCATCAGGGGGGGGAACTCTCCCAGATACCCACCGCCAAGGACTGGGCCTCGTTTTCCAGCGCCAGATAGGTCGCTCGACGGTCGAACTCCGGAGAGTCTCCCCGAGGCCGACGGTAGACCCTGGCCAGTCCTCTGGTCAGGAGCCTTGGGGCCAGATCCCGACCGTCGGCGGTGCGGACATAGGCGAGGAGGCGTCCATAAACATCACGGCACTGCTCCCAGGATTGCTCGGGGGTGTCACCGGCGCAGTCGCTGTCGAACTCCAGATCCACCTGGGGCCCCACATGCTGAAGGGTGAAGGTTTTGGCCGCCTCAGCGTAGGGCTCGGGGGCCGCGTCCCCTTCGGAGGGGCGAAGCTCCGGGGTGTCTATTCCCTTGAGTCTTATTCGCACCACGCTTCCCTGGTGGATGACTTCCAGGGTGTCGCCGTCGATGATCCGCTGTACATCTACGGGATTTCGCAGCTTCGAGGGTGGGGCGGCGGTGGTCGCGGTGGCGGTGGGTGGGGCGGGTCGAGGAGAATCGCCACATCCCGTGAGGAATTGGAGTGAAAGCGTTGACGCGCCAGCGAAAAAGAGTGAAAGGAGTGTTATGCGAGAAGCCGTCATTGTTCATTCAGTCCGTACCCCCATTGGAAAAATTCGTGGGGGATTATCGGCCGTCAGGCCGGATGATTTACTTGCCCTCACCTTTCGGGGCCTCATGGAGCGCGCCGGGCTCGAACCCGGCGTGGTGGAGGAGGTCTTTGCGGGGTGCGCCAACCAGGCCGGCGAAGATAACCGCAACATCGCTCGAATGGCCAGCGTTTTAGCGGGTTTTCCGGTGGAAATACCGGGGATCACCCTTAATCGACTCTGCGCGTCGGGGCTGGATGCGGTAATCGCGGCTGCTCGGACCGTGTGGCTCGGGGAGCGTGACGTTGTGGTGGCCGGGGGAGTGGAGAGCATGACTCGGGCTCCCTATGTGATGGGCAAGCCCGCCACCGGCTATGGCACGGGAAACCCCGCTGCCTTTGACACCGCCCTGGGCTGGAGATTCCCCAACCCGGCGATGAAGGCGCTCTTTCCTCTGGAGGCCATGGGGGAGACCGCAGAGAACATCGCTGAGCGCTACGGCATCTCTCGGCAAGACCAGGACCGCTTCGCTTACGGCAGTCACCAAAAGGCCCTGGCGGCCTTGGAGAGTGGCCGCTTTGACGCGGAGACCCTGGCGGTTGAGGTGAGCCAGCGCAAAAAGACCCTCACCGTAGATCGGGATGAAGGTCCCCGGGGGGATTGCACCCTGGAAAAGTTGAGCGGCCTGAGAGCGGTTTTTCGTGAGGGCGGGTCGGTGACCGCTGGGAACTCCTCGACCCTCAACGATGGCGCCGCGGCGCTCTTAATCATGACTCCGGAGAAGGCGAAAGAGCTGGGTATGACCCCAATGGCTCGAATCCTGGGGGGCAACAGTGCGGGGGTAGATCCTCGCCTGATGGGGCTCGGCCCCGTCCCCGCAACCCGAAACCTGCTCACTCGACTTGGAAAATCCATTCAGGACATCGGCTTGGTGGAGTTGAACGAAGCTTTCGCGGTTCAAAGCCTCGCGGTGATCAGAGAACTGGGGCTGGATGAGGAGCGGGTGAACGTGAATGGAGGCGCCATCGCCCTCGGGCACCCCTTGGGGTGTAGCGGCGCGCGGATTCTGACGACCCTACTGCACGAGATGGAGAAGCGGGACACAGCTTTGGGCCTGGCGACGCTCTGTGTTGGGGTGGGGCAGGGAGTCAGCGTGGTGGTGGAGCGTGACGGTTGAGGTGATAAGCGCGGGTTGAGATGCCAATGAGGGCAGGGGAGGTTCCATGACATCAGTGTTGATTACGGACGAGAGTCGATTCTCAAGGCTTGCGCTGAAAAAGCTCATTGAGCAGCTGCGACCGGAATGGACCGTTCAAGAATGCAGCAGTCCGACGGAGGTCTTTACCCTGCTGCAGGCGGGGGGCCTGGACGGCGTTCTGATTGATTACCACATGCCTCAGATGAACGGGCTGGCACTTGCGGACACGGTGCTGAAGCGTTTCTCCGGATTTCCGGTGGCTTTGGTGAGCGCTAATTTACGGGAGCAGGTCAAGGGAGAGGCCGAGAGCCTTGGCGTGCATTATCTTCCCAAGCCGGTATCCGAGGCTGATATGGCGGAGTTTATCGCCAGGGTGGAGGCGTAGGGAGCGCTTGTTCCCCCTGGAGGGATCGACTATCTGGGGGCTTCATTTTCAAAGGGGAGTCTATGAATTATTGCAGCGCGTGTGGAAGCCAGGGGACCATGCAGATCCCCGAAGGGGATAACCGGGAACGCTTTGTTTGTGAGGGGTGCCACAGAATTCATTACGTTAATCCGCGCATTGTGGCGGGTTGCATTCCTCTATGGGAGGGGAAGGTGCTTCTGTGCCGTCGGGCGATTGAGCCTCAAAAAGGCCTCTGGACAATCCCCGGGGGCTTTATGGAGCAAAACGAGCGGGTGGAGGAGGCGGCTATGCGAGAGACCCTCGAGGAAGCCGGCGCCACCGTTGAACTCACTCGATTGCAGTGCGTGTACAGCATCCCGCACATCTCGCTGGTGTATCTGGTTTTTGGGGGAAATCTAATCGACGGTGTGTTTGCTCCGGG
>JAZAIZ010000097.1:0-9773 GCA_036230545.1 Myxococcota bacterium
AGGTACTCCTGGGTTAGCGCGTCGCTCATCTTTGCCCATGCTGTGATTTGTCGTCGCCGCTCCTGCCACCACGGCGGGGCCGGCGGCGAAACCCGTTTGGAGATAGCCCTCCGAACCACCTTTTTGCGGCCAACCACCAGGCTTCCCTCGGCCCTCCGCTTCGCTGCAGCCTCCCTTACGAACTCATTAACCAACTCCGCCGCTCGTTGCTGCTGTGCCGCTTTGTCAAAAGCGCTCCACGGCTCAATTGGAGTCAGTTTAATCGCCAGCGTCTGATAAAACTCACTCTTCCTAACAGCCACTCTCCGAGCAATCCGTTCCCGATTGCGCGTCGCCTCCCCATATCCCGTGGCATTAAACCAGCTCCCCTCATCAACCTCCCCATGAAGAAGCGCTTTGGCACAATGCAAACCCGGCCACTGACTGGGATGCTCAACGAGGTCCTCTTTCACCCCCTGGGACAGAATATAGGCCAGGCATTGCTCCTGACTCTCGGGCGTGGGCAGCGCCGTAGACAAGAACCTCGAGTGCCACAAGGCACCACTGAGGTTATATTTCTGCCCCAGACGTCGCGAAATCTCCCGCTTAATGAAGCCCACAAAGGCCGAAATCTCCGCAGACTTCCCGGAGACCATCAGATGGAAGTGATTGGACATAAAAGCATAGCCATATAGGCGGACATCCGGCCAATTGTACTGCGCCTTCGCGACGACCCCCGCCGTCAAGCTCGCAGTGTGCTTCTTAGGCACCAGCAGGAACACCCCACGGAGGGTCTTTGAGATGATGTGATAGGGGACACCGTCAAAATGAACCCGCGCATGGCGGTGGCGAGAAGGGGCGGAATCAAGCTGATTAATGGCAGTCATACTCCCGGAGACGCAAAAAGTGGGCCATGGGCGCCTCTGGATAAATATGGACTTTTTCTCTTCGGGACGTTCGAAGTGTAACAAAATGAGACACTGTGGGCTGCGTTCTTCGGTCGGGTTGCGAGGTTGGTGTTATTTAATCGGGCCACTTTTTGCCTTTCTGGAGGATTTGGGGCCTTAGGGGCTGGGTGAACGCACAATTGCCGGAAGGAGGCCGAAAACCCAGAGGAATCGCCCCCGCACAAGGAGTGCCCCGTGAAAAAGCAACTTGTCGAAACCTATCATGTCCCCGGTGCAACCCCCGTCGAGACCTATGAGCGTGTTTGCATCGCCGATCCTGCTTGTGTCATATCGGCCTATGAGAAGATCGGCAACGACGTGAGTCTGCTGCAAAACCGCATCACCGGGAGCGTCCTTGAACGGGAGATTCTGATTCAACCTCACTCCTCTACCATTCCCGCGCTGATTCGGACGTTCACCGACAAGGATGACTTTGACTGTGTCCAGCGCACCTCCTACGATTTTTCCACCCACCGAGGCCAACTCACCACCAGCATGGTGAACCCCTCGTTGCGCAGCAAGTTTCAAGCCGAATGCGGAATCAGCGTTCGCGCGAAATCCCCACTCACCCCCAATAAGGTCACCTACACTCAGGACGCCCATGTCGTTTCGAAAATACCATTTGTGGGAGGCCTGGTGGAGAAAGCCATCTGCAGCGAGCTCGTAGACCGCACGGCGCGGATTGAGGGCTTGAACCAGGCGTGGCTGGATAAGGCGGTGGTGGAAGGGGACGAAGAGGGCCGGGCAGCAACCACTTCCTGAACCGCTGCTGGGGTTTTTTGGCTTAAGGGGCGCTTTCGTCTAGCTCGAGGTCGTTTTGTTTGAGCTGGCTGCGGCATTTTCATAAAGCCCGCCCTGAAGCTCAAGGTGGGTGAGGTAAAGTCGCATCTCAAATTCCAACTGATGATAGTCGGGCTCCATGTGGGTGCAGAGGTTGTAGAACGCTCTGTTGTGTTCTTTCTCCTTAAGGTGGGCTAACTCATGCACCGCAATCATCCGAAGAAAGGCCAGAGGCGCTCGCTTAAACACCGACGCCACCCGGATTTCATGCTTGGCCTTAAGGCGGCTTCCTTGCACCCGCGATACGAAAGTGTGCAGCCCCAGGGCATGGTTCACCGCATGAATTCGGTCATCATAACAAATGCGAGAGACCGGCGGTGCTTTGCGGAGCCACGAGCGTTTGAGGTCGGTCACATAGTGATGCAGGGCCTTGTTGGTGCGGATCTCGTGGGGGGTGGGGTGCTTGTTGAGAAGGAAGGTTCCCAGAGTGCCTCGGGAGATGAGCCCCTGCACTTTGGTTGTTACCTCCTCGGGATATCCCCTTAAATAGCGTAAGTCCTGCATGGGGAAGGCATACTCACCCTTGACTTGATTTGTAAACCACGAAGTGGTGGAGCGCTCAGCGTACGTCTGCGCTCGGCGAACGCTCGATGATGGGCGCGTCCTCGCTGACGTTCGTTTCGAGGAAGCGCATCGACGCGTTGATGGCCTCCGGCCGGTGAAAGATGAGGAAGTGGTTGGAGAAATTGGAGGGCTGGGTGAAGGCCTTGCGCCACTGCAGGAAGCCCGAGGTGTGGCTGGTGGCGACGTTGGCGGACACCGGGGCATCCGCTGCCGGGATTCCTAGAATTTCATATTCGACCACCGGGTACTCCACCGGGGCCACTTGCGGAATGCGCGCCGCCAGGGCCAGGGCCGCGCCAGTGCGGTGAGGGGTCTGGGCATCGATCTCGCCGCTGGTTAAGAGAATGTTTTGCAGCCCGCTGGGGCCACTGCGGGCACTCCAGTAGGGCGCGTAATGGATGGGGTCGGTGATGTCCACCACGCTCTGAATCACCTGCAGGGTGGGATGCAATTCGGTGAGCGTTTCGTTGGCTTGAAATTGCAGCAGCAGCGTCATCAGGCCCTTGAAGTCCATGAGGTCTTTGCGCTCGAGAATGGTGATGGAGAGGCCACCGCCGGTGCCCGAGAACATCCAGGCGTCCACGGCCTCTTCGTAGGCGGCCGCCATGGCGCCGGTGATCCCTCCTTGGGAGTGTCCAAAAAAACCGATGCTTTCACCCTTGAGACAGAGGTCGTTTGCGGTGGGGCTCACCTCGGCTGGAATCAGCAGCCCTTCCTGAAGGCGTCTCGTAAGGGCGAAGATGTCCACCGCCCCCTGACGAAAGGTCGAGCGTGCGGCGTCGGGGTTGGCGAAGTTGAAGCTCGCTGTGCTGGCGCTGAAGTGACGGCCTTTTTTTCGTTGGCCGTGCAGGGGTTGGTCCATGCTGATGCCGGCAAGGCCCCGGGCCGCCAGACGCCCGGCGGTCTCTTCCACGAAGGAGTAAGCGTCGCCTCCGGTTCCGTGGGCATAAATGACCACGGGGTAGCACTCCCCGGAGGGTGGCGCGGTGGCGGGCAGGGTAATCACCAGACGCAGATCTTCACTGCTGGCGACCTGTGGTACGCCTTCGGCGAAAGCGAAGGCCCCGCCGCTGTTGTAGGGGATTTGCCCGTGCTGGTAGTTGGGGCTCTTCAACCCGGTCTCCAGGACGTTGTAGGTGACAGTGGCGGACGAACTCCATTGAAAGGTTTTTTGTTGGTAATGGAGTGCCGGTCCGGTGGTCCCCTCGTTGGTGGCTGAGGAATCGCGTTCGGCGCTGTCTTCGGTGGAGGCCTCAAAGGTTTGCCAGACTCCCGTCAGGGCCGGCGCGTCCGCTCCCTGGATCTGCTCGTAGATGGTTTGCAATTCGTGGGTGAAAGCCCCGGTGGTGAACACGGTGGCCGCCACCACATCAGAGGAACTGAGCGTGTCCGATTTTAAGAAACGTCGAAGTGGCGCAAATTGCGAACGCAGCTTTTTTACCAACCCCGCAGAAGCACCACCGGCACCACAGTCGGCGGGCAAGGAGTTGTTGAGCAGGCTTTGAACCAAGGCAGGGCTTTGTGCCGCGTGCCCGTCCATCCCCTTGAGGGCGTTGGTCACCACAAAGGCGTAGGTGGTGTTCTGCCGCAGGGGCGTTCCCCACACCGGGGCGGCCGCGAGGGTGTTTTTGGGGAAGAAGTTGGTGGCGGCGTCCCAGTATTCCCAGCGCAGGGGGCGGCGCATGCCATACTCCGGGGAGTCTGCGCTGATATCAATCAGTTGGATGGCCGAGTTGACCGAGCGGGTCTCAGTGAGGATGGATGGGAGACTTGCGGGATTTACCGAGCCGTTAAAGGAGAGGTAGACGCCACTGATGGGGGAGAAACCGCTTAACTCCTTGGCGATAATCTCCCCATAATGGTCAAGCAAGCCAATGTCTCGCGGGTTGGGAAAATCTGAGAAGTCGGGAGCGCCGCTGGAGGTTCGGCGATGGTCGGCGGGAAAGGGGTACCCGAGCCAGGTGGCTGCCTCAGTGTCCTGCTTGGGGAGGTGGGGAGCAAAATAGGCCTGAATTCCGCCCCCCGGCGCCGGACAATCTTCGCCACATCCTGGCAGGCTAAGCATGGCGAGGACGGTGACGAAAGAGAGGAGAAAAAGAACACGCTGCATGGACGACCCCCTTAGGTTTTGCACTACTCATAGCAAATCGGCGACGCGGGTCCAACGACGGGGCTTGCAGCGCGGGAGTAAATTTGCGAAGCCTGAAGAGAACAGCAGAAAAGGGATGTCATGATTCAGTGGGCGGTGATGTTAGCGTTGATGGTGTCTGCTCCAATACCGGACAATTCGAAGGCCTATTTTGGTGGGTTGAGTCGCGAAGCGGTGAGCGAGATGAACTGGGCCGAGACGAGCGGGCCGGTTATTTTGATTGTGGTGGACGCCATGCGGCCGGACCGGCTCGGGGCCTATGGGTTTAAGCGTCCCACCTCGCCACAGCTCGACCGCCTGGCTGACGAGGGGCTGATTCTGACGAACTACTTTGTGAACAGCAACTGGACCCGCCCCACCACAGCGAGCATACTCACTGGCCAGCTGCCCTCAGAGCATGGGGTGCAGCAACAGCGTTCGCGCCTTCCCAAGGACGCGCTGACCTTTACGTCGTTGCTGCAGGGGGCGGGGATCCCAACCGGCGCCGTGGTGGGGAACGGCAACGCCGGAAGCGCCTTTGGGTTGGACCACGGGTTTGATTATTACGCTGACACCGTCAAGCACTGGAAGGGGTTGCCCAATGCCCAGGAGGTGGTGGACCTGGCGATTCCCTTTGTGGAAAAGCACAAGAAACGACCCTTTTTCTTGATGCTCTTTATGGTGGACCCCCACGACCCCTACCACGCGCCGGATGAGTTTGAGACCATGTTTGTGGAGGACCCCTCGGTGAAGCTTCTGCGAACTCCCCACTGGGAGCTCGGAAACTACAGCCCTGCCACCGTGAAGCGCATGCTCGCGACCTATGATGGTGCGGTCCGTTATACGGACACTGTGCTCGGGAAGTTCTTCGAGCAGCTCCGCACCATGGGGGTTTATGACAAGTCGACCATTTTGGTGACGTCGGACCACGGTGAGGCCTTTGGGGAGCATGGCGTGTTTTTGCACAGCCACCATTTTTACGATGAGATTATTCGCGTCCCCATGATTATTCGCGCACCAGGTATGGCGCGGCGGGGAGGCTACAACCACTATCTTTTTGAGTCGACGGATCTTGCCCCTACCATTGTGGCCCGTTTTGGCGTGACCCCGCCCAAGGTATGGCGGGGTGTAGACCTGGTGGAGCACCTGCGGAATCCGGCGTTAAATGTGGCCGAACGCGCCATGATAAGCGAGTTTAATCACTTTGGCATTCGCCGACGAGCGATCCGAACCTACCGCCATAAGATCATTTTCCAGGAGCCCGCGGACCGGAAAGAGTTCGGCGCGACAGTGGGCAAACCCTCGCTTTTGCCCTCGGTGTCCTTTGACAAAGAGGTGATTCATTATTTTGACCTGCTGAGAGATCCCGCTGAGCAACACGCCAAGACCCAACCACCGGCGGCGGCGCAGGGCTTGCTGCAAACCATCAGGCAGGGGAGCGCCAAAAAAAGGAGCGGGCCCGAATTGAAGACGAGAGATCTTGACTCCGAAACGGTGCGGGATCTGAAGACCATGGGCTACATTCGCTAAGCCCGGGTTGGGGTTTGCCTTGGGGTTAAAAAACGATAGGAAGCCCCCATGAGTACATCCGACAAAGCCATTATGACCTGTGCCCTGACGGGCGTTTTGACCAACCCAAGCCAGCACCCGGTGCCCGTGAGCGCCCGCGAGATGGCGGCATCCGCGCGGGAAGCATGGGACGCCGGCGCCTCCATGATGCATGTGCATTTTCGCATGCAGGAAGAGGGCATGGGACACCTGCCGTCCTGGGACCCTGAAGTGGCCGCAGAGATGGTTAACGCCATTAGGGATGCCTGCCCGGGGGTTATTATTAATATGACCACGGGAGTGATTGGCGACGACATCTCGGGACCGGTGGCCTGCCTGCGACGGGTGCGGCCGGAGCTCGCCGCTTGCAACGCTGGCACCCTGAACTACCTGCGCACGCGAAAGAGCGGCGAGTGGGCCTGGCCCCCCATGGTGTTCGATAACCCGGTGGCGAAGGTACAGGAATTTCTCACGGTGATGGCCGAAACCGGCACGCGCCCGGAGTTTGAGTGCTTTGACGTGGGCATCGTGCGCTCGGTGAATCTCTACGTTGAGAACGGCATGGTGGAAGATCCGGAGTACAACTTTGTGATGGGGGTCGACTCAGGGATGCCTTCAGATCCGCGGCTGCTCGATCTGCTCACCGAATACCGCAAAGCGGACACCTCCTGGCAGGTGACGGCCATCGGTCGGGCCGAGGTTTGGCCCCTGCATCAGCGAGCCGCTGAGCTCGGCGGGCACTTGCGCACCGGCGTGGAGGATACCTTTTATTTACCAAACGGTGATAAGACCCGTGGCAATGGCGAGCTGATGGAAGCCCTGGCCCAATGTGCCCGCAACGCCGGTCGCGAGATAGCGTCCCCGGAAGAGGCGCGGGAAATGCTTCATCTCTCCTGACGCGGTGGCTTTAGTCGATGTAGCCCATGGTCTGGAGCCGGTCTCGAAGCCCCTCACTTGAGCCAAGATCAAGGGCACCGAGGGGCGGCAGGTCGAAGCCCTCGTCACCGGTGCTGAAGGGCAAGAGCTCCTCAAGGTAGGCCGGCGGGGGAACATGCAGGTTGGGAGGAATGGCTGCCCCCATGAGGGGATAGATTAGTCCTCCGGCTTGGGCGATGTCCATCACCGGCAACTCCATGGGCTCAAGGCCCGGCCCCCAGGCCATAAACACCCCCTCTCTTCGGTGCACCCCCGGCAGGCCAACGCCTTTGGGCGCGCTCCACTCCTCGGGCCGAAGGGTTCGAACCACCGGCCCCGGACCGGGGCTGGAGAGAAAGGAGGGGCGGTATCCCTCCGGCCACGCGGGCTCAATGGTGAGGTCGGGCAAGAGGGCGGCGTCCCGTTCGGGGGCAAGCTCCGCCCGTAGATGCACCGCCTCAATTAAGGGGTGTCCCAGGATGGGACAGCGCAGCTTCAGCAGGGCCTCTCGAAGTTGGCGAGCCAGCGCGAGCGCATCTTCCGGAGAAACGTCGCCCGCGGGGAAAATCCCTCGCTGGTTGATCCAAATCGAGGGCGCATAATCAAGTTCATGGGAGAAGGCCCGGCTGCGGGAAAAGTCGACGCAGGTGCCTCGGGCAAGATCCATCACGTCGGCGTGGAGCCGGCCCTTAAGGGATTTTTTGGCCAGGCCAGCGAGGGCATTGGGGAGGTGTGCCAGGGTTCCCCGAAGCGCCCGCCCGGCCTGCTTGCGGGCGGCGGTCTTCCAGGGCGAGAGGAAGTCGAGCAATCCCTGCTCGGCCAGCCAGCGGTTCAGAAAGACCGCCGTGGTGGAGGCGCCACCAAAGCCGTGGTCGCTAACCACCAGGATGCGGCTTTCGGGCTGCAGGCGCTCTCGCAGGGCACCAAGCATCTGGTCGAGTCGCTCGTAAACCCGGGCGACCGGATCGGGCGGTGCGTCCTCCGGGGCCCGGGGGGAGTTGGGATCGTGCCAGTGCCAGAAGTGATGGGCCACGGTGTCGGAGGCCTGCAGGTGCACAAAGAAGAGATCCCAGGGCTCCTGCCCATAGAGCTGGAGGGTGGTTCGCTCTTTGCGCTGAATGTCCCGGAGGATTGCGTCGGCGGCGCTCTGGAGATGGTCGGGCTTGGTGGAGTGCTCGTTGAAGACGTTGTAATTCCACCCCCCGGCGCGCTGAAAATCGGCGAAGGCCTCCGGTGGAAAGACCGCCTCGGGCCCCGCCCGATTGGGGGAGGGGGCGTCAAACCCGGAGACGCAGAGGCCGTTGACCGCCTCGGGAGGGAAGGTCCCGGGAACTCCCACCGAGCAGACGCGATACCCCTGAGCCGAGAGCTGTGTCAGGGCGGTGGGAATTCGACGCAGGAGGCCGCTGGCAGGCTGCAAGCCGTAGGAGTCCGGGGGGTGCACGAAGATGTCGGTGACCCCGTGCTGGGCCGGGGAAGCGCTGGTGAGAAAGGAGGTCCACGCCGGGAGGGTGGCGGTGGGGCGTGTGGAGAGCAGCTCGGTGGACCAGCCCTCCGCCATAAGCTGCCCAAGGTGGGGCAGGCGGCCCGCGGCGATGAGGGGGCGCAGAATGGAGAGCGTGCCGCCATCGAGCCCGAGGATCAGGAGGGGGTGCGCGGCGCGGGTCACTGGATGTATCCGAGGGACCGCAGCTCCGCCTCGGCATCTTCGTCAAGGGGGGCGCTCTCGGGGGCGGCCCCCGCATTTTGTGAGCTCTCCTGGAGCTCCGCCTGGGCAACCCGGAGGGTGTCTCCTGTGGGGGAGGTGAGAGCCGTGGTTTCACCGGGGTCCCGGGTGAGGGAGTAGAGCTCGGTGGGCTTGAGGCCGCGGGGGTTGTCGGGGTTGGCCTGAATGAGCTTGTAGCGCTCACCGGTGGTCTCGCGGATGCTGGTCAGCCGGTTGCCCTGGTGGTCTTCTTCGGCGAGGGTGTAGGCCGGGGCAGGGGTGCTGCCCAGCAAATCCCGTCCCTCCCATTGGGGCGCGGGAGCAACTCCCAGCAGGGTGGCAATGGTGGGGGCAAGATCGATCTGGCGGGCGAGGTCTTCCCGGATGCCGACTTGAACACCGGTGCCTGCGATGATCAGGGGCAGCTCGAGCTGCTCTTCGTAGAGGGTGACGCCGTGGTAAAACCCGCCATGCTCGGCGAATTCTTCGCCGTGGTCGGAGGTCAGCAGAATCGCCACGTCCTCGTAGCCCTGGGCTTTGAGGCTTTGTTGCAGGTTGGCGAAGATTCGATCAAAGCGCCGGACGTCTTCGTGGTAGGCGGCGAGCATTGGCCCGGCGAGGCTGGGATCGGGGTTGGGCGAGGAGACGCGGGCGTAGCTTTGGCCGTCGGCGGCGAAGTAGGGGTCGTGGGGCTCCATATAATGGAGCCAGAGAAAGAAGGGTCGGTCGGGATCCAGCCGGCCGAGGAGCTCGAGGCCGGCCTCGTTGACCCGGTCGCCTTCCTGGTAAAAGTGACGGGCTTCTCGTTGGCCGGGGAGCAGCTTCTCGCGCAGGAGTCGGTAGACGTTGTAGGCAGCGAGGCGGTTGGCGTCGGCCGGGGCACCGAGGTAGCGGTCGGGGGCCAGGTAGGTGTAGTGGTCAAAGCCCTGGTCGAAGCCAAAGCGCGGCTCGAGGTTGTAGTTGGTGACCACGGCCCCGGTTTGTACGCCTTTTTGCTGCAGGGCCTCTGCGAGGGTGGTGAGGGAGTCCGGCAGCACCGCGACCTTGCTCATGGTGTTGTGCCCGCTGGCGTGAAGGGAGGTGTGGATGCTGGCCATGGCTGGACGGGTCCACGAGGCCTGCGCGCTCATGTCACGAAACACTGCGG
>JAZAIZ010000098.1:0-6255 GCA_036230545.1 Myxococcota bacterium
GCACGTGGCACCCCAATGGCTTCGAGCGATGCAACGCTAACTAACGCGTGGGTTTGAGTGGCGCGTCGACTATGCACGCAATGGGCCACCCATCTCTCTCAGCAATAGAGGTGAGTGGCCCATCACATCCCTCAAAAGCCCTCATAACCTTGTTGTTGGCGCGCAACTCTACGTATAAACCCGCTTCGGCCTCTGGCGCATGGCCCCCTAAAAACGTCATCACCATCACTCACCCCCAAGGAACTTTAGCATGACCATAAAACGGCTCTCCATCTTGTTGCTTCTTATTAACCTCCTCACAGCGTGCGGAGACAGCCGACCCCTCGATGAGCGTTTTTATGGTACGTGGATAGACCCCTCCGGTGGAAATGAGCCGGTGGTGTTCAGAGACGACGGCACCGTCTCCTGGTTTGGCAAGGAGGGCACCTTTGACACCTATCGATACAGCCGTACGTCGTGCGGCCCTCACGGCTATGGTTTTTGCCCTTTTGACCACGGTCATGGTCTGGAAGTGAGCGTATCGGGAAAAACCCACAAGATCCGACCCGATTTTGATTCCTATCCCAACGCGTGGTTCCTCTACCCCAAGGGCGACACCATTTACCAAAACGACAGTTCAGAAAATGGCCCCGGTTCCCCTGTTGTGCTCCTGCGAGCCGGTACCTTTGAGAGTCCCCTCATGTCTTCGGATTTCTCCAAACTTGGGCAAGGCCTGGGCATTGCTGACAATGCATATTACGAGGGGGGCTGCGCTTACTTTAATTGCAATTCGCTGCCAGGCGCGCGTGTCCACTCGGCGAATCCGCTCCTGGCAAGCCAGCGGTGGGAATGGTTCGCCTATAATGAATCCGCCAACCGTTGGGAGAGCGCCCTTCAATCTGGTTCTCCTGATGCTATTGTGTTCGGTAGAGATTCTGTTGTGGTGAGCAGCGAGGTTATTCTCCAAGAGGTCTTTGTTCATCTGTCCCACTATCGCTGGAAAGTGGATCATCTTCGGGCAAGCTTCGACAAGGGGGCCACCTGGAAAATACTGCCCGCAATGGACTTCACCTATTCTGAGGGCGAATGGGAAATCTATCCTGACGGCCTCTCGAGCGCTTGGTTCACACCATCCACCATCCAACTCGCAGGCTCTGTGCTCATTCAAGTCGTTGATATAACCCCTAAGGATGATTACCTTGGACCATCCGAACAGGTCTCCGAGCTATGGACCCTCGACGCAGCAGCCGACTCCCCTTCGTGGACTCTTCGAGCCACCTTTAGAGATCCTGGGCTTTGGAATCCAACTCCTTATACGCACCCCACCACCGGGACCATCGTGTTGCACACCCCTTACAGCGATGTGAACCAAAATCGCATCAGCCACGACTACGGTGTCACCTGGGACTCCTTTGAGGCTCCTTGTCAGCCCTACAGCCTCTTAGCACACGAGCAAGGTTTTTTCTGCACCAACCACGAAAACCGGGAGCTACACTGGTACAACTCCACGGCTAATAGCTGGACCACTCACGATATCAACTTTGATGAGTTGCTTACCCCTGGTGACCCCACCAATGGTGCCTATATCAGACGGGGAGCTCAGATTATCAAGTGGCAGCCCAACGGCACCGAGACGCTCATCGACACCATCTCCGGTGCCTTAGGGTACGGCGACATCTATGTCTTTGACGACCAAATCATCGTGAACAAATTTGGTCTGTGGCGCAAGAAGTTCTAAAGTCCCCTCGGCTCTGATGCTTCTTAGCCCACGAGCATGGCGATTTCTTCGCCCGTGCCGGGCCAGGCCAAAACCTGGCCCGGCCACTCTGTCGGCTTTGTTCAGTTGCTCACCGCTGAAAACCGCGGCAATGGGTGGGATGTAGATTGGGATGGCTAATGCAGAGCTGTCTGCAGCCCAAACCTCCCCTTAATTTGAGCAATAAACTTTTGCCTGAAGAGGTGTGAAGAAACCAATCGTAACCACTGCTAAGAGTCCGTTAAAAAATGAAATTTCGGTCTCTACTTTAGCCACCTTGTCTGCTCCACCACAAATTTGAGACGCATCGAGATTGGCGCTTTGAAAAATGCCGGCAAGAAAAAATGGTTGCATGGTGTTTTCGGCAGGCGATGGGGACGCATTTCCTCGATTAACGTGAAATGTATGGGTCGCGCATCCGGACACAAACAGTAAAATAGCCACACTAACGATTAATCTCTTCATGAGAAATCTCCATTCGTTGAAGGTCTAAGTTTGCGCACAACCTACGCCACAACCGGGCTAAAAGAAAGCAAATGGTGGCAGGAGGGGGGATGCCGAAGTGCGACCAACGCATCCCTGTGCTGGTGACCCCACGCCCCCCTATAATGGCGCCCTTATGCCCTCGGTCAAATTGTATTAATCCCCCCCAAGGCTTTACCCTATTGGCATCGCCTGCAGCATTTGCTGGCAAACTCTGGGGATTGAACACACCGTCTTATTCGGTTTTAGGAGGGAAGATGAATCGGCCATTGAACACAGGGCTTCGCCCCCTTTGTGAATGAGCTTCCCGCCTTCCTGCGTGAACCTCCCAACAACTCAAACAATATCCACAACTTGCCCGAACCCAGACACAGAAAAGCCCAATCTTTTCCCTGTTGTTGAAGATTTGTTGTCAGCTTCACACGCCAACCAACGAAACACTCAATAGAGGAATAACCCTCTTTGTAATCTCCTCCCCCAAGGAAAGCGTTATGGCCCCGATGAAAACTTCAATATTCCGCATCTTCATCCTCTCAATGATATCCACCCAACTTCTGACGGCCTGCGGACCGGAGTATATGGAAGGCTACCAGGGCGACTACGACGATGTTCTGATCGAAAACGTTTCTGACAATAGGGATGTCTCAGACCTGAGACACAAGAAGCGCAGAGGTCGACGCGACTTTTCACCCAAGCACCTCACCTGCGAAGACCGCGGTTTTGAGTTGTACGAAAGTTTTACGGATGTGTCCGACAAGTGGAACACTCACGTCACCACCTTTCTGGGAGCATACCCGGGAGCGAGCTTCACCGTTTTAAAGGATACCTTCACTCAGGACTACTGCCCACAGCACCTTCCCTTTATCATCTGGGCTGATGGCCCTCCCACGTGTATGTTTTTCCCTGCCCCCACCCCAACTCAAGTGCCCAACATGCCGACGGTGAGCTATGAAGCAAACTCTTCAACCAATCCTGCTGTGATTCGCTACCGAGGGTGCCTCTACCCCGAAGCTCAAGCTGAAATCGCTAATCTTTAATCCATTTGTCCCGGCCTTGAGAGACAATGGCGGAGCAAAGGAGTCACGGGACACCCATCTCTGTTGCTGAGGGAGATGGGTGTCCCGCTCTTGTTTTTTGGGGTGCCTTCCCCTTAACACTTGCTCGGCCTGGTCACGCTCTCCCCCTCTTGGGGTTGGCGAATCTCCCCCCTACCCCCGAGTGGCCCGCCACTTGGTAAAGCCCTGAGACGCGAAGGGCAGCGTGCGCAGCCGCGTGCCGGTGGCGGCGTAGATGGCGTTGCCCACGGCGGGTGCGATGGGCCCCACGCTGGTTTCTCCCACGCCTCCGGGCCGGTCGGCGCTTGGGATGATTTGCACCTCAATGGGTGGGATTTGGTTCATGCGCATCATGGGGTAGTCGTGAAAGTTGCTCTGCTGCACGACCCCGTCCTTGAGGGTGATGCGTGCCTGGGTGGCGGCGGAGAGTCCGTAGACGATGCCGCTCTCCATCTGGGCGTTGACGGTGTCGGGGTTGACCACCAGTCCGCAGTCCACCGCGCACCAGATGCGGTGCAGGGTGACGGTGTTGGGTTGTTGCACCGAGAGCTCCACCACCTGCCCCACCACCGAGCCAAAGGATTCATGCACGGCCATGCCCAGGTGCCGTCCCTTGCGTGGGCGCTGCCAGTTGGCCATTTGGGTGATGGCGTCCAGCACGGCCCGGTGTCGGGGGTGGTTTTGAAAGTGTCGTCTGCGAAAGTGGGCGGGGTCTTCGTTGTTGAGTGCGGCGAGCTCGTCGGCCACGCTCTCGACGAAAAAGCCATTGTAGGAGTGTCCCACGGCGCGCCAAAAGCCCAGGGGGGTGTTGAGCTCGACGTGCAGGGTGTCCACGTCTTTGGAGTGGGTGGCGTAGGGTGGTTTTTTGGCTCCGTCGACGCCAATGACGTCTCCGGTGACCTTCCACACAAAGCCTGGCACAGCGGGGGCCTTTTGCAGCAGCACATTGGGCACGGCGATTTGATTGGCCCAGGTGCGTGACTCTCCTTTGGGGGTGAGCCCCACCTGAAATCGGCTGATGACGGCGGCTCGGTAGAAGCCGTGTTGGGTGGTTTCTTCTCGGCTCCAAATGAGCTTCACCGGCTGGCCCACTTTTTGTGAGAGCAGCACGGCCTGTCGCACAAAGTCGGTTTCGGAGCGTCGCCCGAAGCCTCCTCCGAGGAAGGTGGTGTGAATGGTCACCTTGTCGGTGGAGACGCCGGCGGCTTCGGCCGCGACCTCCTGGCTTTTGGTCTGTGCCTGGGTGGGTGCCCAGACGTCGACGCCTTTGTTGTGCACATGGGCGGTGCAGTTGACCGGCGACATGGTGGCGTGCTCGAGCAGGGGGGCCTCGTATTGCACGTCGAGGGTGCGGTGGGTTTTGTTGGGGGTGGCTTTGCCGTGTTGGTCGAGTGCCTTGAGGATGTCGGCTCGGTGCTGGGCGCTGTCGGGGGGGGGGGCATTGTGTGATGTGAAGTGGGTGGTGAGGGCGTCGAGTCCCTTTTTGGCCTGCCACCAGCTTTGTGCGACCACAGCCACCCAGGTGTCGAAGGAGAAGACGCCCACCACGCCGGGCATGGCCTTGACCTTGTCGACGCCCTCGACGCTTTTGAGGCGTCCGTGGAGGGATGGCGATTGTCGCAGGGCGGCGTGCAGGAGGTGTTTGAGGGTTGTGTCGATTCCGAAGACCGCCTCGCCGCGCACCTTCGCCGGGGTGTCGAGTCGCTTTTGGGGCTTGCCGATGATTTTGAAGTCGCGGGGGTTTTTGAGAGGCGGATCACGGGGCGGCGGGAGCTGCGCGGCGGCGGAGGCGAGCTGGCCGTAGGAGAGTTTTGTGCCGTTTGGGTGCACGACGTGGCCGGCGTTGGTGGTGAGACGCTCAGGGGAGGTGTTGAGTTGTTTGGCGGCGGCGTGCAGGAGCATTTGTCGCGCGGCGGCGCCCACCTCGCGCATGGGGAGCCAAAAGCCGCGGATGCTGTTGCTGCCGCCGGTGAGTTGTTGGTTTCGCATTTTTGGGTTGGCGAATTGCTCGCCGAGGGGTGCGGGGGCTGCGCGCACGGCGTCGAAGGGGACGTCGAGCTCTTCGGCCACCAGCATGGCGAGGCTGGTGTTGACGCCCTGCCCCATCTCGGCCGAGGGGATGGACACGGTGACGGTGCCGTCGGGGTCGATGAGGAGCCAGCCCAGCATCTGGGCGTTTGGGTCTGCGGGGGGGGCGTCTGCGGGCGTGGGGTGTTTGGTGGTGTTTGCGGAGCGCGGCGCGAAGATGGTGTGTCGCTTGCAGCCCACGCAGGCGCCAAGGAGGAGTCCGGCGCCGAGGGTGGCGCTCATGGAGATGAAGTCACGTCGGTTGAGGGTGCTCATGGCTGCGCCTTCGTTTTTGGGGTGCGGGTGGGGTGCAAGGCGTCCGCGGCACGGTGGATGGCGCGTCGGATGCGGTTGTAGGTGCCGCAGCGGCAGAGGTTGGTGATTTGTTGGTCGATGGTTTCATCGGTGGGGTTGGGGTGCTGAGTCAGCATGGCGGCGGCCGCCATGATTTGCCCGGGCTGGCAGTAGCCGCATTGGGGGACGTCTTCTTCAATCCACGCTTGTTGCAAGGCGTGGAGCCTGGGCTGGGAGAGACCTTCGATGGTGGTGATGCTGCGGCCGGCGGCGGCAGAGACGGAGAGGGAGCAGCTGCGGAGCGCCTTGCCGTCGAGGTGGACGGTGCACGCGCCGCAGAGGCCAACCCCGCAGCTGTATTTGGTGCCGGGGAGAGAGAGGGTGTCGCGGAGGACCCAGAGCAGCGGGGTGGTGGGGTCGACGTTGACCGTGGTGGGGTGGCCGTTTAGGGTGAAGGTTAGGTGCATAGGGGGGCCTCGGGGGGGGTGAGGGTGAGCACCGAAATTAGCAGTATGGCAGAACTCGAGCAAGCCCAGCCAACAGGAACGCTTCTGGGCACTGAATCGGTCCCCGAAATCGGTTCAGAATCCAAATCCGTCCGATTACACCGAAAAATTCTCT
>JAZAIZ010000099.1:0-1012 GCA_036230545.1 Myxococcota bacterium
CGTGATCTGAATGTGCTGAAAAGAAGGGTACGTGTGCAATTAAGCGACGGCAGCGTGGAGGAGTTTGACGCCAGCCAGCTTTCGCGTCCGGAGCCCCCCAAAAGCTCGAACAAAGCGGGCAAAGAAGCTCCCAAAAAATCCCAAAAGAGCAAGCGCAGCCCCCCCGGCAACGCTGCGAAGGCTGCCTCCACCAGCGAAGCAAAGGACGCTGAAAAGAAAGAGAAAACAAGCGTCATCACCAATAAAGACTCCACAAACGCCAGCAACTCGGGTAAGAACTCCCCCGCGTAGAGGCGGAGCCTCAGGCGCCCAACAACCTGTGATTGTGGAAGACATCTTATGAGTCAACGGATCTTAGTCACCGCCGCCCTCCCCTATGCCAATGGGAGCATCCACATCGGTCACCTGGTGGAATATTGCCAGACCGATATGTACGTTCGCGCCCTGAAGCAGCTCGGGGAAGATGCCCTCTACATCTGCGCCAACGACGCCCACGGCACTCCCATTGAGATCAACGCCGGGAAGCTCGGGATCTCCCCCGAAACCCTCGTGGCACGTGTGCACGAAGATCATAAAGCCGCCTTCAACCGCTTTGGGGTCGCCTTTGATCACTTTGGCATCACCCACAGCGAGGCCAACCGGAACATAGTAGAGGAGGTTTACCAGACCCTCAAAGACTCTGGCCACCTGGAGCAGCGTTCGGTAGACGGCAACTGGTGCGAACACGACCAACGCTTCCTCCCCGACCGATTTATCAAGGGCACCTGCCCCAAATGCGGCACCGAAGACCAATACGGCGACGTCTGCGAAAGCTGCGGAGCCACCTACGCGCCCACAGACCTCAAGGCGCCCCACTGCGTCCTCTGTGGGAACAGCCCCATCACCCGAGCCTCCGAGCACACCTTCTTCAAACTGAGCTCTGAGGAGACCACCCACTTTCTCTCCGACTGGATCCGAAGCGGTACCCTTCAGGACGACGTCGCCAACTACGTGGGCAACTGGATTGAGGCCG
>JAZAIZ010000100.1:0-6505 GCA_036230545.1 Myxococcota bacterium
CGTGAGGGCTCATGGTAAAGCCCAAAAAGGAAGCGTCCACATCCTGTCCATCCGTGGTGAGGGGGATCTTGCCCCCCGGTGCCGGCACCCTCTTCACACACACTAAAACACGCATCAGTTCTTCATCCTTACGTTCTGAGGGTCAAAAAGGCAGGGCGACTTTTGAACGGTCACCGGATAAAGCTCGTTCATGTACATTACCCTCAAGGATGTTCCCTCAGCCGCATACTCCACCGGTAAATAAGACAAGAGAATAAACTCTCGCACCGAGGGCCCAATACTCGCCGAGGTCACCCTCGACACGCGGCCCTTCTTGTCCACAATGCGCTCACCGTCTACGGTGAGGATCGGCTCATTCCCCCCACATGGAAAACGCGGGATCTCCGCAGCGCTGTTCATGTCGTCCATGGTCAGGGCGCACATGACCGCCGCGGGGCCTTCCTCCCGAGCCTTGAGGTAGGCTTCTTTGCCGATAAAGTCCGCTTTCTTCACCCCTTTGCGCGCCAGCCCCGCTTCCACCGGAGAATACTCCGACTCAAGGTCCGCCCCCATCAACAGGTAGCCCTTCTCAACCCGACCAGTGGTACCATAAACTCCAATGCCCACCGGTCGCACCTCAAACTCCTGCCCCGCTTCCCAGAGGGCGTCCCAAAGTCGAAGCCCATATTGCATGGGGGTATAGATCTCCCAGCCACTCTCTCCAACATAGGACACACGGAACATCGTCGTGGGAGCCCCGTCCAACCAAACGTCTTTCACTTGGCCGTAGCGAAAGCCGTCCTGGGAGAGATCCGTGTCCGTCAATTTAGAGACCATGTCTTTGGCGTGGGGACCCCAGACGCCAATCGTGCAAAGCGCCGAGGTCATGTTCGTAAACTGCACCGATCCGTCCGTGGGGAGATTCTTTTTGAACCAATACTCATCACGGCCCCCGTCAAAGGCTCCAGTCGCGATGCGATAGCGGTCCTCCGCCAAGCGCATCACCGTCAGATCAGACCGAAACCCACCCCCTTCCGTAAGCACGGGCGTATAGATGGAGCTGCCAACGGGGCGGTCACATTTATTGACGGTCATCTTCTCGATGTAGTCCACCACCCCCGGCCCATTCACCTCAAAAATCTGAAAGGCCGTCAAATCCACCATCCCCACCTTGTCCCGCATATGCAGGTGCTCAGCGCTGATAATGGGCGACCACCATCGTCCATCCCACTCGTGGGGCCGCGGCTGCAGCTCGTAGCGCTCAACAAGGTCCTCATTGCATCCGTACCACTGTGGCCGCTCCCACCCGCGGGCGTCATAAAACTCCGCTTTGAGCGCCTCCTCCCGGGCATAAAAAGGAGACCGATTCATCCCGCGGTCACTTCCCCACTGCTCCCGTGGGTGAACGATACCATAGGTTTTATTATAGTGCTCTCCGCAGCGGGCGTAGATATGGCGCTCGGTTCTCTCGTGGGCATAAAAACGCGCGATGTCCGATCCATGGGGATCACACACGTGAGGGTAGCCATAGGTCACCCACTCGGCGATCATCTGAGCGATTCCGGGCCCGTCCTTGATCCAGACCGCCGCGGCCGACCAAAGGTTGGCAACCTCCACGGTCTCCCCAAGCACCGGCATCCCATCGGGCGTCAACGAGAGCAATCCATTAATCGCATATCGAATCTCGGCGGTCTCCAGGATATCACCCATCAAATCGAGGGCGTCCTCCATCTGCGGGTCGAAATCGTCCTGAGTCAGGGGCAGCTCCGTCGGTGAGAGCGCCGACTCTTCATTGGAGGGGATCTCATCGGGGTGATGGAAGATAGGGCGGTGCGCATAGGACCCCACCTCCATGGAACCAGCGCTCTGGCGCTCGTACATAAACGTATCCATATCCCGAACAATCGGGTATGCGATTTCATTGCCCGTCTTCTGCAGGATCTCAATTGGCCCCACGTCCGCCATCTGATGCACCGCCGGCGTCAAGGGGATTGACGCTCCGGCCATCTTCGCGATGCGCGGACTCCAGACCCCGCAGGCGACAATAACCACATCGGCTTCCACGCGCCCCTTATCCGTCACCACGGCCTTGATACGTGGTCGACCGAAGGGCACAGACTCCACCTCAAGGTCCAGCACCTCCGTGTTGGCGAATACCTCAAGCGCCTCCCGCTGCTGTGCTTCCTCGCGCATCAGGGTTCCAGCTCTCAAGGAGTCCACCACCGACGTGGTGGGTGAATAAAATCCCCCCACAATCACCTTCTCGTTAATAAAGGGCACCTTCTCTTTGACCTGCGCCGGAGTTAAAAGCTCCGCCTCAATGCCCCAGGCCCGCGCGGAGGTCATGCGCCGGTTCAGCTCTTCCATGCGCTCCTCGGTACGCGCGACTTCAATTCCGCCGCAGGTGGTGTTCACCCCCAGCTCTTCATACTGACGCTGACTCTCCAGGGTTAGAAGCGCCATCTCTTTGTTGTGGTCTGTGGGAAAGATAAAATTCGACGCGTGTCCGGTAGACCCACCGGGGTTTGGCAGTGGCCCCTTGTCTATCAACACCATGTTGGTCCATCCCAATCGGGCCAGGTGCCCCACCAGACAATTACCAACAATCCCCGCTCCGATAACAACGACCTTCGCGTGGCCGGGCATCTCACTCATAACCCACTCCTGAACCCTCAACCGGCCCCCATGGACCGAGGCAAATTGCGAAAAAAAGCGGCGCCGAACTTATTTCAGCCGCCAAAAACTATGAAGAATGAAAAAGAGAGAACCCGGGCACCTCATGTGACGCACCCGGGTTCTGCCTTGCTGTGCTAATACTCTTAAAGAGTCGCAGACGATGACACCGGCGCGTCGCCGCGGTCATCGGCCCGAACTGTTCGGTAAGCCTCCGTCGCAGATTGCGGCGCCGACTCATTCGCGGTCCACTCTTTGTAGACCTCTGGCTTCTTGCCCAGCGCACGGGCCATCTGCCGGATATGCGCTCCCTGACAACCACAACATCCGCCGATATAGTTGGCTCCCATGTCCCGCGCACGGGCCGCAAAATCACCCATGGCGTAGCGGTCCATCTGATAGGAGTCCAATCGGTCCGGAAAGCCCGCCTGTCCCGTAAAATAGGGGATGTCGTGACTGCAACGGTATGCCACGGGCTGCGCCGCCACATAACAATCAACAGCCCCGCGCATCTCCTCAAGAACAGGGGTCATGCGCTCCGGATCCTGCCAGCAGTTGGTCCCGACAATATCAGCCCCTGCTCCCTCAAGGATCTTCGCGGCCTCACCGGGAGTCTTGCCGTCACGGGTTTTAGGCCCTTCAAACGCCATGGTGGCCATCACAGGAAGCCCGTGCTTTTTCGCAACCTCCACCGCGATCAGCGCCTCTCCCACATGAAGAAAGGTCTCCCCAATCAGAAAATCAATCTGACCACCAGCCATCTGATACTTCAACTGACTCTCAAAAAGTTCCCGCACCTCGTCGCAAGCAGCCTTATTGCCCTCTTCGTACTTCCAGGTAAGACAAACATTTCCGGCCACCAATGCCTGGTCACCCGCTGCCTCATTGGCAAGACGAACCGCCGCCTCGTTAATCTCGGCCAGACGATTAGCATAGCCAATCTGCGCCAGCTTATTCTCACTCGCATAAAAGGTCAGCACTTGAAGCACCTCAGCTCCAGCGTGAACAAACTCTTCATGCAACGCGCGTAACGCGTTCGGATGCTCAATGGTCACCTCAGGCGTAAACGGGCCCGCCTGAACGTACCCTCGCGACTCAAGCGCCAGAAGATAGCCACCATCCCCAAGGACGATACCGTCCTTCAATCTTTCCAGAATCCCTTTTCTTGCAACCATCCGATTAACTCCCCGGGACATCGTCTACCGAATGACCTTCCCGGCATTCGACGGTTTGGGCCTGCACCGAGAGACCATCCCCCAGCGTTCAACCCCAACCTCCAGTTACACTATGGCGAAAAGCAGAAGGATCCGCAGCTCAGGACAAGAACACGAGCACCGGCCGCTCCCTTCCGGAAGCGTCCACCTCATCCACCATCCCTCTTCTCCGGGTGCAAGCCCATGAGAAAGGTCACCCTCTACCGTTCGGTTCACATATTCGATTCTATTTCGATGAGCTTTCTGGCTAAAAAAAGCACCCCAGAGTTAAGCCCCAACCAAGAAGGCCATTAGCAACTTTGTATCTGCCGGTAAAGAATTGATTTTCATAAAGTGATCTTGCCGCGTCTACCCGGCACGCAAAGACCATCGCTCGCCTCGCAAACACAGAGTTAAATGAGGGACACATCACCCCTCGAATCACCGGGGCACAGGCCTTGAGTTGAAGAACGATTTTATGCCAAACTCACTCTCATAACGGACTCCATCTCAATAAGAGACGGCTCTAAAACCAGCAGGATACTCTCATGGACCCATCAACAGACACGGACCAATCTTTTCAGTCGATTCTTAGTTTCCTGCAGACCCTGCCGCGATTCAAAAACTACAACGACACCGAAATTAATGACCTCGCCCAATGCATGGAGATCAAAGGCGCCATCAACGCCGGCAAGCTCATCTGCCGGCGCGGTGATCTCGCCGATTGCGCGTTTATCGTCATGATTGGGGAGTTGGTGGCGAACCTTCAAATGCCAACCGGCTCCAAGCAGGAGGTCGCACGCTATTTACCGGGCACCATGGTGGGTGAGATCTGCCTCATCGAAGAAGGTCGCAGGAGCATGGAGATCGAAGCGGCGACCTCCGCTGAGATCCTGGTTATTCGAAAAGAGCGATTCGACGCGTTACGCGCTGCCGACAACTCTGCCGCCTACAAACTCATTCACAGCATTACCCTCACGCTCTGTGACCGTCTGAGGGCCAACAACCTCCGAGTTAAAAGTAAAATATTCGGAGAAGAGAGCCACACCCTCGGAGCGGTTACCGCTTCGGTGGATCTGGACGAAGATAAGGGCCTCGCCTTTAAACTGCTGCAGGGCTTATTTGGCAAAGGAGCTGACAATGATTGAAGAAAAATACTTGCACGGGGTCGACTTCTTCGACCAGTTAACCGACGCAGAGCGAGGAGCCCTCTCCGGCTGCCTCACCATGCGGACCCTTAAACCAAGCGAAGTGATTTGCAACCAGGGGGACGTCGCAAAATCCTGCTTTATCGTCCTCAATGGCACAATTAAAGTGCTCGTCATTGATGCATCCCAAACAGAAGCGCACGAGGTCGCTGAGCTTGAGCGCGGCAATATCTTTGGAGAGGTCGCCCTCCTCCTGGGCGGGGTTCGGTCAGCCACCTGTCGACCTGGTGAGAAAGGGGCTGTCATCGCCGAGCTGGGACGCATTGAGTTCGATCAAATTCTCAACGCCGGAAACTCCTTCGCCTACCGCCTGCTCGACGCCATCAGCGCCCAGCTGGTAAGCCACACCCGTGAGTCGGTCAATGTCCTGCAGAACACCATGAACCTCCGATAAATCCCGCACTCCACTCCCGGGCGCACT
Organism: Myxococcota bacterium; assembly: GCA_036230545.1. Classification (GTDB taxonomy): domain Bacteria; phylum Myxococcota; class XYA12-FULL-58-9; order XYA12-FULL-58-9; family JABJBS01; genus CAXGXL01. The sequence continues at coordinate 5,475 of JAZAIZ010000100.1, forward strand.
CAACTCTCCACCGCTCCTTGATTTCGCCCGCACCGGTTGACTGATTAACGATATTCGATTTTAGTTCTATCAAAGACCACGCATCAGCGTGACAACCAGATCGTGACACCGGGGGCACAGCATGAAAACATACCTCTTCCAAATCGTTGCTTTAATTTCATCCATGCTCTGTCTCCTCGCCTGCGAGCCACAGCAAATCACAGTGCAGAGCGCCAACTGCAACAACAAGCAATGCCCCACCGACCGGAAATGCGTCATTTCCAGCCAAGGTCCCACCTGCATCTGTCATGAGGGCTTTCATCCCGAAGCTCCCGCCGACGGCAGCGCGTGCCTCGATAACAACTCAGTCACCTCCTGCGGCATCGCGGGAATCGACTGCACCCTAAGCGCGCCAGAGTTCGGTGAAGCCACCTGCGCCAACGAGACCTGCGGCTGGCGGTGCCAGGATGGTTATGACAAGCACCACGCAGCCTGTGTTAACAGCAAGCTGGTTTCATGTCGCAACGCCGCTCCTCTGCACGCCACTTCGAGCATCCAGAATGTCACGATTCTCTATACCGCTGCCGAAGGCTGGAGTACCCCCGCTGACTGCCCCTGGACATGCGACAGCGGCTATGACCAAAACGACAACTATTGTACCAACGTAAAACAGGTGAACTGTCAGGACAGCTCCCCACCTCACGCAACGGCCAATGTGAGCCCGGTCACCATTCACTTTCAACAAAATAACGAGTGGACGTCCCCAACTCTATGCCCCTGGACATGCGACGTTGACTACTACCAAGCAGGAAACACCTGTATCAACACCCGGGCTGCGGACTGCATCGACAACCACCCCGAAAATTCGTCCGTCACACTCGCCGCGGTGACACAAACCTTCACCGACGCCCTCGGCTGGTCAGCCATTCCTGAATGCAACTGGATATGCAACCCCAACCACACTCTGGAAAATGGCGAGTGCCTGACCACCAAAGAAGTCGACTGCGCAGCTCCTCTCAGCATCCCGCAAAACTCTTCCGCCCAGCTCGCTC
>JAZAIZ010000101.1:0-5279 GCA_036230545.1 Myxococcota bacterium
TATTTCGTTACGGGGAGTTGGCTTCTTAATGGCACTCAGGGCCCAGGCACGTTGCAGCCGAAAATTCGATACCAAGAGCTGCTTCCCTCCTCGGATGCTCTTGAGGGGACAACCCGAATTGACGGAGGGGTTGATTATGTGATTACCGGTCACAACGCACGGATTTCCTTCTCCGTTTCCCAGACTTCAAGCGGTGATGCTCCTGCGGTTAATGCCGTCGACCTTGGCCTTCAGGTTCAACTCTAGGCTTCACCTTACGCGCCGAAAACCGGTGATTCTCGTTGCCGGTTCATGGATGCTGGCTCGCTCCACTCGCTAGCCTCGTACGTACACGGCTATTTACCAAGTAGTTAAGCTTAGGGAGTTAACCTCGTTAGGATTGGATGGGACGGAGGCTCTGGCGAACCTGGTGCGGACTTGGTGTGGCAGGAGGGTCTGGTGAGGGACTAGGCCTCGGTCTGGTTGGGTGTGCCAGGGTTGGCTGGCAGCCCTGATGGCCGGAGCCATGAGCGGACATCTTCGACGATGATGTAGAGGGAGGGGATGATTAGCAGGATGATAAAGGTGGCGAAGAGAATTCCAAACCCGAGGGAGATCGCCATGGGGATAAGAAACCTGGCTTGAACGGAAGTTTCAAGAATCATTGGGGCAAGGCCAAAGAAGGTTGTCAGCGATGTGAGAAGAATGGGGCGAAACCGGCGCATTCCACCCCAGACAATCGCTTCGAGGCTGTTTAGTCCTCGGTCTCGGGCTTGATTCGTTGCGTCAATGAGAACCAGGGAGTCGTTGACCACCACGCCACTGAGAGCGATGACTCCAAACATGCTGATGATGGAGAGGTTAAAGCCCATCAAGACGTGCCCCGCGATTGCGCCAACGATACCAAAGGGGATCGCCATCATAATGATGAGCGGTTGAAGGTAGCTACCAAAGGGAATCGCGAGAAGTGCGAAGATAAGCAGCATAGCGATGAGGTAGTTGGGACCGAGGCTCTGGAGGCTCTCTGACTGGTCACGTTGAGACCCGGTAAACTCCACCTCGAGTTTGGGGTATTGTTGTTTCAACTTCGGGAAAAGTTCTCCTCGGAGAGATTGAAGTACCTCCCGAGGGGAGCGAGTGCCACTGGCGAGTTCTGCCTGAACGGTTACGATGCGTTTTCCATTCTCTCGGCGAATCGTCGTGGGGGCTTGGCCTCGACCAAATTGCGCGATGGAGGACAGGGGAACCCAATCTCCGTTTGGGGTGCGAATGGGAAATTGCTCTAAATCCTTTTCGGACCGTCTTTGGGATTCGGGCAAGCGAACCTTGACTTTAAGTTCGTCTCGCCCCCGTTGCTCTCGAAGTGCTTCGGCGCCAAAGAACGCGCCTCGAAGTTGTCGGGCAACGGAGGAGCTGGTGAGTCCCATTGGGGAGGCCACTGGACTGAGTTGAAAGTCGAGTTGGGGTTTTCCTGCGCTAAAGGTGTTCTCGACGTTCTTGAGCTGGGGATAGGTGCGTAGGGCCGTTGCAACTTCTTCGGATGCCGCGGCTAATATACCGGTGTCGCGGTGGGTTAGCTGAACGTTAACCGCAGCCCCCGCTCCAGGTCCGGTGGACGAGTTAAAGGTCAGCGCTTCGAGCCCGGGGAGTGGGGGGGTGTTAAGACGCCATGCCTCTGAGAGCTCAGCGGTGGAGAGGTCTCGGTTCTCACTGGGAGTTAGATTAACCTCGATAGTGGTCACGTGGCTGCCAGTCTCTGATTGGCCCCGGTGGGATTGAGTCTTGCCCAGGGTTGTAAAGACGCCTCGGACTGCGTCATGGGCATCAAGATCTTCGACGGTCTTTCTCCACGATTGTTCAAGGATTTGCTGAACCTCTTTTGTTCGCTCGAGTGGAACCCCGTAGGGGAGACGGGCCGTGGCGGTGATTTCATTTCCCGGGAGCTTGGGAAAGAAGTTAAAAGAGACGATTCCACTGGCGACTGTGCCGAGGGAAAGGATGAGTAAGCTTAGGGAGCACGCTACGGCGAAATAACGATACTCGATCACCTGCCGGAGAACCCGTTGATAGGTGTGGGTGGTGAAGTGGGCCAGCCGATGGGACGCGGTCTGGTTAAAGCGATAGAGAGGACGCAGGAATCTCGGTGGGGTCTTCTTAATTGATACGTGGGAGAGATGAGCAGGGAGGATGAAGAAGGATTCCAGTAGAGAGAAGAGAAGCACCGAAACCACGATGGATGGGATGAAGCTAAAGATTTTTCCCATAAATCCGGGGACGAAGAAGAGAGGGCTAAAGGCAGCCATAGTCGTGAGGATGGAAAAGGAGACCGGCTTTGCCATCTGCTGGGCTCCTACGATGGCAGCTTTCAGGGGTGGGAGACCCTCTTGACGTTGAAGTTGAATGTTTTCGCCGATGATGATGGCGTCATCCACGACCATACCGAGGGTTACGATAAAGGCGAAGAGGGTCACCATGTTGATGGAGATGCCGGCCCCAGCCATGATCAGAAATGCTCCCATAAAGGAGATGGGGATGCCAAGGGCGACCCATCCGGCCAGGGAGAGGTCCAAAAAGATGGCAAGAATGATGAGGACGAGCAGAAGTCCGGTTGTGGCATTTCGAATGAGGAGATCGATGCGGCCTTCGAGAATCTCGGAACTGTCTTTGAGCGTGTCGATCCGAACGCTTGGTGGGAACTCTTCTCGAAGAGAGTTGGCGACCTCTTTGACGACGGTGGCTACACTTGTGGGAGTCTCGTCTCCGACTCGGTAGGCCACCACCCGGGCGGCGGGTTTGGCGTTAAAGAAGGATTCTTGTTTGTTGTCGGCGTACCCGTCGTTGATGGTGGCGATTTCCCCCAGGGGGATGGTAAAGCCCTCGGCGGTTCCCTTAATGGGGATTTGAGCGAAGTCGGCTCCCCGGAGTCTTCGATCAGCGACGCGAAGCAGGTATTCTCCTGTGTCAGTATCGATTCCGCCTCCGGGTAATTCAATGGAGGCGGCGCGAATTTGACGGGCCACACTTTGCAGGTCCAGTGCGTAGGATTGGAGGTTTTCTCTGGAGATCTCCACAGAGACTTCCAAGGGGCGAACCCCCTCAACTTCCACGAGTGTCACCTGCTCCGTATCGATAATATCGCCTCGAACCCGCTCGGCCAGTCGGTGCAGGGTTTCGGGGGCCAGATTCCCTGAGAGGACAATGGAGATGACGGATCGTCGGCCGGAGAGGAGAGAGATGGTCGGGCGTTCGATGTCTTCTGGGTAGGAGGTGATACGGTCAATGGCGTTCTTCACATCGGAGAGCATCTTCTCGCCGTCGGTTCCCAAGAGAAGTGAGATGTTGACGGTGCCGCTGTTTTCGCGTGCATAGGAGGTAATGCGCTTGGTTCCGTCGAGCCCCCGAACGGCCTCTTCCGTGGCTAGAATAATCCCTTGCTCCACCTCGGCAGGGCTCGCTCCAGGGTAGGGGACGGTGATGGTGATCACGTCCAACTCGAAGTCCGGGAAAACTTCCTGTTTGGTTCTTAGGGCCCCTATCGCTCCTCCGACGAGGATCAATACCATAAAGAGGTTGGCCGCGACGGGATTCCTGGTCATCCAGGAGATCATGCCTCGATTTGTGTCTGGTGCATTTTTCATTGGGGTGAGGTCTCCCCGTGGGGCACAGTTCCGGATTGGTGGGCGGTCTTTAGGGACGAGGACCCTTCGGTCACCAGATTTCGAATCTTGACCTTCATACCAGGGACGGGGAGCGAGAGGGGGGTGATTAGAAGCTTGGTATTGGGAAGGACTCCCTCGTTGACGAAGATGGCGTCTTCAGTTTGCCAAAGGGGGGCGACGGTGGATTCGACGAGAGTTTCCTCCTCGGTCACCAGCCAAATCTTATTTCCTTCATGGACCCCCGCCCGTGGGAGTTTAAGAACCTTCGGCTTCGGTTTGCCCTGAAAATGGAGGGTGACAAAGCTTCCAGGGAGGAGCGGGATAGCTTTCGAGCTGTTCAAGGGGTCCGAGATGGAGACAAGAACCTGGGCCCGTCGGGTTTGGGGGTTGAGGCTTGGAAGAACTTTAAGCACCTTCCCTTGGCGCCGAATCTCTTTGCCTTGTCCCGCGACGTAGGAAACCACCACCGTGGAGGGATAATCGGCGTCTTGAGTCTTAACCCATTGCAGTGAAGCGAGTGGGACTGCAGCGGTCACTCGAAAGGATTGGGTTCCGATGAGGTGCGCCACGGACTTGGATGGGCCCACCAGTTGTCCAATCGAGAGAGTTTCGTTGTTGATAACAGCGTCGAAGGGAGCCCGGATGCGGGTGCGGTCAAGCTCCAGTTTGGCTTTCTTGAGTCCGCTCTTGGCGGCGCGAAGAGCATGCTCTGCCGCGTCAAGGTGGGATTTACGAAGGGCCAAGGGGTTTGAGGTGGCGGCGGCGTCACCTCCGGAGAGTTCCCACTCGCGGGCTGCGATGCCTTGCCGCGCTTGCTCTTGTTCTAGCGCCAGTTCGGCATTTCGAACCCGGCTCTCTTCCTGGCGGACGGCGAATTCGTAGATCTGGGGATCGATCCGAGCGATGGTGTCGCGAGCGTTGAAACGGCCGCCGGGGACGGCTTGAGGAGATACCCAGATGATGGGCCCGCTGACCAGTGGGGTGAGGTGAAGCTCTTCATCGGGAGTGACCTTGCCGGTCGCGGTGGTTGATGGTGCCCAGGCTGCGGGAGCGAGGTCGTAAACATCAACGGTCACCGGGGCATTACTCTGGGCTTTTCGGGTTACGGGGGGTTTAAATTTAAGCATCGCTCCAACGCCAGCGATGGAGAGTCCGATCACGCCGATGAATGCGAGAGATCTTTTGAGTTTCATTACGAGCCTCGAGGAGCTTGGGTAAGACGTTGACTCCAGTGGCCACCGATGGAGGCCCGGAGTTGAATTTCTGCGGAGAGTTGTTGCCGTTGAACGCTTAAGACGCGGAGTCGAGTTTGTTGGTACTGCTGAAGCGTCGTGAGAGTGGAGAGATAGTCACCCACTCCGGATTGGAAACGCTCAAGGGATTGTTCGTAGGCACTTTGGGAGTGTTTCAGGGCTATCTGGAGGTGTTGAAGTTGGGCAGTGAGTGCTCGCAACGAGCTGAGGCGATTTTCAACGAGAGTGATGGTCTGGCGATAGAGTCGCTCATAGCGCAGGCCACTTGCGGTGGCTTGTGCTTCACTTTGGGAGACCGCGGCTTGGTCTGCAAAGCCCGAAAAGAGAGGGATGGAGAGGGTCGCGCCCGCACTCCAGAAATCCTGGGTGTTCCAGTCCTCCATGAATC
>JAZAIZ010000102.1:0-17693 GCA_036230545.1 Myxococcota bacterium
GCGGCCCTGCTGCCGGCATAGGACTCGTAAAACGTCTTGTGCACACCAAACGAGTAAGCCACACTCAGCCCCCGCAGGACAGTGAAGAAGCGAGAGGCCTCTCCCTCCCAGGCGAGCCCAAGGTACATCGGGTTAGCGGTCCACGAATAATCACTGGTGGGCAAGGTCAGCTCTGCGCTGGTAGAGAGATCAAGGTCTAGAAAGGGCACGCGATAAAAGCTCGCAGCGGTGGCCCTCAGGGCCAAATCCGTAGAGCTGAAGAGTTGATGACTGGCGTCCTGCCCCTTGGCGCTGTCCACTTCGCTCAGAGAGACCGGAGCGTCCGCCGCCTCGAGCAGCCCCGATTCATAAAAGGCTCCGGAAAAACCCCAGCGACCGGAGAACGTGAAGGTGTCGTTCACCTTCCAGACAGGCCGCAGCCCAAGGTGAAGACGATAGTCTGGGCGCCAATTGAGGTTGGTCCCCTTATAGAGAGCCGTGGTGTTGTAGGAGTTGCCAAGAAAGACGCTTGAACCGCCCCAGGCCGGCCCCTTAACATCGTCAGCGCTGAGCGCTGTGCTACCGGTTGAGACAGCCAGCGCTGCCTCAGACACTAAAAGAACAACCAGTCCAACCAACGAGGCATAACGTTTCATCAGCGGAGATCCTTTCCACGGTGCCACCGGATGCGATGGAGTCCTCACCACACACCACCATCTTCACCGCCGGGTCACGACCTAACACGCCACCACCACCCCGTCCAGCATCCCAAGCTCCTCTCACCCCTGCACTAAATCCTTGGCTCCAACTCACCATAGGGCGTACACTGGCAGCGAGGGTTGTCACGCTGAAACAATCCGGCAACCCACCGGAGAGCTTCCATGAGTCTGAAACGCCGCCGAGAGACAAGGTACCCTTTTCAAATGACCGCGACCTTCTCCATAGGGCGTCGAAGCATCTCGGGCAAAACCCTGCAAATCAGCAAGAACGGAATCTACGCATCCCTCAACCCCGTCCCGCCGGTGAACACCTTCCTGCGCATTCGCATCGATCTCCCCGGAAATCGCGCCCCTCTGGACTTCAACGGCAAGGTGATCCACGCCCAGGAAACAGATGAAGGCCCCGGTCGTGAAATCGGCGCCGGCATCGAGCTCTCCACCAACAATCCGAAAGTCTGGACCTCCTGGCAGGCCTTCTTCAAGGAGGTCGTCCAGCGGGAAGACGTGTCGGTTCGCGACGCCGTGGTTGACAACATCACTGTCAGTCAGTTCAACGCCCAAGAGCTCCTCAAAATTTACACGCTGGACGTGCCCCGAGGCTTTTTCTTCGTCTCAACCGAACAATACACCAACAAGAATGACATCCTGCTCATCGATCTCAAAAGCCAAAAAGACGCCACCGACCCGGCGGATTTTCAACTCAAGGGGCGGGTGTTTGAGCAGCATCAGGAGCCAGAGCGTCGAGGACTCCAATTCAAATTTGTCGACCTGACCCCCGCGACCCTCAACAACTTCTGGCAGTTTATCTGCAACCAGACCCCAGACAAGCACCCCCCCATGGACTTCCCCCGCCCCTGATTTGACTTTTTCTTAATTACTTTCAGTAAGTTATAAATTTTAGCCCATCAAATCCAATCCAACTCCTTCATCATAAGGGGAGATTTGTTGATGTGATCCTCGAATCAACGACCGCTTATCATTAAAGTAAACAAACGTTTATCCATCCCATCCTCTAGAGAAACGATCGTTCGTCATATTTGTCACCGAAATCAAGAGAAGTTGGTGCGGAATACGGGGCCCCAACCTCAAGACTCTGCCCGAACCGACACCCCCTCGGCTGCTTAAGGGAGAGCGTGGGCACAACGAGCCACCTGATGCCCTGCCTCAGGCCCAGAGCAGGATTGGCGAAGCTGACCAAGGAGCCTGAACGGAGGATTCACCATGCCCCAGACCTTCTGCCTCTGCTTTGAGTAAAGCTTTTGCCTGCGTAATTTGAAACGCAGCCCCTTAGCTGAACGAGAACAGGCGATTTAGGTGGCTCATAAGGCGAAGGAAGAAATCGCTCCAACCTCCCCCTCTCTCCCGGGGGTTACTGGGGTTTCCCAACCAGGTTCCGGCTGGCCCAGCACCACCATCAAGCAAAGAGAGCTCCCGCCCTAAAAAGAGCCCATTAGCTATTGCAAGGTCTGATAACTGTCGTTAGATCGCCCGCTTCGTGCCTCATAGGGAGGCGCTGTGCTAATCACGGGGTCCTCTCTGAGAGCCTCTTAAGAACCGCTGACGTACCCCAAGGAGCTCTGTTATGGAAAAATCGACATTTAAAACCAAGGTTGGCCTCGCTGAGATGCTTAAAGGCGGCGTTATCATGGATGTCGTTAACGCCGAGCAGGCACGCATCGCTGAAGACGCAGGCGCCACGGCCGTGATGGCCCTTGAGCGGGTACCGGCACAGATTCGCAAAGACGGCGGAGTCGCTCGGGCGTCCGATCCAGCGATGATCATGGAGATTCAAAAGACCGTCTCCATCCCGGTTATGGCCAAATGTCGAATCGGGCACACCCTCGAAGCACGCATTCTTGAGGCCCTTGAAGTGGATTTCATCGATGAGAGCGAAGTCCTCACCCCCGCAGACGATGACTTTCACATCAACAAGCACGACTTCAAAGCTCCCTTTGTGTGTGGATGCACCGACCTCGGTGAAGCCCTTCGTCGCATTGGCGAAGGCGCGGCCATGATCCGAACCAAAGGCGAAGCGGGCACCGGAAACATCGTTGAAGGCGTCCGTCACCTCCGCACCGTGGGCAACACCATCAAGCGTCTCACCACCCTCGACGAGAGTCAGCTGATGACCGAAGCCAAGAACATGGGCGCTCCCTTTGACCTGATTCAGCTCATCGCCCGCGAAGGTAAGCTCCCGGTCCCCAACTTCGCCGCCGGCGGCATCGCAACTCCTGCTGACGCCGCGCTCTGCATGCACCTCGGCGCCGAAGCAGTCTTTGTTGGCAGCGGTATCTTCATCAGCGAAGACCCCTTCCAACGAGCCAAGGCCATCGTTGAGGCGGTCACCTACTGGCAGGACCCCAAGAAGCTCGCTGAAATCAGCACCGGTCTTGGTGAAGCCATGCGCGGGCTTGAGTTGACCGAGTTGAGCGCCGATCAACGTCTCTCCCAACGAGGCTGGTAGTCCCATGCTCATTGGGGTTCTCGCTCTTCAAGGGGGCTACGCGGCACACGCCAAAGCCCTCGAAGAATCAGGTCACACCACCCTCGAGGTGAGAGAAGCCCACCAGCTCTCTCATATCGAGGGGTTGGTGCTTCCTGGGGGCGAGAGCACCACTCAGCTCAAATTGATCGACCGATTTGAGCTCGAAGCCCCGCTGCGTGCCTTCATCGAGTCGGGCAAGCCCACTCTGGCGACCTGCGCGGGGGTAATCCTCTGCGCCAGCGAAGTTGAGCAACCCGCCCAGCGTAGCTTCGGCTGGCTGGACATCGCCGTGCATCGCAATGGATACGGGCGACAGCTCGACAGCTTTGAGGGCTTCGCCGATGATGGAGAGCTACCTCTCTGTTTCATTCGAGCCCCTCGAATCACCAGAGTTGGTTCGGATGTGCAAATCCTGGCCACCCTGGGTCAGGAGCCTGTCCTGGTTCAACAGGGCAACGTCATCGGGGCCACTTTCCATCCCGAGCTCACCGACGATCGCAGAATTTACCGCGCCCTCTTTAAGCCCTGATACTCCTTGTTATCCCCACAGAGATGGTCCCAAAGCGCTCCTCTCCCCAACGATGCTTGTACTCAATGTCAGAGCCCAAATCATAGACGTTAAGGCCTTCATCACTTAATAGCTCCACCATCTTAAACTGCAGAACATTCCCCAAAGACAGGTCAGCGCAACGCTGGTCGTAGCTCATCTGCAAACCACGAAAGGTGCGTCCCTTCACGCCACCAAAGATAAACCCCACGTCCTCCCCTTCATGACGCGCAAAAATAAGCCGAAGCGCTCCCACTTGAGCCAGTCGCGGCATCATCTGCTCATAAAACTCACGCATCCCTGGTTGCTCGATCCCTTGGCCAGCGAGCCCCTTGTGGCTTCGCAGCTCAATATCTAAAATACGCTGGTAGAACCCGCTGCACTCAGCTGGCGATCCCGAATTGGCACACACCTGAAACTCGATTTCCCTTTGGGTGCAATCTCTCCTGGCCCGACTCAGGCTCCTGCGAAAACCGCGAGAGCGCCGACCAAGAAATCCGCTCACCCCATCGGAGATGTCCGCGAGCACCCGCCCAGTCTTTCCAATGAGGGTTAGTTGGAAATGCTTCTCCAACTCCACAACCAACTCACGAAAAAAGATAGTCTCGGGGCTAAGACCCGTCAGGATCACCACATTCCAATCCCTCCACTGCGTTTCGAGGGCCTCCGTAAACTCATGTGCCAACTTAAAGTCCTTCCGCGCAAAAGGCGAGGCGAACTGCCACATGCACTCCATCGGCTCAAGGTAGGCACCATAATGGTCGCTTGTCCCCCGCGCCAAAGCCACATAACCAGACTCCGACTCCAACACCGCCAGCTCACGTTGGGGCATCAGCGCCTGATGAGCAGGGAGCCCCCAAAGAGAAGAAGAGCAAAACTGATCGACATCATCAGAGTGCTCCATGATGTCATCAAAGTTCGCCGTGTGGGACTCAAAGTCGTTCAAAGAGAGTAAACGAATGACCAGCTCCTTCTACTAAAGCGAGGCCATGACTGGCTCAACGCCCATGTCTTTTTCACCGCAGATAAGACGCTCGGCCCCGCAATAGAGATTAAAGCGCTCCCCCCGTGTAAAGCCAAGCAGGGTCAAACCATGCTCCCTCGCCAGGGCTATGGCCAACGAAGACGGCGCCGACACCGCCACGATCATGGGAATACCAACCATCAACGCCTTTTGCACAATCTCAAAGGACACCCGCCCCGACACCGCCAGCACGCTCTCACCGAGAGGCGTGAGCGGTTGACGACAGGCCCCGCCAATGACCTTATCCACGGCGTTATGCCGGCCGACATCCTCCCGAGTAATAATGTGCTCACCAGAGGAGGCAAAGAGCGCCGCTCCATGCAGGCCCCCGGTCTGCTTAAACACCTCCTGGGTCGGCTCCATGCGCTGCATCATCTCAGGGATCAGGGCCGCCGGGATCAGGGGCCCGGAGCTCAGGACAGGCAGCGTCAGCCGAAGCTGCTCAATGCTGGCTTTGCCACACACTCCACAGGAGCTGCTGCCAAAAAAATGCCGTGAGAGCTTCTCAAAATCGACCTCTACTCCCGGCTTCAACCGTACCCGCACGATGTTGTCCACAGCCTCCGGATCCGGCGCTTCGGTGCAATGCCGAAGGGAGAGAATATCCTCCGCATTGGCGACGATTTGTTCCGTCACCAAAAAACCGGTCACCAGTTCATAGTCGTCACCGGGGGTGCGCATCACAAGCGCGATGCTTCTTCCGTTCACCTGAATCTCAAGGGGCTCTTCACAAACGACACGATCAACGCAGGGAGACAGTGCTCCCTCCCCGAATCGATGCAGTTCCACCTCGACGACCTTCTCGGACGCCTCTTGTGAACGAATGGAGTTCTTGGGTGTTGTCATCGGCCTATGCTGCAGAACAACGCGCTCAAATGCAATGCCCTGGGCCACCCAAAGCGCCATTCTACCTGCGGTCTCGAAGTCACGAGCAAATAAACTCTCTGAACTAAACGTTGAACCTGAAATGCATCGTGTCGCCGTCTTTCACGGGGTACTCTTTGCCTTCGATGCGCAGCTTGCCGGCCTGCTTGGCCGCGGCCTCGCTACCAAGGGCCACCAAATCATCCCACTGAATAACCTCGGCCTTGATAAAGCCCCGCTCAAAATCAGAGTGGATAACACCGGCGGCCTCGGGAGCCATCGCGCCATCACGGACGGTCCAGGCGCGAGCCTCTTTGGGGCCCGCGGTGAGAAAGGTGATCAAGCCCAAAATCCGATACCCTTCACGGATGATCTTGTTGAGTCCGGGCTCATCAAGTCCCATGGACTCGAGGTATTCATCCCGCTCTTCGAATGGAAGTTGAGACAGCTCGCTCTCAATAGAGGCGCTGATGCAAATCATAGGGGCGTTCTGTTTGGCCGCGTAGGCCTTCAGGTTTTGCACAAAGGGAACAGCATCGGGGTCTCCCGCGTCCTCTTCGGCGACATTGGCCACGTAGATCATCGGCTTCGCCGTTAAGAGGCACAGCTCTTTGACCAGCGCCACACCAGCCTCACTCAGACTAAGGCTGCGCGCTGGCAGGCCCTCCTCAAAATGGTCCTTAAGTTGGTCGAGAATCTCAATCTCCACCCGAGCGTTCTTGTCACCGCTCCTGGCCATCTTGGAGGTCTTGTCGTAGCGTCTCGTGATAGCCTCCAGATCTGCCAGCACCAGCTCCAGCTCGATCACCTCAACATCTCGGACCGGATCTACTGAACCATCGACATGCACGATGTTGTCGTCCTCAAAGCAACGCACCACATGGGTAATCGCATTCACCTGTCGGATATGGGAGAGAAATTTATTGCCCAAGCCCTCACCCTTGGACGCACCGCGCACGAGCCCTGCGATATCCACAAACTCAAGGTTGGTAGGGATCGTCTTCTCCGAGCTATAGAGCGTAGCCAGCTGCGCGAGGCGCTTGTCGGGAACCGGAACGATGCCAACATTGGGCTCGATGGTGCAAAAGGGAAAATTCGCAGACTCCGCTCCCGCCGCGGACAACGCGTTAAAAAGAGTCGACTTGCCAACGTTGGGCAAACCAACGATTCCAATATTAATTGCCATGGGCTCCGAAACTCCTGGCCGTTGCAGCCGTCAATTAGTTCGATTCAGTAATGGGCAGCGTTTACACCAAGGCTCCTGAGTTCGCCACCCCTAAGGGACCCTTGCCTAAATAGTCGATAACCTGCGGAAAACAGTACCTGTTTTTATCAGCGCAGAGGCTAGTCAGGTCTCTCTCACCCAAAGAGGGACACCCCAAGCCGCGCCTTTCGCCCAATCCCTAAGAGCGGGGGATCTGGCCACCAAAGTGCACCCCGACGCCCGCGGTCCCCACGACCACCCTCTCGAGGCGCTCGGGGCTAAAAAAGTGCCAGCCATACGCCACATGGGTGTAGCCATAGAGCTGTTCGTAAAGCACCGCCGACACCTCGCATTCACCATAGGTACGATGGTCCGCTTCACCAAGATCGCTAAGCGATTGGAGATCTCTCCTGCGCAGCAGCCCCATCACGCTCCATCGGTCGTGCACCCATTTCAGATAGGCCACCATTCCCGCGGAGCCACTCAAATCGCTCCGGACGGTCAACCCAAATCGCGCGACGGACCAGCGCGCGTCGAGGCGAACCCGAACGTGAGAGGACGCCCCGCGACCAAGCTCACTCTTAGGGGCCTGCCCCGGAACAAGTCCCCCAAAACGCTCGACATCGTATCCCTCATCGAAATAACCTGGCTCATAACCCTCCCAGCCCTGAATCCCCTCCCATTGAAGCGCCAGCCAGTCCCCACCAAGAGGAGCGTTTTCGGACCACTCCAACAAAAGCGACACGTGACTTCCCAAACGCCCGTCATGCAAAAAGACGCCATTGAGTAAGCCCTCCACCTGCAAGAACTGTCCTGAATGAAAGACGAGCCGTACCCCGAAATCACCGCTCACCAACGCACGCTCACCCTCCGCGGTGGGAGCGCTGCTGTCAACGGCGACCTCCCCGGTCAGCAGAAAGCGGTTGGCGTCCCCGTCCCCCAGCCACCGCAGGGGTAAAAGCGCGGCCCCCAGCACGAAAAGATTAGGGGAGATCAAACGGTTCATCATCCCGTAGACGTGTGCGCCATCGAGATTCCACTCCGCGACCATCCCCGGCCGTGGCAGCAGAGGATCCCAACCCGTGCCATAATCATCGATTAATGCGCCGCTTCCAAAGGTCTCCTGCTGAAGAGTTCCGATGCGGAGCACAAAATCACCGTCTCCGGAGGTCAACACGAAGCTCTCAAGCATCGCGAGGTAGGTCTCCGGAGAGCTCCACGGGTTGGCCCATTCCCCATCGGCCTGAAGAAAGAGGGGGAGCCCCAGCTGCAATCGCGCCGTTGAAGCCTGCACCCCCAACCGAGGCGCCAGCATTAATGCGCTCTGCCCCGCAAGCGCCCCGCCACCCACCTGGGCAGACGCGCTCCACTTCGGGCTGGTGACGTCAAGGGGCGGAGAGACCTCCGCCGCGCCGGACAAAGAATAAGCGATGGATAAAATGAGAGCTAGGGAAACCATGATCACTACATGAAGGTTTCCGCGGAAATCGGCAAATTATTCGCCGACATCCTCCCCTGCCTCAATCATCCCACTCCCTGGCGATGGACTCCCACTGACTCTCGGGCACGTCGCTGACCGCCCGCACTACCCTTGGATCAAATTGAGTCCCCGAGCAACGTATCAACTCCCGAATGGCGCTGGCGATAGCAGACGCCGGGCGATAAGGACGCTCGGAAATAATCGCGTCAAAGGCGTCAGCCACCGCAAAGATTCTCGCGCCCTCGCTGATCTCCTCTCCCTTGAGAGCGGCTGGGTAGCCTGCTCCGTCCCATCGCTCATGATGCTGCACAACCACCTCCCGAGCCCCGTCGACGCGCTCATCCCCCTCCAGAAGCTTCCCCATAAGCACCGGGTACGCGCGCATCACGTCCCACTCCTCGTCGCTTAAGGGGTCCGGACCAAGGAGAATGGATTTCGGAATACCCCGCTTTCCCGCATCATGAAGAATCGCCCCCTTCTCAAGGGCAAGCAAAACATCATCTCCCGCCCCCATCGTTCTGGCCAACGTATCTGCAAATTTCACCACACGTTGGTTTGGGGAAGAGAAGTTACCCATGGTCTCCCGGAGAGCCACCGAGAGATTGCTCTCCATCTCCTTCAAGACATTCTTAAGGTACACCTTTCGTAAATCGGGCCGGACGACCGGTGCTCTGAGCGAGAGCGCTTGGACCCTGCGCTCTCGATAGGCCTCAATGCATCGCATCAAGAGCGTCACCAGTTCATCGGTATCCCATGGCTTGGAGATAATATGGGAGACCAGAGTATCTCCCCCTGCTCTGCCCCCGCTCAAACCGGGGCCAAGGTCACATTCTCCACTCACTAGAACATAGGTCGCACAGGGTTGCTGCTTCTCTAAAATACCAACCAACTCCAACCCATTGGTGCGGGGCATTCGATAGTCGGTGACGATCACCGCATACTCCCGCTCACCAGCCAACGTGATCGCGTGCTCAGCCCCCTCAGCGAGCTCCACGTTAAAATCACGGGTACGCAAGGAGCGTGCGAACGCCGTTCGCACCAGGGGATCATCATCCACAAAGAGAATACGTTCAGAACAGCCCATAAAATCACTCCCCCCTCTTCCTGCTGCGAGCTACCACACCCAAGCAAACCAGATCTTCGCAGCCAAGGTCAACTAAGCTCTTATTTTTCAGGCAAGTAGATGAATAACACGCCTGATTCCGGGAGCAATTGACGAATCGAGACCCCTTGGGTAGTCAGCGCGATGCTTACATTTTATTATATCCTGCGATTCTTCCATATCATGTCCGCCGCCGTCTGGTTTGGCGCAGTACTCCTTACCCCAGGGGATGTCCGACAAACCCTCGAGCGAGGACGGCCTCACGTTGATGGACTCAAAGACCGCTTGCAAAAATCCGTTGGAATCTCATTGAGAGCGGGAGTCCTCACGGTCATCACCGGCTTCGCTATCATCATGACCTCGGGGGGCTTTGGAAACGTCCCCTTCCGCATTCATCTCGCCATGGGGCTGGCCATCCTTATGCTGGGGCTGGGCTTTATGATGATCAACCCTCTCAGCGATGCCATCTGCGACATTATTGACCAGAAAAGCGAGAACCTCGACGAAGCCAAATCCCTCGCCACCACCTTCGGAGCACTCTCCGGAGTCAATCACCTGCTCTGGTTTATTACCTTGGGTCTCATGGTGATCAAATCCATCTGAGCAAGCAGCCGAACCACACTTAAAGGCGCCGATGCGTCAGGCAGGGCAGCTGCGTTCGAATGCGCTGCAGCTCGCTTCTCTCGAGAGTGGCCAGGGTGACCCCCTCAACGTCGGGTGCCTGCTCAAGGATAGTCCCCCACGGATCTATCACGCAGCTCTGCCCCCAGGACGTCCTCCCTTTAAGGTGCTCACCCACCTGCCCAGCCGCGATTACATAGCACTGGTTCTCAATGGCGCGAGCCCGCAGCAAAACCTCCCAATGGTCCCTGCCTGTCTGCAGGGTAAACGCCGCCGGCACCGTTAGAATATGGGCCCCCTGGTCTACCAGGCTTCGGTACATCTCGGGAAAGCGCAAGTCGTAGCAAATGCTGAGCCCGACCTTCCATCCCTCAAACTCAACCACCATGGGCTCGTTGCCCGACAGCACCGAAGCCGACTCCTGATAGGAGATCTTCCCGGCGAGATCGATATCAAAGAGGTGAATCTTCCGGTAACTACCCACCACCTCCCCGCTTCGCCCAATGAAAACCGCGGTGTTGTAGACTCTATCGTCGTCGGGCCCCTTTTCGGGCATGCCCCCGGCGATGATCCCCATCCCCTTCTTCGCAGCAAGCTCCCGCAGAGGGGCCACAAAGCTGCCCTCTTCGATGCTCTGAGCGTAGGCAAGCTTGGCTTTTTCAGAACCGAGAAAACCGAAATTTTCAGGCAACACCGCCAGATCTGCACCGGCAGAGGCAGCCTCCTCAAGGTGGTGAAGAGCTCTCGATAAATTGGCGTCCACATCGGGAGTCGAAGTAAGCTGGATGGCCGCCACGGATAAAGAGGAGGACGTCGTTAAACTCATAATGCCCCTGTAACAAACTTCACGTAACGTTTAAGCTCGCCTTTTCAACGCTCAAGCACCTACGGACGAGGTCATCAAAAATGAAATCGCAACCCACTCGCAATCACCGCAACTTCTTGACCGCGCTCTGCCTTGTACTCCTGCTGACAAGCCCAATTCAAGCCAAAGAGGCCTCCCCGGCCCCGAGGCTTGTGATCCTCGGGCTCGACGGGGTCACCTTCGACGTCCTCAACCCCCTGATAGAGGCGGGCCGCCTCCCCAACATCGCAAAGCTGGTTCAAACCGGCGCGAGTTCGGTGCTGCTTTCGGAGAAGCCCATGCGCTCCCCCGCTCTGTGGACCACGGTCGCCACCGGACAACCCCGGGATGTCCACGGCATCTACGACTTCGTCACCGGTAGCCGCTACTGGCCAAAGGAGGCGCGTCATCGCAAACAAGAGCTGGTGACCTCTGATATGCTCAAATCGCCCCCGCTCTGGGCCATGGCCAGCGCCGCCGGGCTCCCCTCCCTGGTGGTAGGCTGGCTCAACACCTGGCCTGCCCAACCCATCAAGGGTGTCATGGTTGCCCCCTACGTCGCCCTCGGCCAGTCCAAGCAGACCTCCATCAAAGGGAAGATCTACAAAAACGAGCAGGGACAGACCTTCCCCGAAGCAACCTTCAACGCTCTCAAAGACCAAGTCCTCTCCGCCTCGGACGTGCCCACCTCGCGCATTGCACAAATCGCGGACCTCCCCCACCAGAAGTCTTCACTCTATCGGAAGATCCCAAAGCTCAAGCGCTACACCTACACCATCCGCTGGTCCATCGCGTCGACTCTGACCAACACCGCCATCGTAGAGACCCTGCTTGAGAACCAACCCGACACCCGGCTGGTGATGTCCTATTTTGATGGTTCAGACACCCTCGCCCATCGCTTCTGGTTAATGCGCCAGCCCCTCCCGGAGATCAAAGCGCGCCTCAAGGGGCACAAGCTTCCCCCCTCCACAGCCAAAGAGCTTAAACGCCGCTTTGGTGGCGTGATCGACGGCTACTACGAATTACTCGACGAGATGGTGGGAAGAATTCATGCGGCCGCTGGTCCCCAAAGCACACTCATCCTGCTTTCCGACCATGGGTGGGGCAAACAAGACCGCAAGCGCGCCATTCATAGCGGGGTCCCCTTTGATGGACAGCATGAGCTTGAGGGGGTCTTCATCGCCCACGGGCCCATGATCCGGGCGGGAAAGTTCAAGGACCTGACACTCTACGACGTCGCCCCCACCGCGCTCTATCTGATGGGCCAAGGTGTCCCCGAAGAACTCCCGGGGAAAATAGCACTGGACATGGTGCAGGAATCCTTCAAACTCCAAAACCCACCCATCACTCTGGCCAACAACGCGCTAAAGACAACCCCCGAAAAGAAAGAAGCCAAGAAAACCAAGGCCCCCCACGCCGAGACCGAGATAGAGCGGTTGAAATCTCTGGGCTACATTCAATAGGACTGGCGCTCTGCCTTCTTTAGCGCCGAGCGGGTCTTAGCTTTACGCGGTGGCCACCCTTCGCGAAAGGGAATCGCCGTCTGGGGAGTGGATTCGTAAGAGGAGATCATCCCAGGTGTCGGTAATGCTCCTGGGCTGAAAAGCTCCCGGAGAGCTCTCCCGGGCATGTCTGCTCCAACAGGGTGTCCAAGAAATGTCAGGAGGGTGGGGGTAATATCCAGAATCGAAGCGTTAACGACGCTCTGATTCTGGACAATTCCCGGCCCTGCAAGAATCAACACGCCGTCATCCCGATGCGTTCCACCGTAAGGCTCCGAAGGCATGCGATGGGGGACCGAGGCGGGACCAAAACCATGGTCACTCAGAATCATGACCAACGTCTCGGGCCCCGCCACAGCATCGAGGATTCTCTTAATGCGCTGGTCTACATCCCGGTAGCACTGCTCCACCACGCGACCAAAGCGCCTCTTCAACTCCGGGATGTCCCCCAAGGGAAGCTTGTGCTCTTTAAAGCGCTCGGCGATCGCCTCTTCGGATTCCTGAAAAATCCAGAAACGATGCAGCAGCGAGTCCGTGCATTGAAAATACGAAAGCACCACCTCTGCCGGCTGCTTTTTGAACGCCGCAAGGGTGAGCCGCTCCACGCTCTGTGCCCGAGCGAGGCTCCAACGGAGCGCATAGGTGTAACGCTTCATGCGAGGCAACTTATAGAGAGAACTGCCGGGGGCAGGAATCGACGCGAACTCCTGCATGTCCTCGCGGCTTAGCGTGGAAGGGAGCCGATAAAGAGACTCCAACTCCCGACTCCAGCTCTTTGGCGTGATGGTTCGAGTGGTCCCACTATAAAAGGAAGGCTTAATGGAGGTCTGACGGCGATCTCCCATCAACTCCACCGGGGCAATCATAACACCGTGCTGAAGGTCCTCCGCCGGCCAAGTGGCCACCCACCCCACCGTCAAGGTCTTCAAAGCCTTCTCATCCAGGATGGACCACAAGGCATTCGACTTTCGGTCCTCACTGGTCACTCGCCGCTTTGTTTTCGTACGAAAAGGAGGCGGATTAAAGTACGTGTTGCTTAGGTGGTCCCAGATCCCATGCTGACCGGGGTATTTACCGGTCACCGCCGAGGTCCAGACCTGCGGAGTTCTCAAGGGCCAGAACGAAGCCAAGGGCGTCGCAGTGCCCCGCCGAACCAAGCGCCCGAGGGTGGGGGTCACACCGCTCTCAATGAAGGGCTTCAGAAGATTAAGCGACACCCCATCAACCCCAAGAACCACCACCCGCGCCTTGGGAGCCGCGCCAGATTCAGACACTCCAAACGTCGTCCGGGGAGTCGCTAGTCCGACAACCAGACAAAGAAACATTCCGTAAAACTTTCTGCAACTCAATGGTCTCAGGACGGTCCCCATGCTCTGCTCTCCCCTCTTTGGTGCGTCATCCATACTACAGCCAACATCCCGAACGAAGAATTGGGAGTCGAAATACCAAAATCTCTGTAATTACAGCAGCTATGGAAGCAGGCGATTCTCCTTGTCCAACCAGTCACCACAGGATAAGAGGCCGTCCCATGGGACAACGAGGCATAGAGCAGCGCGTCATGCGCCAGGTCAACAAAGCAAATCGCGACTTTTCAATGATTGGAGAGGGAGACCGTATTTTAGTGGCCCTCTCCGGAGGAAAAGACTCCTACGTCCTCCTCTGGGCGCTCCAGCGCATGCAGGCCGCGGTCCCCTTCAACTTCGATCTGGTGGCCTATCACCTCGACCAGGGGCAGCCGGGATACGATGGCGGCCCCATGGTCCGCTTTATGAAAACCCTCGATATTCCAACAGAATTTGAGACTCAAGACACCTATACCGCGGTGGTGTCACTCACCGAAGAGGGCAAGGCCTATTGCTCGGCGTGCTCCCGCTTTCGACGCGCCATCCTCTACAAAGCAGCAGAGCGCCACGGCTGCAACAAAGTGGCCCTTGGGCATCACCGGGATGATCTCATCGAAACCCTCCTGATGAACCTCTTTTATTCCGGGCAAATGAAGAGCATGCCTCCCCGTCTAATCAACGACGCCGGAACCCACGAGGTCATTCGCCCCCTCTGCTACGCCCGTGAAGATGATTTGGCCTCCCTCTCTCAATTTCACAACTATGAGATCATGCCCTGTACTCTCTGTGGCTCACAAGCGACCCGACGCCAGTACATCAAGGGGCTCCTCTCAGAATTGAGCAAAGAACAGCGTCACCTCAAGGGCAATCTCCTCTCAGCCCTGGGCAATGTTCATCCCAGTCACTTGATGGATCCCAAGCTGAATCCTCTCTACCCCAATCATTCGGACGTTGATTCCGAGGACATCGATGATCCCGAACAGGATCACCTCGCAGACGCCGTCGTGGATAGCGCTGTTCAGGTCCCCGGTGCCAGCCCGCTCAGCTCCCAACACCTGCCCATCCTCTCAGCCTAGAGACTCCATCAGGCAGAGGCCCCTGCTCTCATAAGGGACCCTCCACGAGGCATTGACTGATATAATAACTGATGTCGCTCAACTCCGGCGGCAGCAGAATCACCTGAAGCCCCGCCAACGCGAGAAATGGACCAAAGGGTATAGCGTAGGGGGGCGGTACCCAATCCTCTTCACCATCGTTTTGTTCATCCCCATCGTTTAGGGATTCGGCAGGATCGGGGCTGGCCTCTCCTCCTGATTTCTGGGCCTCATGACCGGAGGTGAAGAGCCGCAGAGCAATGCCAATGATCGCCCCCTGAATCGAGGACAGCAGCAGAATATTGAGCGCAGGCAAAAGCCCAACCGCGATCCCCAGCAAGGCGAGGAGCTTGACGTCCCCAAAGCCCAGCCCTTCTCGACCGGTCATCTTCTCAAACCCCCACCCCACCGAAAAAATAAGCGCCGCCGGCAACAAACCCAAACAGGCATCCAGGGGGGTCACTCCCCCGGGAAGAAAAACCGCCGCGCCCACAAAGAGGATAAAGGGAAATACGATCACATCGGGGATTAACCAGTGGTCGATATCAATAAAGGACACCGCGACCAGCGCCGCGCTCAAAGGAAGCCAGATAACAAATTCCCAGGTCGGTCACATTTTCATCCACAACGCCCCAGCGAGAATCGCCATTAAAACCTCAATCAGAGGGTAGCGGGCCGATATGGGCGTCTTACACTGGCGACAGCGCGCTAGAAGAACAAGCCAACTCAGCACGGGGATATTGTCATACCACGCAATCGAGTTGTTGCACTTAGGACATTTCGAGCGGGGGCTCACCACCGACTCCCCAAGGGGGACGCGCGCTATCACCACATTTAGAAACGACCCAATGCAGCCACCCATAGCCACCACGTACCATAAAAACAGCTGAGACTGTGCAAGTTCTTCCATGGTGAAGATCTATATCAAACTTTCTCCCCTGCACCGAATCATTTATTCGCCCCCTCCGCGTTGGTGTTGCCAACCATTAAATGCGACACTTCTCCCACCATGAACATCAGACCACTTATCGGCCCCGCTCTCCTTATCACAGCGCTCATGGCATGCACCGCTTTCGACGGCGCGACCACACACCTTCCGGCGTTCTTCTTACGACTCATTATGGTGGTCGGCGTTTTTTGGCTCTGGCCTAAAAAAACGCAGGTCTGTCATTTGGGCGAGATCCTCACCCCTTGCCTTGCGCTTCCAGCCTTGGCCCTGGGGTTGAGTATCACCCCCGTTATCGGGCAAGGGATCAACCCGGCAATCACAACGGTGCTCTGCATAGCGCTCTTTTTGGCTCTCCTCTATAACGCAACCGACCACACAAGAACTCTCTTGCGCTGCCTCGTGTTCGTCGGCGCAGCGCACTCACTCTGGGCCATAGGGCAATGGTTCAACGGCGATGGGCGAGCCTCCGGGGGGTTCTTTAACCCGAACAACCTCGCCGCGTTCCTCGCCCCCCTCACCCTGGTCGCGCTTATTCAAGCGATAGACAAAAAAGAGCAGAACCCGCGTCTGTGGTGGTTCATCTCCGGGATGCTTCTCTGTGGTATCTGTAGCACTCTCTCACGAAGCGGCATCGCCACTTTGGGAGTCTCGGTTTCTATTCTTCTAATAGGCGCATACGGAAAAAAAGCCATAATTCCCATTTTGGGTCTGTCCATATTCGCAGCTTCTCTCCTGCTTTGGCGACAACTAGGAGTAGATAAGGTAGACCCCTACTCCTTAAGCCGTCTCGCCATCTGGCAGGCAAGTGCGGAGGTCGCCTTAAGCAATCCTCTGGGCGTCGGGCTTGGTGGATATGGCGAAGCAATGCGCATTCACGGTGTTCCTCTTGATGGATTCATTCGTTATCCAAAGCTAGCCACCCAGGCCCATAGCGAGCTGTTTCAAATCTGGACCGAGTTAGGGTGGCTGGGACTTGTCGCATTGTTATCGGGTGTATGCACTCTTGGATACGCCTTCAAGAAACGCTACAGCGCAGGTCAAGCGATCTCCCGAGACCTCGCTATTTTTTCAACCTTCGCGCTTCCCGCGCTCGTCTCCACCACCATGCATGCCCCCATCATTCCAGCCGTGGCGACGATCTGGGTGGCTGGCGCAATTCGGTCCGCCATGCCCCTGGGAGCTCCAACAACGTTAAGCACGGGAAAAAGCCGAATCCCCTATGCCGGTCTTTGTTGCCTCCTCACGCTCTTCCTCGCCATCCCCGGTGTCCTTGGGAAGCATTATCGGACACGCGCCCTTCATCTTCGAAGTCAAGACAATATTCCCGGCGCCATCGAATCTTCCCGGCTTGCATCTCGTTGGGCACCTTGGAGTGTCGCAACCCACCTTCTTCAAGAGAGCCTTCACTACAAGGCAACCAATGACGCGCTTAAATCATCCGAACGGCTGGTAGCACTTGCCGATGACTTTCCCCACGATCCAAGACCACTCCAACGAGCGCTCTTGCTTCTTGGTAAAATATCACCCAACGAAGTAGGCCCATCGCGTAGCGCAATCAAAAGAAAACTTCTCAAAGAAATAATCAACCGAGACCCCATCAACGCTCTGGCGTGGCGAGATCTTGCGTTGATCGACCGAGAAGATCAAGACCTCGCCGCCGCACACCTCTCCCTTTCGCGCAGCATTGAAATCGAACCCCATTGCGCATCGTGCCTGGCAATACAGGCCGACATCCTCAAGCAAGGTGGAAATATAACCGAAGCATTCGAGACTGCTCAACGCGCCCTTGAAGCCCATCACTCTTCCCCTCCTAAGAGAAATGAATATTCCACAAAAATCTTGCATCTCAATCCCAAAATGAAGAAACTCGTCATGGAGGTCACCAAACCAAACCCATGAAACCATTCTTCTTCGCCCTCATAATTGCAGTAGCGGG
>JAZAIZ010000103.1:0-1712 GCA_036230545.1 Myxococcota bacterium
ACACATCGTCCAACAGACGGTCACGGCTCTGCACCCTGCCTTTGCGGGACAGCAGGGTCGTCAAGAGGCGAAACTCCAAAGCGGTGAGGGTGATCTCCTGCTCGCTCACCCACACGCGATGTCCCAGCTCATCCACCACCAGCGCACCAAAACGCAGCTGCTCTGCCTGCTGCGCCTCGGGGGTTACGGAGCGTCGCAGAATCGCCCGAACCCGCAGCAAGAGCTCCCGGGGGCTGTAGGGCTTAACCACGTAGTCGTCAGCCCCCACCTCGAAGCCAACCACCCGATCAACCTCTTCGCTGCGGGCGGTCACCATGATGACGGGGATGGCCTGGGTGGCGGGGTTGGCGCGGAGCTGCCGGCACACCTCGTTGCCAGACATGTCCGGCAGCATCAGATCGAGCAACACCAGATCGGGAAAGGGTTCGCGAAACGCTTCGTTTAACGCCGAGGCACCGTCCGGCGCGACTCGGGTGGCGTAGCCCTCTTTTTGCAGGTTGTACTGGAGGGTCTCAAGGAGATCCGGCTCGTCTTCAACAATTAAAACCAATGCGCTCATGGAAGTGTCTTTGTCTCGTGTTTGTTGTTGCCTGCCCTGCGTAACCGCCCCCGCCCCCGTGTCTGTGGACGAAAAAGGTCCCCACAAAGAGTCCACCACCCCTCTCTCCGCTGGATGCAGCCCCTCGTCAAGTACGAAAAACTTTTGGGCTAATTGAATGCAATGTCCACAACTTAGAGGTGTGGCCCCCTCTGGGTTCCGCCAAAACAGACCAATTGCATGGACAGCCCCACCGGTTTTTCGTAGGTAGTCCATCCGGACAAACTATGCGGGACGGGATATAATCCCCCCGAGGAGGTCAGTTTTCCATGAAATACACCGGGATATCACTGCTGCTGACTCTGCTTTTATCTTCTGGGTGCTCCAACCCACGAGACTTCGATGGTCGACTCTCCTGCCAGGCAGGGGAGACCCTGGTGGACGGAGAATGCCTCGCCGATGGCGGCCCCGCCACGCAGCCCCCCGGCGAGCTCCCGGACACCCCCGATGAACCCGATGAGCCAGCTCCCCCTATGGCGCTGAGCATTACCCTCCCCAGCGACCAATACACCAGCTACCCCGCTGATCATGAGATCACATTTCAAGCCAGCTTCAGCGGACTGCCCGAAGGCGTCGACGCCGATCCGGTGACCCTCACGTGGGCTTCGAGCGTCGAGGGAACCCTGCACACCCACACCCCCACCGAAGACGGGGAGGTCTCCTTCTCCACCAGCACCCTGAGCAACGGCACCCACACCATCACCCTCGTCGCCACCCAGGGAGAGGACACCCTGACCTCGGCCACCGCCTTTGTTGGCGTCTGCGGTTGGGACATGCTTGAAGATTTTGACAGCCCCCTCGACCGAACCCTCTGGAAAACCTACCACGACGCCACCCAGGACCCCCGTGGATGGCTGGAGCTGACGGGCAAGGCCATCGGCAAAAAAGGGCATATGTTTAATATCGGCCACGCCCTCAGCGCAGGGCAGGTCCGGCTCGCCTTTGATATCTCCACCGGCCAGTGCAACACCATTGGCTATTGCGGCTCAGGCGGCTGCGGCGCAGACGGCTTCGCCGCCTCGGTCTACAACGTCAGCAGCGTCGCGGAGCTCGACAGGCTGGTCACCACCGCCCAAAACGGTGGTGGCCTCGGCTACAACAACCCCAACGACAC
>JAZAIZ010000104.1:0-9488 GCA_036230545.1 Myxococcota bacterium
CCGGCCCCCCGCGCCGGGGACGCGCGCCCCGCCAAGGCGGCGTTTGCGCCGCCGCACAGTGCCGCCGGCTGCGTGCAACAAAAGGAAGAACTCGCTCGAGCCAGCTATTGGCTGGCTCGAATAGCCGCCACCGAGAAAAAAGATCAACTGGCCATCGCCCACTATCAACGAGCCATCAAGCACAAGCCACTGGGGTTTTACGCCCAGATGGCCTTAAAGCGCCTGGAGTCTCTGGACCCCGCCGCCTATACTGCCTCCCACACCCCCATTCGCTTCCCCTTTAATTCGGCAGAGACTTTTCCCGGGATCTGCCCGGGAAACCTCACCCTTCATCCTCAGCTGCCTGCGGCGCTTGCCCTGATACAACGGGGACTAAAACAAGACGCCATCCCCTTTCTGCGGCAGCTAAAACACAAATCTTCCCGGTCTCCCATCGCCTCCACCACCTGCCCCCAGGTGGAGCCCAAAATACTTGTGGCGCTCCTGCTGAAGGAGGCGGGCGCCAAACAGGAGGCTCAGTGGCTGCTTCGAACCAGCGGGGCCCGGTATCTGGAGCAAAAGCCAAGCAGCAGTCAAATCGCGATTCTCCAGGCGGCGTACCCTCTGGCCTATCGCGATGAGTTGGGGGCTGCCGAGCGAGAACATCAACTCCCCGAATTGCTTCTGCAGGCCCTGGCCCGGGAGGAGAGCGGCTTTAACCCCAGAATCGTAAGCTGGGCGGGAGCCTACGGTTTAACTCAGCTTCTCTTCGGTGTGGCCCAATCTCTCGGCCCACGCCTTGAGCCTCCGGTGCAAATCAAACGCTCCTCTCAGCTGCAGGAGCCGAGGCTTAACGCGCGACTGGGGGGAGCGCTGCTTAAGGAGCTGCTTAAGCGCTACAAGGGACACAAGGGCTTAAGCCTCGCCGCCTATAATGGCTCAGTCAGGCGAGGAAATCTTTGGTGGGAAAAACACCAACACGAGGGGTTTGATATCTTTGCCGAAGAAATGACCGTGCGCGAAACGAGGCATTATGTGAAGAGGGTTCTTACCACCTACGGCATTTATCGGTGGCTCTACGCCCAGGACGCCCCCAAGCTTCAGGCTCAGGAAGACCTCCCCCCGAAAAAGAAATAACCAGTCCCTACTCTCCCCGCTGCTTTTGCTGGAGGCGAGCCTTTTGATGCTGCGCGTAGGTTCTCGTGAAGGTGTGCTTATCGCTGCCGTCATTTTTTGCCAGGAAAAACAGGTATTGATGCACCTCGGGGGTGAAGGCCGCCCCAAGTGCGGCAAGTCCGGGGTTGGAAATGGGACCCGGGGGCAAGCCGGGCTTCAGGTAGGTGTTGTAGGGAGACTCTTTGCGTAGATCACTGATCAACAGCCGCTCTTTGGGCTTTCCTAGAATATACTGAACGGTAGCGCAGGACTCGAGTCGCATATTGCGGGCCATCCTGTTCTTAAAGACACCCGCGATTCGGGACATCTCATCGCTGCTCTTGGCTTCGCGCTCCACAATGGATGCCAGGGTGACAATATCGAGCAGCTCATTCGGACCAACCTCCTGGGTCCCGACAAGCTGAGTCACGCGAGCGAAAAAGAGATCGATCATCTCTTTAACGATCTCCGAGGCCGAGAGTTCTTCGGCGAAGGTATAGGTTTCGGGGAAGAGGAACCCTTCGGCGGTGGGCGCCTGAAGCCCGTAGGCAGCGATTAAGTCGGGGTCCCGAGCGGCCTTGAGAAATTTTTCGGTGGTAACCAACCCGCTCGCTTCGACAATCTCTGCCGTTTCCTGAAGGGTCAGCCCCTCGGGAATGGTAACCGAGCGAGTTCTGACTTGACCCCGGTGAAGCTCCGACAAGACATCCCACACCCAGGCCCCCCTGGGGATGCTGTACTGCCCAGCCCTGAGATCCCGCTCGACCCCTTGACTTCGGGCCAGGGCCCGAAAGCCGAGGCTACTTCGAATAACACCCTGACGTTTTAGGTGGTTGGCGATTTCCTCCAGGGAAGAGTTCGGATGAACCCGAAAGCTAAAGCCAGCCTGCGGTCCATCGGAGGGGGGCGCCACCGCTGCGATCATCCCCGTGGTAAGCGCCGCGATGAACATCGCAGCCACAAGCAGCTGTCGACTTAAGCTGCCAAATCGACTGCGACCTGGGGCGCGAGCCCCCTTGCCCAATCGTACCAGGTCTTCAAGGGCCCACTGATCGCTGGACTCCGGAGACAGGCGGGGCGCTGGGGGAGCCTCGCCCACGGAGACCTCTGGGGCAGCCTCCTGGGGCTGTGGCAACTCGTCCCCAAAGGAGACAACAGGAGGAGCCTCTTTGATAAGCGGAGCCTCCACCATGGGATCGGACAAAACCTGCTTGAGCTTTTCCTCGCGCTCGCTGCGCTTCTCTGCCGGTGATTTTCCGCTCGGAGCGGGGGGCGGGGGCACCTCCACCAGGGGCTCGAACTCAACCACAGAAGCCTGCGGAGCCACGGCTTGTCCCTGCACCACTCCCTCATCGAGGGTGTGCAGGTGGTCCTGAAGGGAGAGCACGGGCGAAGCGATGGTATCCGGCTCCACCGGCTCGTCCACCAGGGGGTTGTTCGCCAGCGCTTTGTCGAGCATGGCCTCGATCTCGTCGATGTCATCGGGCTCGGCGTCATACGTGGGCTCCCTTGGGGACGAGAGCACGGGCTTCCATGCCTCAGGGCGTTGGGACTCTGTCCCCTCCGGGGTCTCACACAGCACCAACCCGGAATCCTCGTCTACGCCGAAGGAGGCAGTCTCAAGCCGAGTGACATAATGCACATCATCTCTCAGGCTCGCGTCCACGACCCCAAACACTTTGCTGACCGCAGACATCGTAAGGGTGCTCTCGCCGTTGTCCACATAGGCAATAGCCTGTAAATCTCCATCGATAATCAAAGGCAGCACCGCGAAAGCCCGAGGCCGAGTCAGGCCAAGGCCGCGAGCGATAATGCCACCCCCCGGGGAATTTCCAGAGCTGACCAGGGCAGAAGCCGCCTCAATGGCCCAACGAAGGGGGGTCTGAGAATTAAGGGAGAGGTTGCGCCCCACCGCATCGGGGTTGATACCGTGCACCGAGGAAACACTAGCGACGGTCCCGCGAACATCAAAGAGCGCCACATGCTCAAACACGTGCCCCAAGCCATCGGCCCACTGCGCCGTTGTCTTCGTCGTCGGGAAATGTTCGCCAGCTACGCCAGGCACGGTTACTCCAAATGATCAGGGAGAAGCTCTCCACCCCTACCACTTAATAATGCTCACCTTCCAAAGACTTTTCAAAAAATCGGCTTAAAAATCAAGTCTCGCCGGTAGAGCTCCCAAAAAAGACGCCTCCTCTTGAGAAGAATCTCTTCCCGGTGCGCGAGTCCTGAAAAAAAATAATGGTGAAAAACGCGAAAGAGCGCCTCTTCCTGTCAGAGGTACGTCGTAAAAATATAAAAGCTGGACATGAAACATTTGTTCAGTATACAAAAACAACCATAGCGTGTTGTTGAATTTAATCATCGGAGAGAGACCATGGCGAGCGATACTAGTGATAACCGAGGGAAAGCCATTGAATTGGCTATTGGTTCCATTCAAAAGCAATTTGGCAAAGGTGCCATCATGCGGCTGCGAGAGGGGGAGGGTATCAGCTCTGATGTTGAGACCATCTCCACCGGCTCCATTGGAATTGACGTTGCCCTTGGAATAGGGGGAGTGCCTCGAGGTCGAGTGGTAGAGATTTATGGGCCTGAATCGAGCGGTAAAACCACACTCTCTCTTCACATCCTCGCCGAGGCGCAAAAGAATCAAGGGGTCGCTGCTTTTATCGACGCAGAGCACGCCCTCGATGTTTCCTATGCTCGCAAGCTCGGTGTTAAAACCGACGACCTTCTTGTCTCCCAACCGGACACGGGGGAGCAAGCGCTTGAGATTGCCGAGATGCTCGTTCGCTCCAACGCTGTGGACGTTCTGGTTATCGACTCCGTAGCAGCACTGGTGCCACGGGCTGAAATCGAGGGAGAGATGGGTGACGCGCACGTCGGGTTGCAGGCGCGCTTAATGAGTCAGGCTCTCCGCAAATTAACGGGCATTATTTCTAAAAGCCGCACCTGCGTTATCTTCATCAATCAGATTCGAATGAAAATCGGGGTGATGTTTGGAAGCCCCGAGACGACCACCGGTGGAAACGCGCTTAAATTTTACTCCAGTATTCGTATGGACATTCGTCGCATTGGCACCATTAAAGCGAGCGATCAGGTGCTGGGGAATAAAACCCGGGTGAAGATTGTCAAAAACAAGCTGGCGCCTCCCTTCAGAGAGCATGAGTTTGACATCCTCTACGGTGTAGGGATCAACAAAACCGGGGATATTCTCGACTTGGGGACCAACCTGGGAATCATCGACAAGGCTGGTTCCTGGTACTCTCACCAAGGGGAACGCATTGGCCAAGGACGGGAGCAATCCTGTAAGTTCCTTAGTGAAAACAATGAGTTACGAAGTTCGATTGAAGAGCGTATCCGACTGCATTTTGGGCTGATTCCAGAGAAAGCGGAAGACTCCAAGGAGGCGCTCCCCGCGCCGTCCAAGCCTGCCGCACAGAAAAGCAGCTCTAAATCCAATGGCAGCCAAAAACGAGGCTCACGAGCCCAACCCTCCGCGTAGCCAGCGCGAAGCGCTCCTCGGCCCCTCTTGGGGGGGGAGCGCTTTCTTCTTTTCTCCTTGCCCAATCCCGAAAACCGCGCTTATAGACGCGCCGGAAGGTACGTCATGACTGCACAAAAATCCAAAGGCAAGGCTCTCACCAGCGAGCAACGAAAATTTCTACGGGCGAGGGCCCATGCCCTGAAACCCATAGTCCTCGTTGGCCAAAACGGCATCACCGAGAACGTCGTTCAAAGCATCGACGATGCCCTGACCGCCCATGAGCTAATCAAGGTTCGCCTCCGAGAACCCGAAGACAAAAAGGCCATGGCTCAAAAGCTGGCAGACCAGGCCAAAGCCCATCTCTGCGGGCTCATCGGGCACACGCTGATTCTCTATCGGCGCAACCCCAAAAAGCCCAAAATACAGCTCCCCAAATCAGCCTCCTAAGTAATTCCTGATTGATTGCGCTCTCCCCTGTCGTTGGTTATGACTTGACCTTCGACAGCATCAAAGGAGATCTGCATGCGCTTTCTATTACCCCTCTCACTCTGTTTTTTTGTCGCGCTGGGGGCATGCTCCAAGGACGACGAAGAGGAAGAGACGACAGAAGAAGGCGAAGAGACCGAGGAGTCCGTTGTAGAAGAGGCCGTGACGGTCGTTGTTGACACCAACCAAGGAAAATTTACCATCGAGCTTGATGGAGTAAACTCCCCCATCGCGGTTAAGAACTTTCTCTCCTACGTCGATGATGGCTTCTATGAAGGAACCATCTTTCACCGTGTGATTCCGGGGTTTATGATTCAGGGAGGTGGCTACACCAAGGGCCCCAAGAAAAAGAAGACTGGCCTCAAGAACCCCATCACCAACGAAGCGAAGAACAAAATAACCAACGCCCGGGGAACCGTCGCCATGGCCCGAAGCAATCGGGCAAACTCCGCCACCAGCCAATTCTTCATTAACCTTGTGGACAACTCGCGTCTGGACCACCGAGGGGTCAAAGACCGAGAATTCGGTTACGCCGTTTTTGGTAGCATCACCGACGGGATGGATATCATCGACAAAATGGCAGAAATCAAAACGCATTGCCCCAGCAGTCAAAAGAGCGGGCGCTGCAATCGTCCCCTCGGGGGACTTCGGGACGTCCCCTCCGAAACCATCCTCATCAACAGCATCACCCGTCAAGAGTAGTTGACGTTCAGGAGCACTCCATGGCTAGAATTTATCCTTTTCGCGCTTATAGACCCGCAACGGGAATGGCTTCCCAGGTGGCATCGGTTCCCTACGATGTCGTCAATCGACTGGAGGCGCGTGCGCTGGCTGAAGGCAACCCCCACTCTTTTCTCCACGTTACAAAGCCGGAGATTGACCTCCCCGACACCGTGGACTCCTACGACGACTCCGTCTACCAGCAAGGTCGGACAGCTCTCGACCAATTAATCGCCGACAACATTCTGGTGCAGGATGAGACGCCCTGCCTCTACGCCTACGCCCTAACCATGCATGGTCGGACCCAAACCGGGATTGTTTGCTCCGCCAGCGTCGCCGACTACGACACCAACACCATCAAAAAGCATGAGTACACGCGCCCCCAAAAAGAAGATGACCGCGTGAAAAACATCGAAGCTCTAAACGCTCAATCAGGTACTGTCTTCTTGGCCCATCGCCAACACCCCGATCTTCACTCGACCATTTCGGCAGTAACAGCTGACTCTCCGGAGGTTGATTTCACCGCAGAGGACGGCATTCAACATCAGCTTTGGGTTATCTCCGATGATGCTCAGATTCACACCATCGTGGAAGCATTTAAGAGTCTGGGCCCCATCTATATCGCCGATGGACACCATCGCTCAGCGGCCGCAAGTCGAGTCGCTGCTGCGCAACGAGACGCGGTAGGAGATGAGCACCCGGAGTCTCAGTCCTTTTTGGCAGTCTCCTTTCCCGAAGACGAGCTCTTTATCATGGGCTATCACCGGGTCGTCGAGGACTTGATGGGGAGAAGCCCCTCAGAATTTCTCGCTGCAGTAGGCGAGGTAATGGACATCTCCCTCGGAAAAGAAGAGCCCTCTCCTAAATGTTTTAACATGTTTCTCGATGGCAGCTGGTACACACTGACTGCTCGAAGCGACAGCTACGCCGCCGATGACCCCGTGGAAAGCCTCGATGTCAGTATCCTCCAAAGTCAGGTGCTCGAACCCCTTCTTGGGATCACCGATCCTCGGCGAGACACTCGCATTGACTTTATCGGAGGAATTCGCGGCGACGACGCCCTGACGGAGCGAGTCTCCAAGGGCTGGGCGGTTGCGTTCAAACTGCACCCCACCGCCATTGGCGAGCTCTTGGCGATCGCCGACGCAGGAGAAGTCATGCCGCCCAAAAGCACCTGGTTTGAACCCAAGCTTCGTGACGGGCTCTTCGTCCACGCCATCGAAGAAATGTAACCAAAACCATCTGATGAGGTGTAGACTATAGTCATGACTACACCTGATTTCCCCACCTCCAGCTCCCTGGCATCCTCGCTCTCTCATCCTGGCTCAGTCTCTGAGCTAAGCACCTCCGACCCTAGACGCCAGGTGGTCGAAAAGCTGCGCGATGGCTCTCTGAGTCTTGAGGGCGGCTCCCCCAACGTCCTCTTCCTGAGGCTGCTTCAAGACTCCTGTCCTGGCATCACCCTTAAAGATCTCCCCGTGGAGGTCGCGCAAGCCATTCTAGACAATCGCCACGCGACCATGCAGGCATTTTTTGAATCGTGGGGTGAGAGCATTCGACTCAACGCCGAGTTGGATAAAGAGGCTTCCCAAAAAGCACTAAAGAAAAAGGAGGACCAGGGACGGCGACACCAATCGACTTCATTTTTTGCGTCTGCCCTGCAACGAGCCCTCAACAAAGGCGACCTGAGTGAAAAACTTGCTCAAGAGCTGCGTAACAAAGCGGGGTTCTCTCTTAAACAACCAGAGGCCCCGAGCGAGGACAACGCTTCGTCACTCTCCGCTCCTCCCCCCGCCTCCACGGAGTCCGCTCTTAGAGCGCCCAGGCCAACGGGCGTTGGTCCCAAACGAAAGCCCTAACCAACCACTGCCTTAATGGGCGTTGGGAACAATATCATCACCGGCCGGGGCGTGATTGGCTTCGCCATTATGCCCCAAATCCAGCTCAAACTCAGCTCGCTGACTCTTTGCAAAGAATTCATCGGGGTCATCCAAATTGAGAGCGTGGCGCAAAACCTCATCAATATGCTTGACGGGGTAAAACTTCATGACCTTCGCGATGGATTTTGGAATGTCTTCCAAATCTTTCTCATTATCAGCGGGAATAATAATCTCATAAATCTCAGCCCGGTGCGCTGCCAGGGCCTTCTCCTTCAACCCACCAATCGCCAAAACGTTACCCCGCAAGGTAATCTCCCCGGTCATCGCGATGTCATGCCGGATAGAAATCCGCGTCAGCGCAGAGACGAGCGCAGTACACATCGTGATGCCCGCCGATGGGCCATCCTTGGGCATGGCCCCCTCAGGCACATGCAGGTGCATATCAATCGCCTTATAAAAGTCCGAACGCAGTCCCCACGAAGTCGCCCTTGATCTCACATAGCTCAATGCCGCCTGGCCGGACTCCTGCATAACATCCCCCAGCTTGCCAGTGAGCGTCAGCTTGCCCTTGCCAGGCATAATCCCGGCTTCGATCTGCAGAATCTCCCCTCCCACCTGCGTCCAAGCCAAGCCGGTCGCCATTCCAATCTCAGGCTCATCTTCACGCTTACTCTTCTTAAACTTGGGAACCCCGAGGTATTTTTTTGTTTTCTGGGCGTTGACCGTAAACTCGGTCGGGGCTGCATCGCCCTGGGGCATCACCACCTGATGCGCAATCTTACGGCATACGGAGGCGATCTCACGCTCAAGGGTCCGCACCCCCGCTTCACGGGTATAGTATTGAATGATCGTCTTGGTGGCGGAGTCTTTCCAGCTCACGTCCACGTCAGCAAGGCCGTTGTCCTTACGTTGCTTGGGAATCAAATACTTCGCCGCGATGGCCATCTTTTCCTGCTCGGTGTAACCAGCGATTCGGATAATCTCCAGCCGGTCTTGAAGCGGCAGAGGAATGCCCTGCATGCTGTTGGCCGTGCAGATAAACATAATGTTGGACAGGTCGTAGTCCAGGTCCATGTAATGGTCGTTGAAGCTGTTGTTTTGCTCGGGATCCAACACCTCAAGCAGAGCCGACGCCGGATCCCCTCGAAAATCGCTGGAGAGCTTGTCTATCTCGTCCAGGAGAAAAACAGGATTCGACGAGCCTGCCCGCTTAATGCTCTGGATAATCTTTCCGGGCATGGCCCCAATATAGGTCCGGCGATGACCCCGAATTTCAGCCTCATCCCGCACTCCTCCCAAAGAGGCGCGCACAAACTTTCTGCCAGTCGCCCGGGCGATGGAACGAGCGAGGGATGTCTTCCCAACCCCCGGAGGCCCCACGAAACAAAGAATAGGCCCCTTGAGCTTCTCCACCAGCTTGTGAACTGCGAGGTACTCCAGAATGCGCTCTTTGGGCTTCTTCAGACCATAATGATCATCATCGAGAATTTCCTGCGCCTTAGGGAGGTCCAAATCTTCGGAGGTGCATTCATTCCACGGAAGATCCAGGCACCAATCCACATAATTGCGAATAACCGTAGCCTCAGCGCTCATGGGGGCCATGAGCTTAAGCTTCTTCAGCTCCTTCTCAACCTTGGCCCGCGCTTCGTCGGGGAGGTCTTTCTCCTTGAGGCGCTCTTCAAGCTCCACCATCTCGGACTTGTGCTCGTCCCGCTCCCCCAGCTCTTTCTGAATCGCCCGCATCTGCTCGTTGAGGTAATATTCCTTCTCGGTACGCTCCA
>JAZAIZ010000105.1:0-1676 GCA_036230545.1 Myxococcota bacterium
TCTCTACCATCTTAACATGACGGTACCGCCACTCCTGAAGGCCCTCATCGATGTCTACTAATAGCTCGCAGACTTCGGTCCGTGCGGGATCGTGGCGATAGATGTCGATCAAAATCTTTTGCACGTCCGGGTTGCTCTCGGTGGGGAGAGAGCGCTCGCGCATTAAGGCGCTGTCGGGGATATTGTAGTTTCTGGCCTTCAGGTATTGTAGAAAGAGTTCGTAAATGCTGGGTTTTTGTAATGCGTCGCGGAGGGCTTTGTGATCTTTGCTCTCGGGGGGATGAAGCGCGAGGGGGCCTTCGCTGCGTTTTCCGAGGGCAAACTCGATGAGTCGAAATTGGGTGGATTGAAAACCGCTGGAGGTCTCCAGTCGGTGTCGAAAGGACTCAAAGGCGATGGGGGTCATGGTCTCCAGGATATCCACCTGGGCAACCAGTGTTTTGAGCACCGCGCGGATTCGCTTCAGGGCACGCTGGGCGTGGGGCTCATCGTTTTGGGCGAATCCGTCGCCGAGCCCTTGGAGCTCATGCAGGAGCTCTTTAAACCAGAGTTCATAGACTTGATGAATAATAATAAAGAGCATCTCATCATGCTCTGGCAGCGCTGATTTGGGTTCTTGAAGGCTCAAGAGCTCATCGACCTTAAGGTAA
The DNA here is from genome assembly GCA_036230545.1 of Myxococcota bacterium. Lineage (GTDB taxonomy): Bacteria > Myxococcota > XYA12-FULL-58-9 > XYA12-FULL-58-9 > JABJBS01 > CAXGXL01. The sequence goes on from JAZAIZ010000105.1 coordinate 651, forward strand.
TTAGAATAGGTGACTGTCATGGTGGGGGTCCGAGATATAAGTTGAAAATCTTAGGGGGTGCACCAGCTGCGGATAGCTTGCAGGATGGTCTCTTTTTGCAAGGGGCGCTCCATGCAGGTGTTCATGCCCGCGCTAAGGCAGGCGTCGAGGTTGATCTGAGTGATGTTGGAGGTGAGGCCAATAATGGCGCCGCTGTAGTTGTTTTCGCGGAGTCGGCTAGCGGCGTCCAGGCTGGAGGAGTAGGCAGAGTCGAGGTCGACCAGAATAAGGTCGTAATTACCGCCGATGGCTTGCCCGGTGAGCATCTCTGTCTCGTTGGAGATTGAAACCTGGGCGCCGAGCTGCTTGAGGAGTTGCAGAGAGAGCTCACGTTTTAGCTCGTTTTCTTCGACCAGGAGGATTTGAATGTTTTGGATCGCGCTCTCTTTGGCGCTGTGTCGGGTGATGATGAAGGGCGGGTGGTCGGAGGTGCCCAGTACATTTCGGATAACGTCGATCAGGGGCTGTTTCTTGATGGGTTTGGGGAGGTAGCCTCGAAAACCGTGGGTGTGACAGATTTTGGCGGAGCCCGGCACGGGGCTTTCAACCATGGCGACCATGGGAATCGTTGAAAGCGTGGTGCTGGTTCTTAAGGCCTCCAGAGGGATGAGCGTCTCGGGGGAGGTGTTCTCGATGGCGATGAGCGCGAGAGCAGGTTTTGTGATGGCGTTGTTAAGAAAGTCGACGGCGCTCTCCAGTCTCTCATAGCCGCTGGGGACCATCCCTGCCGCTTGAACGAGTCGGGTGTTCACGGCGAGGGTGACTGGGTTGTGATCGATCAGAAGCACGTTGATTCCGGTGAGCTCGTCTTCTTTAAGGGGGGCCACCGAGTTGGAGCGAGTCTCGGCTTTTTGCAGTCGAAGGGTGAAGGTGAAGCAGGAGCCGACGTCAGGGGTGCTCTCGACCTCGAGTTTGCCCTCCATGAGCTCGACTAATTTTCGAGAGATGGAGAGCCCAAGGCCTGTGCCGCCAAATTTGCGGGTGTTG
>JAZAIZ010000106.1:0-1586 GCA_036230545.1 Myxococcota bacterium
CGAGGGCTCGCCGGACTCCTTGTCGTCCTCCTGAATCTCGACCGGGCCCTCGGAGCTTCCCTCCTCTCCCTGAGAGAGAGGGTCGAGGGGGGCTTCGCCCTGCTCCCTTGCGTCAATCGTTGAGTCCTCCTCTAGCAGGAGATCTTCCTCGGGCGCTTCGTTCGACGAGGCGGATATTCCAAGAGCTGCTCCCGTGAGCGCCCCCGCTGACTTCTTGCCCGCAGGCTCCGCCCTGGCGGTGATGAGCTTCTTTTTGGGTTTCTCCGGAGTCTCCGTTTTGCTGGTCAGTCTGCTCTTGTCAAAGGTGGCGATACCGTAGCGCTCAAAGGTCTTCCGCGACCCCGTTGTGAGCGTTTTTCCGCCGATTTCAAAGCGCACCACTTTCTTGAGAGCCTCATCTGGTGCGTGCTCCAGCCTGGTATTGTCCAACTCCGCGATGGTGTAGTCCCCGGCCAGGACGAGGTTGGCGGTTCGGTTGTGGTGGAGTCTGCTTGTGGAGAGGATGGTGCGGCTGCCTTTGTGCGCGAGCATTCCGATTCCTCCAGACAAATAGGCGTTCTGGCTGTAGGGGTCGAGCGCCGACTCAAGGGTGCCTTCGCTGAACTCCACCTCCTCCAGCATGATGATGCCCTGCGCTCCTTGATTGACCAGACCCACGGGGCTTTTGCTCACGTGAATCCGACGGCCGGCCACGAGGCTGTCGGTGGTGCGGATGCCATAACCACGCGCACCCTCGATTCTGATATGGGTCAGGTTTGCGTAACTTCTTGTGTTCTTGCGCCACGCAGGTCCCACGATGACGCCGAAGGTCTTTCCCTTGATGAGCACCCTCTCTGCATCCACCAGGGATGCATCTCGGATGGAGAGTCCCACATTCCCTTTCCCTTGGATGGAGAGGTCTGCGAGGGCACCGCTGGACTTTGAAAAATAAAGGGTGGTCTCCCCTTCGTTCTCGAGAATGCCCTGGTAAGCGTTCAGTTCGGAGCCGTTCAGCGCTGTGATAGCGTTGGTGCCGTTGTCAATCTCCTGTGAGCCCCTTACCCCAAAAACCCTGAAGCGCTCCAACTCGAGGGAGGCGTTGGAGAGCACCATGGCATCTTCTTCGATGTTGTGCACTTCCATTTTCGAGACCTCCGCTCTGGAATCCACGAAGAAGATTCCGGGGCCGATGGAATCGGTGACCACAACGTCGCTCAGGCGAAAGACGCTGTTGCTCCACCCTCCTATTCCGACGTTCTCGCTCCCACGCACCACCAGCCCCTCTCCCGTCACCGTCGTGGCCACCACGGCGATGCCTCCATAGCCTTTCTCCTCGCTCTTACTGAAGCTCATGATGTTTTCAATCACGATGTCCTTTAAGTCGAGGGTTGACGACAAGGCCGTCAGTCCGAAGTTGTAGACATTGTTGATGGAGACTCGCTCGAGGGACGCCCTCGCATCTTGAATGGAGACGCCAAATCCTTCACCAACGGTTCCGTCCAATTGAATGTCTCGAACGGCGCTGTCTTTGAGCACTACCTGAGTGCTCAAGCCATCTCCAAAGACCGATACAGCACCCAGCCGGACCCCTTCAATGACGAGTCCCT